>JAKJAC010000004.1:39047-56283 GCA_022707705.1 Chloroflexota bacterium
AGGATCTTCCTGCTCTCATCCCCGCGCGGAAAGTGGATCAGGTCCTTATTGCTATCCCCAGCGCCCCACCGAGTGTCATCCGCGAGATTACAGACCTCTGTCGCTCTGAAGGTGTGACACCGTCAATCTTGCCGGGGATGTCGCAGCTCGTAAGCGGGCGCGTGGAAATGCAGCGCTTCCGCAAGGTGCAGCTGGAAGACCTGCTGGCGCGCCAACCCATCCACACCGATACCTCGGGGCTACGGAAACTTCTCAAGGGCAGGTGCATTCTGGTTACCGGGGCGGGTGGCTCCATCGGTTCAGAATTGTGCCGGCAGATTGCCTGCTGCGAACCCTCACAACTGGTGCTTCTGGGGCATGGTGAAAACAGCATTTTCGGCATCACGAATGAGTTGCGCCGCGATTTCCCCACCTTAAATTTGCAGCCTGTGATTGCCGATATTCGTGAAGCCGTGCGCTTAGAGCAAGTTTTCCAGCGTTTCCAGCCAGAGGTGATTTTCCATGCGGCGGCGCATAAGCATGTGCCCCTTATGGAGGATAACCCAGAGGAAGCCGTGACCAACAATGTGTTTGGAACGCGCAATCTGCTGGACCTCGCTGAGAGCCACGCGGTTGAGGTTTTCGTGATGATCTCGACCGATAAGGCGGTACGTCCAACCAGTGTGATGGGCGCCACGAAGCGTGTGGCTGAGCAGCTGGTGCAGGCGGCAGCGCATCGTACGGGGCGTTGTTTTGTGGCGGTGCGCTTTGGCAATGTTCTCGGTAGTCGCGGCAGCGTGGTGCCGTATTTCCAGGAGCAGATTGAACTGGGAGGACCGGTAACGGTTACCCATCCCGAGATTACTCGTTTCTTCATGACGATCCCGGAGGCAGTCCAGCTGGTCTTGCAAGCCGCGATTATGGGACAGGGCGGCGAGGTCTTTGTGCTGGACATGGGAGAACCGGTCAAGATTGTTGAGCTTGCCCGCGACCTCATTCGCCTGGCGGGCTTGCGTGAAGGACAGGATATCGAGATTGTGTTCACGGGATTGCGCCCGGGAGAGAAGCTCTATGAAGAGCTTTTCCTAGAAGAAGAAACCTATCACCGCACGGCTCACGAGAAAATCTTTGTCTCTGAGAATGGCGTTAGTGTTTTCACAGATGAGAAAGCAGCACAAATCCAGAAGCTGATTGGGGCTGCTTATGCGGGCGATAGCGCGACGATGTTGGGCCTTTTGCGGTCGTTGGCTGCGCCGCGAGAATCGCGGGACGCTTAAGCCAGTGTGGTGTTTGGGTGGATTGTGGTAACTCCCGGAGCCCAACCCAGGCGCCAGGGAGGGGTCATTTCATGGTAGGTCATTGATGATGCAACGAGTGTACAATTATTTCGAATGGGGCTTGCTGGCAGTTTCCGCGCCTTTCCTGCTTTTTCCGACATTTCGGGTTGCGGGAACGCTAGTGGCGCTGCTTGTGTTGGCGCTGTTCTGGTTGGTGAGTGCATTCATCCACAAGCCCTGGACTCCCACCCCCTTTAATGGCGCGCTGCTATTGTTCGCCCTTGCTACCGGCGTAGGAATCCTGGTGACTGCGTGGCCCGAGGTAACCCTCTCTAAAGCCACCGGTTTGGTCTTGGGTTTGGGCTTGTTCCGTGCTATGGCCGCGTTGCGGGGACGTGGTGGGTGGCGTTGGGGCGTGTTGGTTTTGACTGGATTGGGTTCAGGTATTGCGGCGGTGGGCGCTTTGAGCGCCAAATTCTACGTCAAAATTCCTATCATCGCTCCTCTGATTGCACGGCTACCGGCGCGCCTGTTGACCTTACCTGAAAGCCCTGAAGGGGGGGTCAGCGCAAATCAGCTGGCAGGCATTCTGACTCTTTATCTGCCGCTGGCGCTGGGCTTTTTGTGGTGGGCTTTGAACCGTCTACGGGCACGGTCGAGCGAGCCTGAATCGCAAGGCAAATCCCGGGCGCTGCGACCCCGGACTCTGGACCTCACCTGGCTGTTGTTGGCTGCGTTTTCGGTACTGCTTACCGGCGGCTTGCTGGTGATTACCCAATCTCGCAGTGGCTGGATTGGGGGAACCGCAGGGGCAGTGACGCTATTGGGGCTGGTGTTGTGGCGTTCTCAATGGCGTTGGTTGCGTGGGGTGCTCCTGGCGCTGGTTGCGGTGGTGGTGCTTGGCGCCGCTGTATTTGTGGCGCGCGTTCCCTCAGAGGTGCTCGACCGCGTGTGGGGCGATAGTGTGGTGACCGAGACCGAGTTTACGGGGAAGGTATCTTTCTCCGGACGTCTGGAGATTTGGTCGCGCGCGCTCTACGCCATTCAGGATTTCCCCTTCACCGGTTGTGGATTGGGGACGCTGCGCAAGGTGGTTCCGTTGTTGTACCCACTGTTTACGATACCCCCAGACAGTGATATCGCTCACGCTCACAATATCTTCCTCCAGACGGCAGCGGATATCGGACTGCCAGGCTTGATTGCTTACCTGGCATTGCTCGGAGTGGCTTTTGGTGTGGCGTGGCGTTCCGACCCCCAAAAGGGCTTGCCGTTCCTGGCTGCGCTCATCGCTTTGCATACTTATGGCCTTACTGATGCTATTGCGCTCGGTAGCAAGCCGGGAATTGCTTTCTGGGCATCTTTGGGAATGCTGGCGATTTTGGCAGTCACTGCATGGGAAGTGAAGGGGAGCGATGGTCCCAAGGAGCATCATGATTGATGTGCAGGGGATTTTCTTCAACAGCCTGTGGATTCTGGCTCTGGCTATCCTGTTGGCATTGTTGAGCTGGACCTCCTGGCAGGCAGAGCGTGAGGGCGTGCGTTTCCGTGTGGTTTGGGCGCGTCCTGGTCTACGTCGTCTGGTCACCTTGAGCCTCGTTCTATTCTGCGCCGGCATGGTTGCTATTAGCGGGCGTTGGTGGGAACGGCTGCTGTGGGTGCTATTGGCTCTGTTTCAATTGCTGCCGCCGTTTTTGGCGCGGCTCTCTTCTAGAAACCCTACAAAAAACGATAGTCCGCATGGGTGACGCCCCCGCTCTCTCCTGGAAATTGACGCCTTCAGAGGAGGCGCTCATCGCCTATGTGTGGCGAGGGACAACCCCGCCTGTTGGAATGTGGCAGGCGCTGTTTGATTCTGCCAAACAGCAAGGGATAGGGTTACTCTTCGCTTTTCTCGCGGCACGTGAGCCGCATCTTCCTGCGGCTCTACAGGCGCGCTTGCGCGATATGCGCTATCATGCGGGAATCTTTCACATCCGCGCTGAACAGCAACTACGGCAAATCAGCGCCATTTCCTGTGAACTTGCCATACCGCTGATTCTGCTCAAGGGTCCGATTACTGCTCGTGCTTATCCGGTTCCAGAAGCGCGCCCTTTTAGTGACCTTGATTTGCTCGCGCCTTCCGAGGTAAGCGCGCAATTGCTGGGGACAGCCCTGGAAGCGCGTGGTTATATCGCCGCACCCGCAGATTCGCGCACGGGACATTTGCCGCCTTTACAAGCCCCTGATGGCGGGCTGCGCGTGGAGTTGCACTGCAGTGAACTGGAAATACTCCCGACATTGCGGGCTGACGAATCCCTATGGGGACGAACGTCTCCCTTGCCGGACCTGCCAGGGATAGCCGCTATGTCGCCTGTGGATCATGCTCTTTATTTCACGATTCATGCCCTGGAAAAACACACTTTGGAAGTGGGCTTGCGAGCCTTGGTTGATTTTGGTTTCTGGGTTCAGCATTGGGATGGTGCTACCTGGGATCAATTGCGCGAGCAAATGCTGGCGCAGCACCTTGAACCGCCCATGCGTCTGATGCTGGCGCTTTGGGGTTGGGTGCAAGGGGTACCCTGGTCAGAATTGCCCCTTGCTGCGAGTTTTCCACCGCCTCCAGATGCCATTCTGGCGCAGGCGCTTGAGGCGCTATTCCGTAGGAAAGGCGCGTTGTTGCCAACAACGTGGCGCGATGTACCGCAAGGGCAACAGGGATGGTTGATCTATGTTCACAACGTGTTGACCTCTGGCGGTACCTTGGGTTACAAACAGATTCCTAAACGGATTCTCCACCTGCTCCGCACGCACGGTCCCGGGTTGTTTCAACTGGTTTTGCGCAATCCTGAGACGCGCCGTCGCTGGAGAATGCAGCGCCAACTTCAGGATTGGTTGCGCCACGGCGATTAGGCTTCGTTTCCTAGAAGGCGCGCTGCCCGGCGACCAATTTCCACGGCATAATTCGTTCCACGATCCCAGGGGTACACCTGGCTCATGTTAGCCATGAACAGGTTGGCAATAGGTGTCTCCAGGGGCGGAATGTTCTGCGAATGGTTGAGTCGTGGCACCGGTTGGGCATAGGTTTCGCTGAATTTCCATATCTTGCGAATCCAGCTGCGGTCAAATTCGGGATTGATACGCTGGATGCCCGGAATGAACTGCTCAAGCAATGCTTCTGGTTCCAGCTCAAAGTAAGGGTGCCCTGGCTCCAGGTAATCGCCACAATAGACTAGCGTGTCGCCGCCGTAGTACCGCCGGTCGATATAATTGGTATGCTCGACAAAAGCAAGAAACGGAAAGCCCTCGCGTTTAGGAATGTTGATCCAGTAATGTCCGGCGCTCACCGGCTTTCTGACCGCGAGCACCAGCACTACGGCGCCCATCGAGAGCAGCTGCTCTAGCCCGGCAGCGTAGGAGGTTGGCAGGGCTGGCGTGCGCTCCTTGAGCATCTGCGGTGAGCAGGTCGCTAATACGCGATCGTGGATGGCTTCATGGTCGCGCAGCTCCAGGCGAACTTGCCCCTCGCTGGTAGGGTGGATGCCGCGCACGTGATGCTCCAGCAGGATTTTGCCGCCCTGTGCTCTAACTCTATCCGCGAGCGTGTCCATGAAGGCTTGAAACCCGCCCTCGAAGTACCCTAACTTGGGTGTCCGCGCGACGATCCGCGCCCAGAACCAAGCCATGTTGACCTCACGATAGTAGGGACCGAATTTTCCCTCCAGCAGGGGTTGCCAGAAGGCTTCGTAAGCGCGGGGACCAGCTGCACGCGATAGCCATTCATCCGCCGTCACCTGTTCTAGCCGTTGCCAGTTGGGGTTGTAGCGCAGATAAGCGGTCACTAATCCTACCCGCAGCCGTGCCAAAAAGGGGATCGGGCGAAAGGCGAGCACCCGTAGTCCCGTGGCAAGGAGGTCTGCCAAATTGGAGAGTGTTTTTCCCAGCGGCAGGTGTTCCAACCAGGGACCGATCAATGGCTTGTTGATGGGGTAGAATCTGCCGTCCTTCAGAATCGAGGTGACCGGGCTTGGGAAAAAGAGCGTGTTGGCAATGCCCAGCTCCTCCACCAGAGCAATGATATCCCGGTCTGAGGCAAAGATATGGTGATAGAAACGCTCCAGCGCCCAATCCCAGGTTTCGTCTTTGAATCCCGCTGCAAGACCGCCGATAGTAGGTCGGGCTTCGTAGAGAGTAACCTGATGCCCCTTACGGGTCAGATCGTAAGCGGCGGTCAAACCGGTAACGCCTGCGCCAATGATGCCGATGTTCATCTATACCTCTCCCGATTGATCTGGTGCAACGAAACCAAATGCGGATGGCGCTCGGGAATTCCCTGGCGAGCTGGTTTCCATCGCCAACTATTCACCCTATCCTGCGACTGCGGGCGTGACCCGTGGTCCCCAACCTGTGATTCTGGATAGCTCCCATCGCACTTCTTCATAAAAGACGACTAGCCCGGCATCTTTGTCGGAGACCAGGCGTTGGTAGACTTTGGAGATGGGGTAGACGAGAACATCTCCAATCTGCACCGCGGTTGCCTCAGCGTGGTCTGCCGGCACATTGAGCGTCCATGCGCCGCGCCAGTAACGCAGTAATACCTCACCTAGATAAGCACCCCAGATGACGGCGAGCTCCTGAACCCATTGCTGCAGCGGGCTATCCTCTTCGAAGTCGCCGCCGGTGTCCTTTGGCAGAGCATCATGAATGGCAGCGAGTATCTGATCGGCATCTGAGAGGCTCATTTCTGAATAATCAATTGCCACCTCAAATTCCTCACGCGCCAGAGTCACCGCCTCTTCGGCATAGACGCGCATCATGGCATGCAGGTCAATCTGATCGGTTACCATTTCCTGAATTCCCGTATCGAATTAAGCTAGCATTCATCCAGGATCGGTTCGCCAATCAATGACCAGGGACCGGTCCACGTCACCTTGAGTCTGGCGATACGCCCCAACCAATCCCCTTCGGCGCTGAAGAAAATCAACCGGTCGGTTCGAGTGCGGCCAAACCAGCGGTCTTTCTTCTGCCCTTCCACCAATACTTCTACCTCTTGTCCTTCCAGGCGGGCGTTGAGTTGCTTGAGAATGCGCGTCTGCGCCTGATCTAGCTGGTGCCTTCGTCGCTCCTTCTCGTCATAGGGTAGCTCATCTTGCATGGTGCGGGTCGCCACCGTGAGCGGGCGTGAGGAGTAGCGGGCGATATGCGCCTTGTCGAGTCGTAATTCTTCGAGCAACGCCAGGGTGTTTTCGAATTGTGCGGACGTTTCACCCGGGAAACCTACGATAATATCGGTCGCAATGGAAACGCCCGGAATGCGCTCCCGCAGGCGCGCTACCAGGCGACGGTAGTCATCCACTGTGTAGCCGCGTCGCATCTGTGCCAGCACTTCATCGTCGCCGGCTTGTATCGGGACTTCAATGTGTTCACACACTTTGGGCAGAGCAGCGACGGCATCCAGCAAGTCATCACGCATCCAGTTGGGATGGCTCGTGAGGAAGCGAATGCGTATCAAGCCTTCAATTTCGTGAACACGCCGCAACAGCGTTACCAGCGGCGTTTCTGTGGCGCCAGCGAATTCCGGCAAATCATAGCCGTAGCGATCCACAATTTGCCCCAGTAGCGTGATTTCCTTTACCCCTTGTGCTGCCAGTTGTCGGGCTTCAGCGACTACCGTCTCCAGCGGGCGGCTACGCTCTGCGCCGCGGCGGTAGGGAATCACACAGTAGGTGCAGGCATGTGAGCATCCCAGCACGATGGGCACATATGCGCCCACTGTGCGGCTTTCTTCTGAAGGAGGCAGCACGGTATCGGTGCGTCCCAATGCCAGGCGGCGGGACTCCGCATCGGCAATCAGTGTCTGCGCCTCATCGAGCATTTCGCGTTGGGCAAGGTAAGCCCATAGTTCTGTTGGATCGGAAGGCGGCAGAAAGAGATCTACCCAGGGGAAACGTTGCTCCAGGGAGGCTTTTTCGCGCGTGCCAACCATGCAGCCCATGAGCGCCAGTATGCGGTCTGGGTGCTCCGATTTGAAGGCGCGCAGCTGCTGCAGGCGTCCCACCACTTTGTCTTCGGGTTGCTGGCGCACGACGCAAGTGTTTAAGACGACAATATCGGCATCTTCTGCGCGGGCTGTTGCCGTGTAACCCAGGCGTTCCAGCCCTGCGGCTACGCGTTGCGAATCGGCAACATTCATCTGACAGCCGATAGTCCAGACATGATACTGCATACGTTGGTCCATTCTAATTGAATTTGCCTGGAAAGTTCTTTCGCCGTGGCTAACACGGGAGATTCTCACCCTGGAGCGCCAGGCACCTTGTGTCAGGCAGCATGTCCTGGCAGACCATCCTTCCAATGCGAAGCGCATTGTAACGCGAAACAGCGTCGGGGTCAAGGGATGACGAGGACTTTCTTGAACTTGCCAGAGGGGGCAAAGGGAATTGTGGTGACTTCTTCCACGTTGCAGGGGAGACCGAACGCGCTGAGCGCTAGCGCCGCTTGCTGCGCGAGTGCTTGCCCCATGAGTGGTTGCCCTGCGGGTGTCCGGACCTCGTCATCATGGAGCACCACGCGCAAGGTCAGCCGTGCGTTCCCTTGCTGTATGATTTGAAACTGGCGGATAGGCTGCGTGTGGGCATCAGTGTCTCTCGCTTTGAGGCAATTGACGACAGTGGTTGCCGCCATCCTTGGCGAGATACGCTGACCATCCGGCAGCACAAGAAAATCATCATCTCGCCCGTTGAGATGGGTTAGCGTGGGACCGTGAACACCGCACGAGCATCGCGTGGGAGCGTTCATTGCGGCTCGATCGCCAATCTCGTAGCGGAGGAAGGGCATAGTGCGTCCAAAGAGGCTGGTCAGCAGGATGCGCCCCTCAACGCCTGGTGGCAGTGGTTGGTCCCCAGCATCTACGATTTCCACGATGCAGGTGCTGGTGTTGATGTGCCAGTGGCATGGATCATGCGGGCAGCTCCAGGCGACATTGCCGATCTCTTCGCAGTTGTAGAGGTCGGCTACCGGGCAGCTGAAAAGGCGCTCCAAACCGGCGCGGGTTTCTGCGTGCAGCACCTCTCCACGCGAGACGATGAGCTGGGGTCTCCAGGGCACGCTGCCGCGTTGCTCAAGCGCCTCGGCAAGCAATGCCAGGCAGGTGGGATAGCCTTCTATGACCGCCGGGCGCGCATCGAGCAGCATACTGAGCTGGTTTGCGATTGGCATGGTTGCCGGCAGTCGCAAAAGCCGCACCCATCCGGCAACCTTCGCTGACTGGTGGTTGGCGTGTGGTGCCATGGGACCTACATCAGCGATGGTGAGGGGAGGGTGAAGCAGCGCATAACGCATCATGGTGCGCCAGACCATGGCTCTGCGCCAGAGCGCCTCAGCTCTACTGAAACTGATGGTAAGGGGAACGCCCTGTGATCCGCTGGTGCTGGTGCGATAGCATCGTGTTGGATCGGCATGTTTGTGCAGGTAGGCATTCGCACCACTGGTCAGGAGCGCTGTTTTGGAGGTCGCGGGCAAGCGAGAAAGATCGCTGCTACCCTGAATCATGTCGGGCGTGATACCCCTTGCCTCCATCAATGCGCGGTAGTAAGGCACGTTTTTGTAGGCATCCCGCACCAGGGCGCGCAATGCTTGATTGACCATTTGAGGGGGTTTGGCGGGAACGAAGCGAACCAGGTAGTTTGGCATCAGTGACACGACTCAGGTTACTGTCTTTCCCACTGCCGCGTTGCTGCGCGAATCAAAGCCTGAATTTCCAGATTAGGAATGTCCTCCAGATTTTGATAAAGCTGTCCATCTATAACGAACAACACTCCACCACCGGATGCATTTTGCAGGCGAATGGTCGTTTTTGCTAGTGAGGGGACACGAGTTTGAAGGTCTTCTACGATTTCCCCGATTTCCTTAGCAAGGTTGATCTGTGGCATGAACACCGGCGTCGCAGCAGGACGCGGTTGCGTATCCCGCAGCGCGGCGGTTGAAACAGATGGCAATCCTTCCGTGGTATCCAGCTCTCCAGGTTCTACCTGAGGGGACTTTGCTTGTTGTCTTTGGATATGGCTCTTGCTGAAACCTGCCAGGATTCTCAATGCATCCACAACCTTCTGTTGCGCTTCAGGGTCGGGTACGGCTGCCAGGGAGCGATACGGCGTGCCATACACCAGAATCTCCCAAATACCGCGATCGTTCATACGCACGGTGAGCACATCGAGCTGAGCATCGGCTTGAGAGCGCTGATGTGTGGAACCTTC
Source organism: Chloroflexota bacterium (assembly GCA_022707705.1). GTDB lineage: Bacteria > Chloroflexota > Anaerolineae > B4-G1 > SLSP01 > JAAZNO01. The sequence goes on from JAKJAC010000004.1 coordinate 48,532, forward strand.
TTCTGGCGCTGTTTTCTTTTGTTCCGGCGCTTGCAGGTACGCGATGATGAGCCAGGCTATCAATCCTATGATAGCAAGCCCAATAGGAATAAAAAAGACTTCTATAGGAATATCGCTCATGGATACGGTCCTCCGCTGAATCTCTGACGTGATTTGCACAAAGGGCGTCTTGGAGCACGCGAAGCACGCCTGGAAACAGTTGTCAATCCAATATTGATTATACGTCCAGGTGGGTATTTTGCGCAAGGGAATGGTATTGAGGGTCCCTTTTTGTTTTGGGTTGAGCGCCGTTCGTGACGCCCCATACAACCAGAGCCTTACTCCGGGTTATCTCCACGCCGTTTCAGAATGCGTTCAAGCGCCCAGCGCCCCCGTCCAAATTCTGTGGATAGGGTCTCAAAAGCTGCTTTCTTGGTCATTCCTCCAGCGCGAAGGCTATCATATCGGCTCAAGACTGCCTCAATCTCTGTTTCATCCCAGGCGCGCCCTTGATTGGCGAGGGTACTTGCCTGGGGTTGGCGCAATTGTTCTAATAGTGCACCAGGACTAAGCCCCTCCATCATCGCTGCACCCCGATCGAAGGCGGTTTCGGAGAGCTCAAAACCCACAAAGCGCCGGTTGAGTCCCACCGCCACCCGAGCAGTCGAGAAACCGCCCATGAACGGGTCACAGATGAGGTCGCCCTCGTTGCTGCTATACTGAAGCATTTTGACCAGCAGAGCCGTAGGTAATTCATTCTTGTTCTTCACCTGAGCAGGCTTGTACTCACGGTTGATTAGCCAGACATCCTCCCGGTCTTGATAGTTGAGCGAACCACCGCCGGGCGCGCTTTCTCGCAACCCATAGCGGCAGGCGAGATTGAAAGTGCGTTTTCCGGGACCGGGTTTCTCATAGTACAGGATGTGATAGTGCGAAGAAACGTATTTGGTGCGGGTGAAGACGCCGAAGTTGTATTTCCAAATGAGATGATTGACTTCGACAAGCTCCGCGACGCGTAGCGCAGCCATGACATGATATAGCTGAGTATAGCCGGAGACCAGGTAGAGCGTGCCATTGGGCCGTAGAACGCGCGCTGCCTCGGCGATCCAGCGCCGGCTAAAGTCGCCATAAGCCTCCGCTGGCACCTCGATATAGCCATCAATGACGAAGGCTTCATTGCGGTTGTAATGTTTGTGAAGCGTATCGCCAGCGATGCCGTAGGGTGGGTCGGTGACAATGAGGTCTACGCTGTCATCGGGGATATGCGCCCGAAAGCCGGCAATACAGTCCTCGTTGTAGAAATGGTTGCCATGGATGGAGACTTCGGTCACGGCACCTCCCAGAAATCAGCCAGGATAAGCAGGGGACGGCACATGCCTTCGTCCCTAGATTTTTGTGAGCGCAAAGTACCGGGAATCAACGCGCCGGTTTTAGCGGCTCTTGAGCATTTTAGCCCAAAGATGGCGGGACGCAAAATCTTTCCAGCTTCACATTCGACAAAATTGCATCCGTGGGTATGATAAGGTTTGGGAGGTCGAATATGAGCTTCGACATGGCGTTGGTACTGGGTCTACTGTTGGTGACCATACTGCTCTTCATCACGGAACGACTCCGCATGGATGTCGTCGCCATACTTGTCATTCTGGCGCTTATCCTGAGCAAGATTCTCACGCCGGAAGAGGCGCTCGCTGGTTTCTCTGATCCCGTGGTGTTGATGATTGCTGGCTTGTTTGTAGTGGGCGGGGCGCTCTATCAAACCGGCGTCGCACAGAGCATCGGTGACTTGCTCGCGCGTATCGGTGGGCAGAGTGAAGCACGGTTGATTGCGCTCATCATGTTGGGGGTGGCGCTGCTTTCTGCGGTGATGAGCTCCGCTGGCGCGACGGCGATATTGATTCCTGTGGCGGTGAATCTTGCCTGGCGCGCCAGGATCAATCCTTCGAAGCTGCTGTTGCCGTTAGCTATCGGCTCACTCGTCGGAGGCTTGCTGACATTGATTGGCACACCGCCGAATCTGGTGGTGAGCAATGAGCTGGTGCGGAATGGATTGCTCCCCTTCGGCTTCTTCACTTTCACGCCCGTGGGTATGGTGACTCTGGCATTGAGCATTGGTTTTATCCTGACCGTAGGCAGGCGCTGGTTGCCCGCGACCGACCGTTCAGGGGGTGCCGAATATGCCAGCGTGGAGGGCAACGTCACACTCGATGAGCTGGTGCAGACCTATCGTTTGCCCGGCAATCTGTTTCGTGTGCGCGTGCGCCCCAGCTCACCCTTGGTGGCGATGACGCTTGCCGACGCTGACCTGCGCGCTCGGTATACCATCAATGTGCTGGAACGCCAGCACTGGCCCGAGATGCACGGTGCGCCGGAACCTGCTCACCCTGTGAATCCGGAGATGATCATCGAGGCGCATGATATTCTGCATATCCAGGGTGAAGCGCAAGATATCGCCCGTCTGACTCGTGAGGAACGGCTTGGATTGCTTCCCCATTTACAGAATGACGATCTGTTAAATGCGCAGGAAATGGGGATGGTGGAGCTCTTGCTGCCGCCACGCTCCTTGTTGTTGGGACAGACCCTGAAAGCATTGCGTTTTCGGGAGCGTTATCACGTCACGGTACTCTCAGCGCGGCGCGGCGGCGAACCGCTGCCTCCAGAGAACCTGGCCAATATGCCATTACGTTTGGGCGATACGCTCCTGGTTGCCGGCGCATGGCGCGATATCCGCCTGTTGCAGGAAGAGCGCCGGAATTTCATCGTGGTAGGGCTGCCCCGCGAGATGCTCGAAGCGCAACGCACGCCTCGGCGTGCGCTTATTGCGAGCGGAATCATGCTGGCAATGCTCGTGTTGATGAGCTTTGATGTGCTGCCCGCCGTCGTTGCTGTGATGCTGGCAGCGGTGGCGATGCTTCTCACCAACAGCCTGACGGTGGAGCAAGCTTATGGAACTATTAGCTGGCAGAGTATCATTCTCCTGGCGGGAATGCTACCCCTGGCAACAGCGTTACAGGCAACCGGTGGGGTCACCTTCATCGCCGATGGACTTGCCAGCAGCTTGGGGCGCATCGGACCCGTTACTGTACTTGCCGGTTTGTTCTTGTTGACAGCGTTGTTTAGCCAATTCATCTCTAACACCGCGACGACTGTGCTGATGGCGCCTATTGCCTATCAGGCAGCGGTGAGATTGGGTGTTGCGCCGCAAGCTTTTCTTATGGCGATAGCGGTAGCAGCTTCCACGGCTTTTGCGACGCCCATGGCGACCATGAGCACTACCATGGTGATGGCGCCGGGAGGCTACCGTTTTGGAGATTATGTTAAAATTGGGGTGGTCTTTCAGGGCTTGGCGTTGGTGGTGATGTTGGCGCTATTGCCGCTGCTGTTCCCGTTTTGATGGTGCACCGGAGCCTGCGCCGTGAGGGTGGCGGGTACTCAGTGCTTTGGATAATAGCGTATTTCTCTGATTGAGGTAACAGTGCCATGCGAATTTTGCTCACCGGACATAAGGGTCAGTTAGGACGAACCTTGTCGCCATTGCTCGCAGAACATGATGTTCTGGGGGTGGATCTGCCGGAGCACGATATCACGGATGGCGAGAGCCTGCGCGCGCTTGCCGGCAGTTTCTCGCCTGAATTGATCCTCCACCCGGCTGCGATGACGGATGTGGATGGCTGTGCGCGTAACCCCGAACTCGCGTACCGCATCAACGGTATGGGAACTCAGAATGTCGCGCTGGTTGCCGCTGCACTGGGAGCGGAACTGCTCTATGTGAGCACCAATGAGGTCTTCGATGGGCAGGCAACGGAGCCTTATCACGAGTGGGCAACACGCAACCCCATCAACGCTTATGGACGCTCCAAACTGGCAGGTGAGTGGTATGTGCAGAACCTGCTTCCGCGTTTCTATATCGTTCGTACCGCCTGGTTGTATGCGCCCGGCGGGCGCAATTTCCCGCACCGCATCATTCAGCTAGCAGATGAAAGAGGCAGTTTGAAGGTCGTGGCTGATGAGGTGGGCAACCCAACCTATGTTGTTGATCTGGCGCATGCCATTGTTGCCCTTATCAAGACCCATGCTTACGGCATCTATCACGGCGTCAATGCCGGTATAGCCTCGCGTTACGATTTCGCGAGAGAGGTTCTGCGCCTCAGCGGGCGGGAGCATATCCCGGTCGAACCGATCACGCTGGCGCAATTTCAGCGTGCCAGCACCCCACCGGCGTTTGCTCCGCTGGTCAACACTGCTGCAGCTGCGCTCGGCATTACTTTCCGCCCCTGGCAAGAGGCATTGGCGGAATTTCTCGGCAAAACAGGAGCTGCATCATGAGCCATTCTCTTAGCACTTGGGGATATGCTGTACCTTTGGCGCAACGCGCATCGCTGGCGCCGCTCTTTTCTGGAATCTCGCATACTTATATCCTTGATGGGGTGCTTGAGGGACTGATTGGCGAAGCTCGTGCTGCGGGAGAACCTGACCTACCCAGCGGCTATGCTGCTTTTGCTGACGTCTTCTATATCGGTGGTAACGCTGATTGCCTCGAAGCCAGGGACTTGGTTTCACGAATCCCTTTTTTTAAGGCGTTGTTTCTCGCCCCCAATAGCTCCTGGCTTGCGCTAATCGGGGAAGCCTGGGGTGAACATCTGGTAGAAATCGAGCGTTACACCTTTCCTCGGCCAACTTTTGATGTGGTACGGTTGCGGCGCCTGGTATCAAGCCTCCCTGAGGGATTTCGCCTTGCCCCCATAGATATGCCGTTAGCCCAACGCATTATCAGTGCACAGGAGGTTCCCATCCTTGAAGATCACCTTCGGCAATTCGGCTCTGTAGCAGCTTTTATGCAGCACGGATTTGGATTCTGTGTTCTGGAGCGAGATGAAATTGTGGCGCTAATTTCGACCTATGCCGTGAGTCGCACTGGCGTGGAGATTCAAATTAGTACGCATCCGGACTATCGGCGCAGGGGATTGGCCACAGTCTTGGGAGCAACATTTATCTTACACTGCCTGGAACGGGGCTTGGATCCCCATTGGGATGCGGCAAATGAGGCCTCATGCCGGTTGGCAGAAAAACTGGGCTATGCCGGCTACACGCCTTATCCCGTCTGGCTTCTGGTGGATGAAGAATGACGTCGCGAATCTCGGTAATCATCCCCAACTGGAATGGGGGGCACCATCTGTCGGGCTGTTTGGATAGCTTGCGGGCGCAGCTTCTGCACGATTTCGAGATAATCGTGGTGGATAATGCTTCAACCGATGATTCACACACTGTGCTGGCGCGTTATCCGGAGGTGCGTGTGCTGTCCCTGGAACACAATCGCGGCTTTACGGGCGCGTGTAATGCCGGCTTGGAGATAGCACAAGGCGAAATCGTTGTGCTGTTGAACAATGATACGGAAACCGACCCCCGTTGGTTGGCAGAAATTGCCGTGGCCTTCGATGCCCACCCTGATGTAGGGCTGATTGCCTCCAAGATGCTGCTCTTTGATCGGCGGAACACTTTCCACACGGCGGGGGATTACATCACCCCGGATGGGTTGCCGCACAACCGCGGCGTGTGGGACCAGGATGTGGGGCAGTACGATCATCCTGCCTACGTCTTCAGCGCCTGTGGGGGGAGCGCCGCCTATCGCCGGAGGATGTTGGATGAGGTCGGTTTGCTGGATGACGACTTCTTCTTTTCTCTGGAGGATGTTGACCTGGCGTGGCGAGCGCAATTGGCGGGATGGCGCTGCCTCTTCCTCCCTACCGCGGTAGTCTATCATAAACTCAAGGCTTCCGGCGGTGGTGTGACCGCCTCCTTCTATGATGGGCGCAATCGCTTATGGGTATTGGCGAAGAATTATCCGGCTGACCTCTGGCGCGTTCATTGGCGAGAAGTGCTGGGTGGATTATGGCGGATCAAGTGGGCAGCGTTGAAAGCGTGGCGTGGCAAAGAGGCGCGCGCTACGTTGCGTGGCATGCTGGCGGGGTGCTGGGGTTTGCCCCGTATGTGGCGCAAACGGCGAGGGATTCAGGGGCGCCGGAAAGCCGAGCGCTCGTACCTGGAGCGCTTGATGACACGCCCCTATGAAATTGCCGCTGTACCCGAAGGTAATCCGGTCCCGCCTGAAGTCTTCTAGCAGTGTGCTAATCCGCGTCGGGACACTCTCTCACTGCCCTGCTGTTGCTAGAACCACACCAGATAGAGTGTCCTCAGGCTCAGCAGAATAATCAGGATGCCCACCATCGCCATGAGCAATCGGCGGGGCAGTTTACGACATACATAGGCTGCCAACGGCGCGGCAAGAACGCCCCCGCTTAACAACCCCAGAACAATCTGCCAATACTCTCCTAGCGTTGAGCCTAGGGTAAGGATAAAAGCCACAGATTCAGCAACAGTGACGAAGAATTCGGAGGCGTTGACTGAACCGATCATCTTGTGCGGTAGTCGCCCACTGGCGACCAGTGTCGTGGTGACAATAGGTCCCCAACCTCCGCCACCGATGGCATCCAGGAATCCGCCCACAAGCCCTAATGGGATGAACCAGTGAGAAGGTTCGCGGTTATGAATCTCCAGTTTTTTCCAGACCTTGAGTAAAATGCGGATGCCCATGATCAACAGGTAAATTGAAACCAGCGGTTTGATGATATCCGACGGGATAGTGGTTAGAACATAAGCGCCAAGTGCGCCTCCCAGTACGCCTGGGATGATCAGGCGCTTTAGGATTTCTGGGTCCACATTACCCAATCGGAAATGCATCAGCCCCGAAATGCCTGTGGTGAACATCTCGGCGATGTGGACACTCGCGCTTGCCATAGCGGGTGGTACACCTGCGCTCAAGAGAAAAGAATTGGAACTGACGCCATAAGCCATCCCCAGCGCTCCATCTATCAACTGTGCAATAAATCCGACCAGGGCGTAGAGCAGGATTGTTTCCATTGCGGGTACTCCTTATGAATTCGGACGTGTTTGAATAAAACATCTGCATTTTGGACGGTTAGGTAGGAGGCGCGCTTCGTGTAGATGACCGGGTTTGTTTATTAGGCGGAATTCTATACCAGCTATTATAACCTGGATACCTGTTTTGGAGAAATGCTGAAAGATGAATTTCCGTGGCGGGGCGAAACTTCGCTGCGAACGATCACCCCTCGATCTACCTGATTTGCCTTCTGTAGGAAACTCGTATAGAATAAGAGTAAGCTGCAAAGCGTGAAACCTGCGATAGACAGAGTATTTGGTGCTCAGTAGTCAATAGGAGGTGATGATGATTCTCGACCTGGATCGTACCGGTACCGTTGATGGTCTGAAGGCAATGCTCGAGCGGGTTATGCAAAATCCTGAAGTGCGAGGCTTACAAATTCTGGCTTCGGTCCATAATCCCTGGGTGACAGCCGAACTAGATGCCCTGCTGAAGAGCCTCGCGTTGCCGGTGTTTGGCGGCATGTTTGCTGGTGTGATCTTCGAGGGCGAGGCACACGATGTGGGGACGATTGTTGTCGGCATGCCCGTCGAACCAACCGTCCGGGTAATTACCGGTTTGGATAACCCTGAGACTGATTTCAAGGCCGCGCTGGCTGAGGGAATCCCCGCTGCCTGTGCTGGCAAGACGCTCTTTGCCTATGTGGATTGTACTTCGAGCGCCATTGAGATTTTTCTCGCGGCGCTGTTTGAGCACTGCGGCTCTGATTGCACGTACATCGGGGGTGGCGCGGGTGCGCTTGACTTTGTGACGCGTCCCTACCTGATGTCCAATCAAGGCTTGTTTCAGGCGAGTGCTGTGCTGGCATTGGCTGATAT
>JAKJAC010000004.1:56337-60428 GCA_022707705.1 Chloroflexota bacterium
AGCGGTCATGTGGTCCAAACTTTGAACTGGCGCCCCGCCTTTGAGGTTTACCAGGAAGTCGTTGAGGCGCATTCTGGCAAATCCTTCAATGACATGCCATTTTACGACCTCTCAAAATTCTATCCCTTTGTCCTGGGACGGGTTGGCGCAGAAGGTGTGGTGCGCGACCCGGTCAACCGGAACCCCGATGGTTCAATGCTTTGTGTTGGAGATATGCCCGTGAACTCGCTCGTGGATATTGTGACGGGAACCCCGCATTCGATGATTCGCGCAGCTACCAAAGCCGCTGCCGCCGCAACTGAGGGTTTCACCGGCGACCGTTCTGAAGGGGCTACGTTGTTGATTGAGTGCATCTCGCGTTCTCTATGTCTCGGCGACAGCCTGCCGCGGGAGCTGGAGGCGGTCCGCATTCCTGGATTGCCGCAGTTTGGCGTTCTCACGATTGGAGAAATCGCCGGAAGTGGCAAGAACTATCTGGAGTTCTACAACAAGACTACGGTAGTGGGCATTTTGAATGTGTGACGCTCGACTCTAGAGAATTACATCAACTAAGGACCGGGATCAAAATCCCGGTCCTTAGTTTTGGGCATAGCGGGTTAACCGTCATTTCGGCGGCTTTTGAGTGCGCCACCACCGGTAGAGCGGCACTGCAATCAGCCCTGCTGCCAGGATGAACATCGCGAAGATTGTCGGGGACATCCGTTTTGGTGCAGCGGCGCCTTCGACCGTGTAGCGCTGTGAAAGTCCTGCCGAAGGCGTTTCCAGCGATGCTCCAGGAACTGCCTCGTTATTGCCGGTTGTGACTATCAACTGCGGTGCAGCAGTGGGTGCTCCCGGAGGGCGGGGAGTCGGTGTCGGGAGCCGAATTGGGGTTGCGGTTGGCGGCAGGGTGGCAGTAGGGGTAAGCGCCATGGTGGCGGTGGGTTCGGGCGTCGCGGTAGGCAGTGGTTCCGGCGTTGCCGTAGGTTCTGGCGTTGTCTCTGGCGTCGCGGTAGGTTCATCAGGAGTAGCGGTGGGCGGTGGAGGCAGCGGTTGCATTTGGCGATATTGTTGTCCCAGCTCGCGCGTCAGGTTGATGAAGGTATCGCCATAATTCTGCGAGGGTTCGATGGCAGTGCCTTCCAGCCATTCATTGAAGCTGGTGATGACGACCCAGTCGGCGTTGCTTTGAATGGCGCCTGCCCAGGTGGCGCGATAATAATCCCCCTCAGCCCGGTCTTGAACGAAGGCGTCTGTCCGTCCCGTTGCCAAATCGTTATAACCCGGCATGACCGTGGCTACCCAGTAACGGCGTGAGGTTAGAGTTTGCGCCCACTGGCGTACCTCGTTACCCCAGCGCGTCAGAACAGCAGCTGGGTCGTTGGACCAGGCGACACTGTAAAGATACAAGCCATCGAAGACTTGTAGCGCTTCGGGATGAATACCTTCAGCAATCCACAGCATGGTGTGCTCCGGATCAATCTGCTGGCGCAGCAGCTTCCAGGTATCCACCGAAAACAGATCTTGACGCCAAAAAAAGACCACCGGTTTACCCTCTATTCGCAGGAAAGCGGCATGCGGCGCATGTTGATCGCGCACGACCAGGAGGGCATTGGTGAGGTCATCCAGAGTGTTGATGAAGGGACCGGCAATATCTACGGTGAGGCTGGCTTTGAGCCCGTGAATCGCAGCCTTTTCTAGCAAGATACGGAAATTGGTCTCTGTCTGGTTGTTTTCTACTTGCGGTCCATACCAATCCAAGACCAGCGCGTCAATGCCCGCTTGTTGCGCCAGCAAGACATGGTTTTCGATTGCAATGGGGTCCGCAGAGACATAGGGCGAGCGGGGTTGATCTGGCAATGGCAAAGCCCAGGTGTTGGCGTCGAACCAGGCGTAGTAAAAAGCCAACACGGGGCGTTCTGCTTGTGCATGCACGGCGGTGGAAGCACGTAGCGCCAGGAGCGGGGTGAGTATTATCGTGGCGATGATCAAAAGCCTCACGGTCGTTCTCTGGATGCGCATGGTCACCTCTATGCCGGTTTCACAAAACTTCACCTGCCGGGTCTCTGAAATGATACCGCAGGCTGCTGCCCTTGTCCCAAGTATAGTGCAGTGTGCCGAGACGGCAAACATCCATCAACGTAACTCCTGAAGTTTCTGGACATGCAGCCTGTCCTCAAGTATAATGAAGGCGTTTAACTAAAGCTAAGCGCTGTGGGATAGGCAATGCGCGAAATATGCGCGCTGAACGAAGACGGATGTGCAGACTTTTGGCGACTCTTGGTTCGCTGATACCTATGGTCGAAGGAGTTTCTCATGTCGGCAGTAGTTGAGTTTCTGACGCAGGGCGCCGGAATGGTTGTGGGATTCCTGGTTGCCCTTGTTCCATTGATTATCGTGCACGAGTTGGGACACATGTTCACCGCTAAAGCTCTGGGGGTATGGGTGCGTGAATTCGGCATCGGCTTCCCTCCGCGAATCCTAAAGCTGTTTCAGTGGCAGGAGACCGAGTTTACCTTGAACTGGTTACCTCTGGGTGGCTTTGCATTGATGGAAGGTGAGGCTCAGATGGCAGAGGTGGAGCCTGGTGTTATCGAGGTGAAAACGCCCGAGCAGCTGGCGCATGCGGCTGAGGCGCAACGGCACAGTCTCTTTGCGCAACCACCGTTACGCCGTCTACCCATTTTCTTTAGCGGGCCATTGACGAATATCATCCTGGCATGGTTGTTGGCAATTGCCATCTATATTCCCGCTCGGCAAGTGCGCATCAGCGCTGTCGCGCCAAACTCGCCCGCGGAGCTGGCGGGCATTCAGGCTGGCGATGCAATTGTTTCCATTGGTGAGCAACCGGTCATGGGTGTTCAAACGGTTATTGATTTTGTTGGCGCTCACCTGGGAGTTGAAATTCCACTCACCGTTCGGCGTGATAACGTGGATGTAGCATTGAGTTTGACCCCGCGCGCCAATCCTCCCGAGGGAGAAGGGGCAATTGGCATCGGGTTGTATGAGGATATTGTATCCCGCGATATCCAGAAAGTTCCTTTCACCCAATCTATCGCGCTTGGAACGCGCGCTTTCATTGACGCAGTCAGGCAAATCGCGCGCTTGCCCATCGACCTTATCAGCGGTGTGTTACCCTGGGCGGTTGCACGACCCATCGGCATCATCAACATTAGCCGCCTTAGTTATGAGGTGATTCAGTTGAGTGCTGAAAGCAAAACTTTGATTCCGATTTTGGGCTTGCTGATGAGTGTTAGCTTGAGCCTGGGCATCTTCAACCTGCTGCCTGTTCCGGCTCTCGATGGCGGGCACATGCTGTTCACGGTCGTGGAGCTGGTTTCGCGTCGAGCGCTGCCGCCGGCGTTGCAGGCGCGTATCGCTCAGATTGCGTTGGGGGTGTTGCTGCTGATTTTTGTTGCCATTACGGTGTTGGATATTCTTTATCCGGTAAGTTTGCTTACTCCCTGAGTCTCATAGAAGGTGGATGTGATGAATACCAAACAAAGCGCCAAGAGTAAGGAAACTCTCTGGCGGGCATTGGAACAGGGGCGTGCCGCGCCGCGCGCTGTAGACCTGCCCGGTCTTTCGGGGTTGGGTCCTGATGAACTTTTGCGCTTTGAGCGTGCGTGGTCTGGTCTCCAGACATCAGATCGACGTCAGATGTTGCAGACCCTGATGCAGCTGGCCGAAGATGATTTCGAGATGGATTTCAACGCCATCTTTCGGTTGGCGTTGCATGATGAAGACCCTGAAGTGCGCACTGCCGGTACCGAAGGGCTTTGGGAAGACGACGATCCGCGTTTGATTCCTGAGCTGTTGCGGCTGTTGTTAGATGATAAAGTGCCGGCGGTTGGGGGAGCTTCAGAAAATCCGTCCGCAGCCCTTTGCACAGTTGTGCCAGGTCTTGTCGTTGGTGCATCAAAACCCCCGGGAGTTCTTGGAGGTACGGCGCCGTGCGCTGGAATCGCTGGCTTATGCCAGTGTGGTGGAGTTGCCAGCATTAATCCAGGCAGCGTACGCCCACCCCGAGGAAGCCATGCAGATTAGCGCGGTTTTCGCGATGGGACGTAGCGCTGATCCTCGCTGGAAAGATACAGTGGTGCGGCAATTAC
>JAKJAC010000050.1:0-2651 GCA_022707705.1 Chloroflexota bacterium
CGCCCTAAAAATGAACGAACCGAGAGTTTGAACTTGCTCAACACCAAAAGCACCAGGAGGACTCATGACACACTGCCTCAAAACCACCCGCGACTCTGTGGATTACGAGAGTCAGGGACCCAAAATCACCAGCGCCATCCAGCGAGGAAGCGGACCCGCCGACCGAACAGGCTCTGGCGTGGTCATGTATCATGGGTTTATGGCTCCGGCATTGCAGCGGCAGGTGATTGACGCGACCGCGGCGCGGCTACAGCGGACGCTGCAAGCGCCGGTGTAACCGCGGGCGATACTCCCGATGGGCAGCTCGCCAGCGTGAGTTCATGCGGTGGAATCCATGCACCTGACACGAAAGACCTGCATCGCTTTGATCTTGGTGCTCTCCCTCATTTCAAGTTGCCAGAACCTGGCTCAAGGTGAGCACCCCCTACCAACGGACTCGTTGACCGGTGGTCAGTCAGTCGTTGACTCTGAAATGACAGCCGAGCAAGAAGCGCAGGTGTTTTCTGATTGGATTCGAGAACACCACGAACCCATTCGCTCTCTGACGGCTGAAGCAACCGATGACCTTGATTTTCTTGAGCCATACCTGCGTGGAAAACGGCTCGTTCAACTTGGTGAGATGGCCCATGGCGTTGCGGAGCTAAATGCCCTGAGGACCAGACTGATCAAGTACCTGCATGAAGTTCTAGGTTACGATGTTATCGCTTTTGAAAGCTCGGTATTTGAATGCGCCTATCTGGAGACCTCCGACCTTTCAGCAAGGGATAAGCTACTGGCATCGCTCTTTGGCGTTTGGCACACGGAAGAAGTGCTGGCATTGTTCGAGTACGTTCAATCCACACAGACAACAGACCGCCCCTTGCATCTAGTCGGTTTTGATGTGCAAATCAGCAGTCTCAGTACCGCTGCAGCACTGCGCCCACAATTCCTAAAAGACGTGGTGAGCAAGATTGATGTTGACTATGGGAATCGCGTGTTTGAGCTGGATACCGAGGTCTTGAATGGCATTGCCGCCTCCGCAGCCGATGGGAGCTATTGGGATGAGCACGGTCCAGGGATGGTGGCGGAGTATGAAGCCTTAGTGACTTTTCTTGATGCTCACATGGAGACGCTGCTGGCGCAGTTTCCGGAAACGCCGCAACTGCCCCTGCTCGCTCGCCAGACAGCCTGGTCGATGGCGCGCTATGTTCAAGCGTTACAGGCCGATGATTTCGCCAGTTATCTAGCCATACGCGACCAATCCATGGCGGATAATGTGGATTTTATTCTCGACCGGCTGTATCCCGGCGCAAAGGTGGTACTGTGGGCGCATAACGCCCATATCCGGTACGCGAACGAGAAGGTGGTTGGAAATGCCGCATGGCAGGGGCAGAAGACGATGGGGGCATGGATCGCAGAGCGGCATCCCGGAGAAGTTTATGCGATCGGCGGCTATGCGTATTCCGGGCAGGTAGCGCAAAATGACCAGCAGGTCATCGAGATCCCCGCCGCGATGCCAGGCAGTCTGGAATCCATTCTACATCAAGCCGGTGAGGAGATCCTGTTTGTAGACTTCTCCCGGCAAGTTCAAGAAGCAGGGAATGGGTGGATGTTTCGGGAAATTCCGGCGCACGAGTTTGCCGGCGTTCTTGCGCCGCTGAAAATGGTACCGCGCGACCAGTATGATGCGGTGCTCTTCATTGAAAAGGTCACCCCACCCCGCTATCTCTACTAGAAGAACCGCCCCCTGATGGCTTGCGTTGGGTGCCTTTCAGGACGGGGGCGATAATCTCAACCGCCTCTATGGGGCGCGGGAGAGAGTTGATTTTCTGCAGTCGCCAGAACGGAAGCGCGGTTTATTTGAGGTAGCGGTCGAAGAAGGCGATGTAACGCTCCATGAACAGGGTATCCCCGGCGCCGCGGAAGGTGTGCGGCAAGCCGCTGTAGGTGAAGCATTCGACGTCCTTCCCCAAGGTTTGCAGGCGCTCGCAGAAATCCAGCGACCAGGCAAGCGGGACGGTGGCATCGGCATCGCTGTGATGGATGCTCACCGCCGCCTGGATGCGCTCGAGGTGGTAGACAGGGGCGATGCGCTCCAGGTCCGCTTCTGGCACGGCGAGTTCCTCCGCGCCGCGCGTGCCGCCCGACCAGATTTGGACCTGCTCGTAGTTGAGGCGCTCATCCGCGCTCATCGAGCCATAAATCACGGCGGCGCGAATGCCCGGGTCCACGGTGATGGCGCGAATCGCGGCGCCGCCGCCCATGCTGTGCCCCCATACACCCACGCGCGCGCCATCCGCTTGCGCCAGCAACCCCGGTTGCCCCGCGCCCTCACGCACGAGCGCGAGCAGGTTGAGGGTATCCACGGCGATGCCCACGCGAAAGGGGTCAGGCGCCGTGTCGGAGGGCGGAAAGTTGCGCAGATTGGGGTGGATGGCGATGTAGCCCGCGCGCGCCAGGGCATCGGCGTAGCGGGTGGTGTAGGCGACGGTGGTGTAGATATCCGGGGAGATGTAGCCGTGCAGGACGAGGACTACCGGGAAGGGACCCTGCCCGCGCGGCACGTTGATGAAGCCGTAGATGGTCAGCCCATCGCTGGGATAGGTGATGAGGCTGCGGGTAAAGGCAGCGGTCACGGCGAGCGTCTCCTCCACCGTAATCGCGCCGCCGCC
>JAKJAC010000050.1:2661-10868 GCA_022707705.1 Chloroflexota bacterium
GGGGGTGGCGGTGGGAGTCGCCGTCGCGGTAGCCGTAGGTGTGGCGGTAGAGGTAGGAGTCGCCGTGGCGGTGGGCGCCGGAGTTGAGGTGGGCGCAGGCTCCGGTTGGGATGCCGCGCAGCCCGATAACAGCCAGAGTAGGGTCATCAGCCATAGCCATCGCATAGGGTTGTCTCCCTTTCCACAAGTTTATGTTTTTGGGCGCGCTAAGCGCGCCCAAAAACCTCCAGAAAAATCAGCGAGCTGCGCAGTTAGCCGCCAAGACGCTGCCATTCAATAGCGTCGAAGCTCACGCGGAGGGTGCGCTCGACGATGAAGCGCTCGGCGCTATCCGCCGGAAAGCAGAGCAGGTCGAAGGGGGCAAAGCGCTCCACCCCGTGCAGCGCCTCAGCGACCCACCCCGCGACCGATTCCAGGCGCGCATCCCAGCGCGCCAGGGCGAAGTGCGTGCTGCGATAGCGCTTTGCCAGGGCGCGCAGCTTCTCCGGGCTGACGTGCCCCGCCTCGCCCCAGAAGCGCACTTCGCCGCCAGGCGCCAGGGCGATGACATCGGGCTTGTAGCGGTCGCCAATCGCCACCTCGACGCTGAGGTTGGGATACGCCGGCAGGTAGAGCGCCCACAGGAAGGCTTTGAGCAGCACGTGCTCGGTGCTTTCCTGCGGTTTCTTGACGAAGACGACCTGCCTGCCGTGGGCGCGGAAGGTCCATTTGCGCTGGAGCCAGAGTTCTTGAGTCATGTGTTAAGGATGAGTGATTTTCGCGCCGCGGCAGAACCGCGGCGCGAAAATCACTCATGCGATCTGCGATCTCGATTGAAGACTAGCCGCCGTCCTCAAAGTCGTCTTCAAAATCATCATCAAATTCCGGTTCCACCGGCGTCGTGAATAAGAAGTTCCCCAGTCCCAACAAGCGCTCCAGGTGCTTCATCACTCGCGTCTGATTATCATAGGGACCCGCGACGAAATAGGGCTTTCCATCAGGTCCGCCCACGGGGATGCTCTCCGAGAACACCAGGGGATCCGCATCGCCCAACAGGAGCGCCGCTTCAGCATAATCGCGATGCGGACGGAACTCGAGGCTGGCGGCGTAGTCCAACCCCGCCTTGATGATGGCAGCGCCGAGGTCGAGCTCCACCTCGACCAGCTTCTGAAAGCTCCCGAAATGCCCCAGGAAGTCCGACCGGTAGGGCTGCACGGTGGCGAAATTGGCGAGCATCGCGTTTTTGACCCCCAGGCAGGCGCGATCCAGCAAAAAAGCAGCGGCTACAATCTCGCCGGTGCTCTGATTGCGACGCGCCACGATCACCTCGGTCAGTTTCATGGGGTCACGCCACGCTTCACTAACCCAGCACTCGAAAAAGGGCCAGGTCGCGGCTTGCAGCACTTGCGCCCGGCGGCCCAGCGTGTAACCGGAACCGCCGCGCTGCTGCTGCTTTTGCTTTTTGCGCTTGGCGGCTTTCCGTTCGAGGTTTGCCTGACGACTACTTTTTGGCATAGCAAGACCTCCTTAGGCAGGCTGTTAGCCGAGGCGCGCCAGCTGCTCGCGCAGCTGCGCCGCCTCGGTCTCCATCTCTGCTAGGCGCTGCCGCGCGCCCTCGACAACCTCGGCGGGGGCTTTTTGGGCGAAGGGTCCGGCAAGTTTGGCGCGGCTTCCCTGAATGTGCCCCTCGAGCTGCACCAGCGCCTTCTGCAAGCGGGTGCGCTCCGCGTCGAGGTCCACTAACCCTGCCAGCGGCAGGTAGGCTGCCGCATCGCCGACGACGACGGCGGCGGATTGCGCGGGCGCCTCCGTCTGCGCGGTGATGGTCAGCGCGGCGCCATCCAGGCGCGCGAGGAGCTCCAGCATGGGGCGGCGCGCCTGCAAGACCGGCGCGAGCTCCCCGGCGGCAAAGGTCGCGGGAATGCGCTTGCCCGGCTCGACGTTGTACTCCGCGCGCACGTTGCGGATGCCGCGCACGAGCTCCATGAGCGCGCCCATCTGCGCCTCGGCGGCATCATCCAGAAGGGCAGCTTCAGCCAGGGGCCAGGGAGCCACAATAAGGGCCGGAACTGCCCCATGGGCAGTCTCCGCCTTCACCGAAGCGGGCAACGCCTGCCACAATGCCTCGGTGACGTAGGGCATGAAGGGGTGCAGCAGGCGCAGGGCTTGCTCCAGCACGGTGAGCAGCACCGCGAGCGGCGTGCCCTGGTCCGCAGCGTCATCATAGAGGCGAACTTTCGCCGCCTCGATGTACCAATCGCAGAACTCATCCCACAGGAAGTCGCGCACGCGCCGCCCGGCTTCGCCGTACTGGAAGGTCTCCATGAGCTCGCTCACCTCGCCGGTGAGACGGTTCAGGCGGCTGAGAATCCAGCGGTCCTCCAGCAGCAGCTCGCCCAGGCGCGGTTCGGCTTTCTCCAGGTTCCCCAGGATGAAGCGCCCGGCTTGCCAGAGCTTGTTGGCGAAGTTGCGCGCCCCCTCGATGCGGCGCATGTCCAGGTTCATATCGTTGCCCGGCGTGGAGGAGGTCGCCAGCGTGTAGCGCAGCGCATCCGTGCCGTATTCCTCGATGATGTAGAGCGGGTCGTATTTCCAGGCGTCGGGCATGGATTTGCTGATTTTCTCGCCGCGCTCGTTGCGAATCAAGCCGTGCAGGTAGACGGTGGTATAGGGCGCCTGGCCCAGGAGCGCGAGCGAGAGCATGGTCTCGCGGGCGACCCAGAAGAAGAGGATATCGTAGCCGGTCTCGCGCACATCGGTGGGGAAGAAGCGCTGCAGATCCGGCGCGGCGGTATCGGGCCAACCGAGCGTGGAGAAGGGCCACAGCCCCGAGGAGAACCAGGTATCGAGCACGTCCTCATCCTGGCGGATGCTGGCGCTGCCGCATTTGGGACAGGTCGTGGGGTCTTCCAGCGCGCTCCACTGATGCCCACAGGCATCGCAGTACCAGACCGGGATGCGGTGCCCCCACCACAGCTGGCGGCTGATGCACCAATCGCGGATGTTCTCCATCCAGTGAAACCAGACTTTCTCGAAGCGGTCGGGGATGATGCGCATCGTGCCGTTCCGCACCACCTCCATCGCCTTCTCGGCGAGCGGCGCCGTCTTGACGAACCATTGCGTGCTGATGCGCGGCTCGATGATGGTATCGCAGCGCTGGCAATGGCCCACCGAGTGCTGGTAGGGCTCCACCTTGACCAGCAGGCCCTCGCGCTCGAAATCGGCGACGATGGCTTTGCGGCAGGCGTAGCGCTCCAGCCCGGCGTAGGGACCGGCAGCCTCGTTCATCAAACCCGTGGGCGTCATCACATCAATCTGCGCCAGGTTGTGGCGCATGCCGATCTCGTAGTCGGTGGGATCGTGGGCAGGTGTGACCTTAACCGCGCCCGTGCCGAATTCCGGCAGCACCGCCTCATCGGCGACGATGGGAATCTCGCGTCCCAGCGCGGGCAGCACGGCGGAGCGCCCCACCAGGCGCCCCCAGCGCGCGTCGGTCGGGTGAACGGCGACGCCGCTATCCCCCAGAATCGTCTCCGGGCGGGTCGTCGCCATCACGATGAACTCGGTCGCGCCCTCAGCCCAGGCGCCGCTGCCCCACTCGCCGCGGGGACCGTCCCAATCGGCGTTGCGGATAGGATAGCGGACGTGCCACAGGTGGCTATCGTGCACCTGCGGTTCGACTTCGAGGTCGGAGATGGCGGATTCGCAGCGCGGGCACCAGTTCACCATGTAGGGACCGCGGGTAATCAAGCCGCGCTCGTAGAGGGTGACGAAAGCCGTGCGCACAGCGCGGCTCAGATTCTCATCGAGCGTGAAGCGCTCGCGCTCCCAATCGCAGGAGATGCCGAGCTGCCGGTGCTGGTTGGTGATGCGCGCGTGAGTCTTGCCCTTCCATTCCCAGGCTTTCTCGATGAAGGCGGCGCGCCCCAGGTCGTGGCGGGTCAGCCCTTCCTTGCCGAGCTCGCGTTCCACGACGTTCTGCGTGGCGATGCCGGCGTGGTCAGAGCCGGGGAGGTAGAGGGTCTCGCAGCCGCGCATGCGGTAGTAGCGCGCCATCAGGTCCTCGAGCGCGGCGGTCATCGCGTGCCCGAGGTGCAGGATGCCGGTCACATTGGGCGGCGGCATCGTGATGCAGAAGCGCGGGCTGTCTGGGGGGAGGGCTTGGGTTTCGGGCTTAAAGTAGCCCTGGGATTCCCACCAGGCATACAGGCGGTCTTCGTGTTCTTTTGGGTTGTAGGTTTTGGAAAGGTCGGTCATGAATTACTACTCCTCATTTTGAGCTGTCAACTCAGTTTCTGCTTTTTCGATTAGTCTTTCAATCGCCTGAATGGTTGCCAGATAATATTAAACATCCATTTTATACCAAATCGCCCTGTGTTCGTGTTTTCTCAAATGCTTCACTGCATCACACTAGAGCTCAAACGATTCCAGCCTCAGGTTCACCTTTGTGCAATCTCACAGATATTCCACCCTGCCCTGCATATCCTCAACGGTCAGGACTTCGTACACCAGAATCAAGCCACGAACGATCTCACTAACAGTGCGCTGACCGTTGCAGTAGACAATGCCAGCATGAGCGATGTCGGTATTGCGGGAATGGCGCAAGAAATCGGCATCTTGGGTCACCAAAACTCGCAATTCCTGCCGGCAAAAATCCAATTGCACTGTATCACTTGCAGTGCGCAATCCAGCACCAATTGTAGTCGTGACATCGATCCCGTGCCGGCGCAGCGCCTCAGCCACTTTGGGACTGATATGCTCATCAAGGTGAAAACGTAGTCGGCTAACCATAGGGCTTATCAGTCAAACGCTCATGCAACAGGGAGGGATGCTCCCGTCTCCATTCCTCTGCAAAAGCGTCTTCTGCCGCCATCATGCGCTCGATTTCTTCTTGATGGTCGTAGTAATACGCCATCGCTGCATAGAGCGCTGCCAGCGGTAAATCATACTCGCCCGCGATTTCCTCCAGGGATTGCCCGCGACGCAAATACATGCGCGCCACATCATCTACCGTGATGCGCGTCCCTTTGATGCGCGGACGTCCCCCGCGATAATCGGGGTGCAAGTCCAGATGCGGACTGATGTTGGTTACCTGTTCTTCCATAATAGATACTCCTCGCAAAGCTTCAGTATTTTCGCCGGGCGTTGCGCAGATGGAAGGATTGAATTCTTAGCTTCATTGTACCACAGTCCGTCACACCAACAGGTCCTCGGCGAGCCAATGCCAGCGCCACGCGTCCCAATCGGTGACCAGACCGGCGCTGATGGGGTTGTTGAGGGTGTATGCCAGGACGCGCTCGAATTCCTGCGGGGTGCGAATCCAGTGGTCGTAGGATTCGCGGGACCAGAAGGGTTGCCCGGTGCGGTCGAGTAGGGCGTTGGCCTGGCGGGCAGAACTGCCTTTGATGCGTTGTGAAATCATACCCAACGAGTAAGGTGTCTCGGACTCAGCCTCTTCAGCCGGTGTCAGTAACACATGGACATGATTCGGCATCAATGTATAGGCGTGCAAGGTATAGAGTTCCCGGCTCAAATCATGCAGAACCTGCTGCACACATTCAGCAATCTCCGGCACCGCCAGCCATTGGGGACCAGCGTCGCCTCGATGCAGACCGTCATCCCACTTGGCAAACAGGCGCTTGCGCTGTGCAACTTGCCAATCTGTGTTGATGTCTTTCGAGCGTGGGTCCTTCTCGAGCGATTCCCGTTCGGCAGCCAAAGCCTCCAGAACGTGTCGGGGCAGAGACCCTGCCAGGCGCCAGGTCAGGAAAATCGGCACGTTTCGAGGTTGCCAGTGCGGTAACCGGCAACGGTAGAACGGTTTATAATCCAAATGCGACATGGTCTATCCTCTACAGAAATCACGTAATCTTAACAAGCCAATTTGGAACGCGTATGTACCGCGAACTTTAGTTCGCATTTTCCGCCTAGAGAAACAAAGTCCGTAGAACAGCTGCAACTTAGCCCCGCATAGGGCGCATTTCAACACCGACACCCCGTGCAGCGATTTAGCAGACTGGTATTCATAACCATTGTAATCCGGTTTTGAGATAATATGCGAATGCGAACTGAAGAACTTTCAAAGATTAGCTGGGTATAACACCGTTGGAGCCTCACACCATCGCGACCTCAGCAGTAACAAACGTACCGCGAACTTCAGTTCGCCCGCCACGAAGTGGCGCCCCACTGCTCCCTGAAACAACCTCCGCCACGGATGTGCCGCTCTCAAACCCGTTCACGAGGCGTTATCTCGTAGCCCAGCGGATTTAACCCGGGTCCTCCCCGGCGGGTAATCCCAGAACGCTATTACCGGACTAAATTCTGAAAACTCATCAGGTCGCGGTACGTTTGCGCTGAATATTACGTCGGTGAGCGAGCTTTGATCGGTATTGAGGCGAATGCGAACTGAAGTTCGCGGTACAGCCGCGCCGAGTGTCAAGACGTTGTGCGAGATTTGGTCGCTATTCAGGCAAATGCGAACTGCAGTTCGCGGTACAACCGCGCCGAGTGTTAAGGCGTTGTGCGGACAAGGTCTCATCTCAACCCGCGTTACCCCCCCCTCTCTCACGCTGCGCTGATGGATAGGCTGAAGGCGATCCCGCTTTCTACCACGACCACTTTCGCGCGGGTAATACTGCGCAGGTCGTCTTCGGCTGCGCGGAGCTGGGCGGCGAGGGGCGCTTCGGCGGTGATGGCGAGCTCCGCGAGCTCGGCGCCGAGGGAGAGGCCCCGCTCGCTCTTGTAGCGCCGCGCGGCGGTGGCGAGCTCCACGAGCGTCTCGCCGAGGGCAAGCGCTGCGTCGTCCTCGAAGCGCGCATCGGGTTGGGGCCATGCGGCGCGGTGGATGGACTCGGCGCCATCGCACGCCGCGAACAGCGCCTGGTAGAGCTCCTCGGTGATGTGCGGGAAGAAGGGCGCGAAGAGCTTGAGCAGCCCCAGCAAGACTGTGGCAACCGCAAAGCGCGCGCCGGCATCGCCCGCGTAGAGCCGCAGTTTCGCCATCTCCAGGTAATTATCGGTGAAGTCGCGCCAGAAGAAGGCGTCGGTCTCGTGCTTGGCGGTGGCGTAATCGTAGGCGAGGAAGGCTGCGGTTGCCCGGCGCACCAAGCGCTGCGCGCTCGCCAGAATCCAGCGGTCGGCAGGGGAAAGCGCGGGAAGGGCTTCCGGCAAGGGCGCGCCCTCCAGGAAGCGCTCGGCGAAGCGCGCGACATTCCACAGCTTGGTCACGAGCTTCGCGCCCATCTCAATCTTCTGCACGTCAATCACCGAATCCCGCCCAAAACCGGTGGAAGCGGTCCAGTAGCGCACGGCGTCGGCGCCGAAGGTCTCCAGAATCTCCTGCGGCGCGAGCGGTCCCCCACCCCTGCTCTTGCTGATTTTGCTGTGCGTCTTGGGGCGTCCGCTAGTCGCGGGGTTGCCGTTCGCGGTCGCATTAGCCGCTGCGTCGCCCGAAGCGGGCATCAGCCCCCACCCGGAGATGCCGGCATTCTGCCACGGCACCGCCCGGAAGTGGTGCCAGGATTTGGCGATGGTGTAGAAAGCCCAGGTGCGGATAATCTCGTGCGCCTGCGGGCGCAGGGAGAAGGGGAAGACCTTGGCGTAAAGCGCGGGGTCGTGCAGGCGCTGCCCCACAATCTGCGGGCTGAGCGACGAGGTCGCCCAGGTATCCATCACGTCGGTCTCGGGCGTGAAGGCAGTGCCGCCGCAGGCGCTGCAGGGGCGCGAGGGGCTATGGGTCGTGGGATCTACGGGCAGCTCCGCCTCATCCGCCAGCATGAGCGCGCCGCAGCTGTCGCAAGTCCACACCGGGAAGGGCACACCGAAGGTCCGCTGCCGGCTGAGGCACCAATCCCACGCCAGCCCTTCCACCCACTCGCGGAAGCGGGTCTCCATGTGCGGCGGGTGCCACTGGACCTGCGAACCGGCGGCGAGCAGCTCCGCCTTGAAGTCGAGGACGCGGGCGAACCACTGCCCCACCATGATGTATTCTACCGGGGTATCGCAGCGCTCGTGGACGCGCACGGTCTGCGCGATGGAGCGGGCGCCGCGATGCAGCCCCGCCGCTTTGAGCGCCTCCACAATCCGCGCGCGCGCCTCGGCAACCGGCAAGCCCGCGAACTCCCCCGCGAGCGCGGTCAGGCGCCCGTCGCGGTCTATCGCGACCCGCAGCGGCAACTGGTGCAGGCGTTGCCAGGCAACATCGGCGGTATCGCCGAAGGTGCAGCACA
>JAKJAC010000050.1:10992-21920 GCA_022707705.1 Chloroflexota bacterium
CCGGGTGGACGAAGACCGCCACGCAGGCGGGCAGCAGCTCGGGGCGGGTGGTGGCGATTTCCAGCGCGCCGCCGTCTTCGAGCGTGAAGACCAGCGTGTGGAAAGCGCTCTCGCGCTCCAGGTCGTTCAGTTCCGCCTGCGCGATGGAGGTCTGGCACTCCGGGCACCAAATCGCGGGCGCTTCCTGGCGGTAGACTAACCCCTGGCGATACAGATCAAGGAAGGAGGCTTGCGACGCCTGCCGCGAATGGGCATCGATGGTGCGGTAGGAGTAGCGCCAGTCAATCGAGAGGCCCAGGCGCGTCCAGAGCGCGCGGTAATCCGCCTCGGCGCGCTCGCTCACCGCCAGGCAGCGAGCGATGAAGGCTTCCCGTCCCACGTCGGCGACGCGGATACCCTCCCACTTCTCCACCAGGCGCTCAGTGGGCAAGCCGTTGTCATCGAAGCCCATGGGGTAGAAGACATTGTAGCCGTTCATGCGGAAGAAGCGCGCCATGAAGTCGGTGTGGCTGTAGGAGTAGACGTGCCCCAGGTGCAGGTGCCCGGAGACGGTGGGCGGCGGGGTATCAATGCTGTAGACCGGCGCGGCGGAATCGCGGTCGAAGTGGAAGATGCCGCGTTCCTGCCAGAAGCGCTCCCAGCGCGGCTCAGATGCTTGCGGGTCGTAATGCTTGGGCAATACCATGGTTCACCTCCAATTGTGAGTGACAGGAATGCAAACGCCCCCTCCATCCCAGGGACGGAAGGGGCGCTCCGTGGTACCACCCTGCTTCGCCGGCATTCTTCCGGCGCGCTTTGTCGCCCTCCTGCAAGGGCGCTCGCGATAACGGGCGAACCCGTAACGGTTTACCGGCGTCTAAAGGCTAAGCCTTGCGGACGCGTTCAGCCGTTCAACTCCCGGGCGACTTCGGCGATAGGTTCGGTAGCGGGCTTTCAGCCAATGACCCACCTCTCTGGAACGGAACCGTAGCGCTTACTCCTCCCGTTCGTCGTCTTTGGCAGACTCAACTGGATTTATTATACGGCAGGAGGGGGTTTTGTCAATGAATTGCGGTTGCTTTTTTGCCAAAGAAAACTATGCTTAAAATGTTGAAACACTCACGCGCAAGGAGATCAACATGCCACCGGTCAGAATACGGCACACGACCATCATTCTCGAAGTCCTTCTGTTCTTACTTGGCATTCAATTGCCACGCACCCAAATGCTATCCGCCGCTCAGGTTCCGCCGCCGGAGGTGCGCCGGGAGCTCACCTATCGCCAACCGGAGCCTTTCGGCGCAACTGCAGCGCCGGAGGCTTCGATCATGGGGGCGACCGTTGCCGCCTGGGAGAAACTCGTCTTTGAGAGCTATCGTGATGGCAACTGGGAAATCTATCTCATGGACGGCAGTGTAGACAATCTACGCCGCCTCACAGCAGACCCGACAATCGATGTCTCCCCGCGACTGGATCCCAGCACCAGGCACGTCGCTTTTGCTTCCAGACGCACGGGCAACTACGAGATTTTCATCATGAACAGCGATGGTTCGGGCCTGCTGCAACTGACCCACAGCGGCAAGGATGACGAGAACCCGCAGTGGTCACCCAATGGCGCCAGAATTGCTTTCGAGGCCAATCGCGATTCACAGACCGAGGTTTATGTGATGAACGCCGATGGCAGCAATCAGATTCGCCTGACCAATAACCCTGCTTATGATGGGCAACCGACCTGGTCGCCCGATGGCGCCCACATCGCCTTCACCTCACAGCGCAGCGGCGGCACCCGCGTTTGGGTGATGAACGCCAACGGCTCAAGTCAGGCGCCGCTCGCGACCCCCTGGTATGCCAGCGAGCCCAGTTGGTCGCCAGACGGGCGGAAACTCGCCTGTAGTTGCGATCCCGACTACGATGGTTGGTTGGAGGCTTGCCTCATTGACATAGCGACGGGCAACACCTCCGTGGTCCACAATCCTGCCGGACAGACCGACGCTTGGGTGGGCAGTTGGGCGCCCGATAGCGCCTATGTTGCCATCACGACCATCTCCTTCATCCAGTTCGAAGGTGACTGGTACTGGTATGAGGCTTATCTCGATGCCGTCCCCGTGGCTTGGGCTGATAGCGTGCGGCAACTGAGCACCTCTGGCATGGATTGGAAGCCTGACTGGCGCTCGACCGATCACGAAGCGCCGGTGGCTTTCGTGCAAGCATTGCCCGAGTACACCCGCGTGCCTACCGTCACCGTGACCTGGGGCGGTATGGATGCGGGTCCCGCGGGCATACTCAGCTACGATCTGCAATACAGCAGCAACGGAGGCACATGGGTGGATTGGCCCACACCCTTGTTCCCCGGACAGACCAGCGCCAGCTACACCGGCGCCGGCGGCGAGCGGGTCGCCTTCCGCGTCCGCGCCCGCGATGGCGCCAGCAACATGGGCAGCTGGAGCGAAGAAAACACTGCCGCAACTACCCAATTCTACCGCCGCACCCTGAGCGGGCAGATTCTCGACACACGCGGAGTCGCAGCGCCTACAGCCACCGTGACGCTTAGCCCCGCGGCGCTCAATCCGCTGCAAGTTGATGCCGGCGGCGATTTCTTCGCCTACCTGGCAACTTCCGACGCTACGCAGGTTCAGGTTGCGGCGCCCGGTGGAGAGCACTACGAGGAGCTGCAACCGGGCGGCGATGGCGACGCGCGGCTGACAATCTGGCTCAAGCCGGAGATCGATATCATCCAGAATGGCGACTTCGAAGCGCATGCTACCGAGTTGCCAGGTTGGCACACCGGTGGAGCCATTACGCCTACGGTGACCACCTATACCCTGCATAACGGCCTGAGGATTGTGGATTTTAGCACCCCACATGTGTGTGGCGTCAGTGCGGATGGCATTTCACTTGAGAGCCTGGGTAGCAATATTTACCCCAGTTCCTTCTGGGCAGACGAACAAGATGGTCTTCACTTGCTCTTTTCCAAAGGCGCAGGAATATCTTATTCACACTATGATGCAAGCCATACCTGGTCGGATCCCATCTACATCGGTGGATCAAACAGATTGGAAATTGCCATTAGCCCTGATCTGACGGTTACACCTCAGGGCATTGTTCACGCTATCTGGCACACTGAAGATGGCATTTACTATAACCATACATTGCCTGATGGATCCTGGAAAGGCAAAGAAATACTTACGCAGCTTAATCATTCTTCCTGCTATTACGCGCAAATAATCAGTGATAGCCGCGGAACGATCCATGGCATATGTGGCAATAGTTCCTATTCACAACACATGTATTACTTTTACAAGCCAGCACAAGGGGATTGGTCAACAATCTATTACCTTGGTGAGGGAATCTTGGGTGGTATCACTACCGATTCCAAAGATAATGTATTTCTTTGGAGCAAAACTCAATACTGGCAAAAGTTGGTGACTGGTGAGTGGTTACCGCCAATATCTGTGCCTCGCCTTGCCGATGAGAGCATAGACCAAATAGTAGTGGATCGGATGGGCACAGTCCATGTCACAAATGCAAATTACTTTTTTGGGAGTGACGGGAGCTATCTCTACAAGATTCCAGGCCAAGATTGGAGTCCACAGGAAGTTTTGCCCAATTTTGGTGACTTGAGCAGCCTGGGAGTGGACAGCCGCGGGACACTGTATCTACTGACAAGCGATAAAAACCCAGATGCATACTGGGCTACCGATGTTTATTTTCGCAGTAAACCCCGCGGTGGTATCTGGTCCGAGCCCATATTATTGATAACAGCAACTCGTCAGCAGCGCCCGGCGTTGCAAATAAGTGGACAAGATTTACCCCATATCCTCTATCTCGAGCGGCATAATCTTATCAACCTATACCGGTATATTTATCACGCTCCGGTCTGCGCAGCGCCATTGACTCAAAGCGGCACATTGAGTCAACCTATCGCTATACCGGCGAATATGCCCAATCCTACGCTTTCCTTCTTTTTTGAATTGCACGGCGCCAGCGCACAAAACCCCGGAGCCTTCACCATCAGCGTCACGGATGCGCTCACTTCCACCACCGTTTTCTCCACCACCAGCAACGGCAACTGGCGACATCAATGGCTGGACTTATCCCCCTGGAGTGGGCAAAGCATCACGTTGACCTTTGCGACCCAGACCCTCGCCGGGGACAGCTACGTCAGTCTGGCGCTGGATGATATCACCTTGGGGGCTTACTATCCCGACTTGTGGATCGCAACGGAGGACCTCATCTCCCAACCAGGTCAACCCGTGGCATTTGAAATCAGCTATGGCAACCATGGAGGACTGGATGTGCCCGAGGTCATCGTCACCATGCCGTCATCCCCGGCATTGATCGTTAAGAGTTCGACACCACCAGCCACGTACAATGCCCAGCTCGCCCAACATGAGTGGCGCCTCGGCACGGTGGCAGCTGATAGTGGATCGCATACAATCGTCATCACTGCCACAGTCGCACCTGCAGCGACCTGGTTCAATACCTATCCCTACAGCGCCACGATCAGCGCGCCAATGACCGAAGCCTATCTGCCAAACAATGCAGCTTTGGCACACCTATGGTTGGCTCGGGTCACTTACCTGCCCACTGTGCTCAAAAGTCATTGAACAGGCAAAACACACACATTTCTGAGGGAGAAAAATGGAAGAGATTGCCAACACCGACCTGACTGAGAAGGACTTACCAGCGCCGGATGACGACTCCTGGCATTCCATCGCAGAATTTGCCCTGTCTTTTGATGGTTACTCATATTGGGGTTTATCCGATCAATGTGGTGACATAGCAAACAAGAGCCTGAACGCCTGGCGGGAGAAAAAGATTCTGCCCAATTCGCTGACCGAGCTGCGCACCTGCTTGTTTTTCGAGCAAAGGCGCTGGCACCACTTTGGTGACTCCCCCGATAAGAAAACGATGGCGTATCTTCACGCTTTGATTGAAGCCATCAGGGTAAAAGTGCGAGAGGGCCAATGTGATTAGCCATTGCTTTCATGCAGAGACCGGGAAAGATGCAAAGCCCTCCTCGAGAAGGGTGTGATTCACTTTTTTGCATAGTCGCCTCCCCGTCCCGTAGGGATGCTTGAAAGTAGTGACTAAGTAGCCGCGGCAGGATGCCGCGTTCTGCTCTGCCGTCTCCCTCGTCCCGTAGGGACGGCTGAAAGTAGGCAGTCGGGCGCCTTAGCGCCCCTTCAACGCCTGTACAGCCACGTAAGTAACCAACCCCGTCCCGTAGGGACGGCTGAAAGTAGGCAGGCGTTTCAACGCCTGTTCAGCCACGTAAGTAACCAACCCCGTCCCGTAGGGACGGCTGAAAAAAGCTTGTGCCACTTGAGCACGCTATCACCGGACCAAATTCTGCGTTCAATCGCCCCCGGGCGGTATAGCCTACCAGCGACAAATGCGGAAAAGTGACGCGCACCCCCTCGAGAAAAGCAGGTTGCGCTTTCTCAAAAACGTGATAGAGTAGAAGCATCTTTGCATAAGGAGGCGCACGTATGAAAAACACCAGCAAGCTCGCCGTTGTTTGCCTGCATGATCTGCACGTGCGCCTGTGCGCGGTTCGCGAAGCGTAATTCCGCCTCTCGGTTAATCCTCGCCACAGGCTCAGGTAGCCTGTGGCTTTTTTTGCGCCACCCAACAGTGCGCCGTTTGGCGCGCTAACCGGCGCAATCCACGCGGGTCCCATTCTGCCGTGTTCGCTGTTTCGATACAACAGGAGGTGTGCTATGGCTCAGACCGGAACAAATGACAGCTTCGACAATGTGATGATAGGAAAGAAAAAGCAATTCAATATCAAACCGGGAGGAACCCATAGATGGCTTTGGAAACCGTTCATGACCAACCCGCGCATGTAGGGTTGGTGACATGCAAACTTCGGGGTCAATATCTGGTGCAGGAGAACGAGCGCAGTATCCCCTGCTCCATTTCGAATGTGCTGCGCAAGCAGCTGGTCTACCCGATCGCCGATCCGAATTCGCTACGGCACCGGGTCGTGGAGGTGAAAGAGATTGATGTCGTGGACCCGGTGGCGGTCGGCGACCAGGTCGCGTTCACGGAAACCGGCGATGGCGGCGGGCATATCGTCGAGGTGCTGCCGCGCCGCAATGAGCTGCTGCGGCTCGATGCCGGCTCTTCCATCCGCAAAGCTGACGCGGAGCTGCATCTACGCCAGGTCATGGTCGCCAATGTGGATCAGGCGCTGCCGATGATTTCGGCGGCAAAGCCGGCGCCGAACTGGAATCTACTGGACCGCTATCTCACCACCGCCGAGGCGAGCGGCATCCCCGCGGTGATTTGCATCACCAAGGCGGACTTGCTCACGGATGCGGAACGCGAGGCGCTGGAGGCGCAGCTGGCGCTGTATCGCGCGCTAGGCTATGCGGCGCTGGTGACCAGCGCGACTGGTGGGACGGGGCTGGCAGCCCTGCGGGAGACGCTCAAGGACCGGCTCTCGATCTTCATGGGCAAATCGGGTGTGGGCAAGACGAGCCTGCTCAACGCCATCGAACCGGGGCTAGGCCTGCGCGTGAAATCAGTCCGCGAGAAGGATGGGCGCGGGCGGCACACCACCACGCACCTGGAAGCCTTTGCGCTGCGCCAGGGCGGGCGGGTGGTCGATACGCCCGGTATGCGCGAATACGGGCTGTGGGGACTGGAGGCAGCGGGTCTGGCAGCGTGCTTCCCGGAGATGCGCCCGCTGTTGGGGACGTGTCGCTTCGGAGCGAGCTGCGAGCACGAAGCCGAGCCTGGATGCGCCATCAAAGAGGCTGTCGCCGGCGGCGCGATTGACGCGCGGCGTTACGAGAGCTATCTGAAGCTGGCGCATGAGCTCGGCTAGCCGCCAGGCGCCTTTTCTCTGCAAATGTGATTTTCGTGGACGGGCTAAAAGCCCACAAGTGGGCTTTATGAATTTTCAGAATTTAATCCGGTAATAGAGTGCGTTCAGTCAATACCTTCGCCAATTTTAGATAAGGCACATTCAAACCCTATATGTAGTGGTAGATAATACAATCAAACCACTAGATGTTGTGTTCGAAATCGCCGTTTAGGATTTTGGCGAAGGTATTGTTCAGTAACACGATCTTTTTTCAACCGTCCCTACAGGACGGGTTCCGTTATCATCGTGGTTGTACAGGCACTCAAGTGCCTGCCTACTCTCAGACGTCCCTACGGGACGAGCCTTGCGCAACTTGCCAGATGTTCAGGATCAAACTGACCATTACAATAATCCTGATAATCCCGTAAATCCTGTCTAAAAATGCCTTCTTCTGAGCCCGGCTTCGCTCCAAATCCGCGTGTTCAACATCTCTCTGACCGAAACATTTCTTCTGAAATGATCAGCTTGATCTTGAACACCTGTTGGGAATCATTCTGCCAATCCTGATAATCCTGTGAATCCTGTCTAAAGATGCCTTCTAGCGATTACCTTTAGCCCGATTGTGCGTCGTGCAGAGCATCTGGCAGTTCTCAGCCGAACTTGCGCCGCCTTTGCTCCACGCGGAGACGTGGTCGGCATCCATTTCGCTGAGCTTGTAGATTCTGCGCTTGTTCGCGGTATCCCCAAGCGCGCAGAGCGGGCAGTTCGACTCGCCCTGCGCCTGGGCGGCTTGCGTCTGCCTGGCGTATGCGACTTGCTTGACCCGCTCATCGAAGACCCGCACCGCCAACAGCTGCTTATCTACCGAACCGCCCAAGAGATACTCGAAGATGCCTTTCCGATTCGTCACACAAGGATCCGCAGCGAGCCTATGCACTTCGCCAGAAAGCTGCTGCGGGTCGTAGGGCTTGCCGTGATACGCCTCGTACAATCTGCCCCACTCTAAACCGCGCATTTCCGGGAGCACGTCCATAAACACGGTGGAAACCCAGTCAATCACGCTGTTGAAGGTGGTCCGCAGCTCCTGGATGTTGTCGTCGTAGCGATGCGCGCTCATGTAGCCGCCGGTGTCGCCCTGGCTCACCCAGTCTAGCGCCCGCTCCAGGAACTCCTGCCGGTTGGCGCTGCCCCTGATGTACGCGCTCCACTTCTGGATGTGCGCATTCTGGCTGTTGCTGAACTCCGCCTTCGCCAGCGTCACAAACGGACCCGAGTAGATGGCGTTCAACAGCTCTTGGGCGTTGAGCGGCACGCCGGCGATGTTGATCGTCTCGAACCACTGCTTGATCTCGCTCTCCGCGCCCACGCACTCGTAGATCAGCAATCGCGAGTCCCGAATTCTGGCTTGTTGGTCGGCGGGCAGGCTATCGAAATACTTCGGATTGCCGTTCTCGATGATCGCGAACTTGTTGGTGACGAACCTTCCGATACTGGTGATCCGCTGCTGGCCATCCAGCACCTCGAAGCGGTCCGGCGCGACGGTGTTGAAGTAGATCAGCCCCAGCGGATAGCCCTTGAGCAGCGAGTGGATGACCGCCTGCTCCTTTTTGCCGCCGCCATCCGCGTAGATGTAGTTGCGCTGGTACTCCGGCTGGATGGTGAGCCTGCCGCCCAGCCCGAACAAGCCCTTGCCCTCCAACTGGTTGTACACAAAGCCGGCGCAGATCTCGGCGACGGTGATATCGGTTCTCAGGGTAGTCTTCACTCTTTCATTCCTCCTGCGAGCCGGGTGCGGCGGCGGTGGCGGATGATTAGGCGCGCGTATGTTAGCTTATATCCGTTGCCAACTCGGATAACCCCTCGACGATTAAGATCGCCGAAATTCGGTACGTCCGCCTCCGTATATTCCTTGGTTTTGACGCCGGAGTTGTTGTCACGGTCGGTAATGCCCAAAATCTCGAACTGGTCAGGGTTGTACTTGTCGAGGAAAGTGACCGGAACGCCCATGGCGCCGTCGTAGTCGCTGGGGATCGCGTCGGTGAAGGGTACCTCGATGGCGTCGTAGTTGTCGTAGCGGTCGTAAGCCGCCTTGCCCTGGAGCTCCTTGTGCTTGCTGTACCGCAGGTTATCCTCCATGGTCATGAGGGGCAGTTCCTCGTGGCGGCGACCGTGGTCAAGGTTTGTGTACCAGCGAACACCCTTGACGCGGATGTACTTAACGCCGTTCTCGTCAACTCGCCAGCCCGCCGCGTTGAGCGGGTAGTGGTCGGGAACGCGAAACTCGCGGTCGCCGCTGTGGATCGTGACGCCCATCCACATCCTGTCTGCCTTTATGAACGGGAAGATCTCCTTATAGGTGATGGCTTGTACGTTACCAATGATCAGGAACCGCTTCTCATGCTCTACGAGCTGGGCGACGTACTCGCGGAAGCGGGAGAAGGGCGGGTTGGTGACGACGATGTCCGCCTCTTCCAGGTACGCGATGCACTCGGGGCTGCGGAAGTCGCCGCCGGGGTACTTTTCGTTGCCATGCAACGCGATCCGGGCGGCACGGTTGCGCCGGAGGAACAGCTCGACGTCGGTCACGTTCGCCGCGCCGTCGCCGTCCTCGTCTTGCACTTGATCGAGGATGACGGCGAGCGCCCTGGGTTTCTTGCGCTTGCCGTTCCCCACGTTATATTCCGGGAACAAAGTGAGCTGGCCCGCGATGGGCGAGCCATCGTAGCTGGTGGTGATGAGCCTTTTGAGGCCCAGCTTGTTGAAGTTGGCGGCGAAGTACTTGAAGAAGTTGCTCTCAAAGGGGTCGTCGCAGTTGCAGTACACGACCTTGCCGCGGAAGGTGTCGGGGTCGAACTCCAGGTACGCCTCGACCTCTTTCTGGATGTCGATGTATTGGGTGTAGAACTCGTCCTGCTTAGCCGCCTTCGCGGCGCTCAAGCCCTGGTTCAGCGACTTGCTTTCCATGGCGCAATTAGCCTCCTTGAGTTTGGGTGACGGCATGTCGGGCTAACGCTGAGCGTAAGCCGTGCGACTGCGTGCAAATCACCTTCGAGAAAAAGTTACTTGAAAGCACGTTTCACCGCCGATTGCACGCGCGCAAGCGCGGTCGGGTGGAAGCGATGTTATTTGTTGTTAGCGCAACGACGTGACAGTTACGATATTTTCCTGTTGAGCGTCCAAAAGATTACCGATTCAATTTTTCTCTTGTTACCCAATCTTGTAGATTTGACTGCCCCTGTACTCAACATACATGTCGCCAACCTTGTAGATTTGACTGCCCCTGTACTCAACGTACATGTTGCCAATCTTGTAGATTTGACTGCCCCTGTACTCAACATACATGTCGCCAACTTTGTAGATTTGACTGCCCCTGTACTCAATGTACATGTTGCCAATCTTGTAGATTTGACTGCCCCTATACTCAACATAGCCCCAACTCATTAATCACTCTACTTTCTTTCAAGTCTTATGCGATGAAGATGTATCCTGTGACTTTATGGACATTGCTATACTTTTATTCCATTTACGGTTTTTCTACAGCGGCAAAACAAATATAGAAAGAGACCGCCTCTAGCAGGCTTCTCCGGGATTCGATCCGGATTCTGTTCCCCAAACCGCGCTTGTGCGGAATGGAACCGCAGGGCGAAATGCCGATTGGATCAGCGTGCACGGTCCCTATGATCCTCAATTCATTATAGGCGGGCTTCCAGAGACTGTCAACAAATATCGTCGCTCGCTCCATAGCCCGTTATCCTCAGCAACTTGCCCTGAGCAAAGTCGAAGGGGCGCTCCAGCAGTTCGGAAACCTGCCCGGTTTTGTCGCCACAGTTCTTCCGCGGTTCCCGAATTTCCCATTACTTCTGTGTATTTGAAAGGGTCAGCTTGATCTTGAACACCTGTTGGGAATCATTCTGCCAATCCTGATAATCCTGTAAATCCTGTCTAAAAATGCCTTTTGATTTGGCCCAGACGAAAACGCCCGGCTTCTGAGCCCGAAGGCTTCCCAGCCCGTTTACCGGGTGTGGCTTTGTAGCCGGGCGATTCATCGCCATGGACTTTAGCCCCGGGCGGCTCTGACGAACATTCACCCTGCCTGGCGCAACCTCACCGTCTCCCCCGTCCCTACACGACGGGTCTC
>JAKJAC010000051.1:0-3804 GCA_022707705.1 Chloroflexota bacterium
GGCAATAGCGACGCCAGTGAGAAGAAGGATACCAACCGCCACTGCGATTCCCAACCATCGTAGCCCGCTTTGCATGAGACTCCTTCGAGTTTGGTTTGAAGTTGAAAGCTGTTGTCTGGAATTGGCTCAGATCAATGCTGCTATTTTACCACTGCTGCGCGTTTATGGGTGCGCCAGGCGTGCTTGAATAAACTGAAGCTGCGTTCAGGGATAACTCAGCGGTCATCAAAGGTAAAGACGTAGACTTGTGTTTCAATACGGTCCAGAGTGATGTTCGCAACCTTATCGGTGAGATGATACACAACCGACCATTGCGTGCTATCAGGCTGCGAAACGGTTTGCAGCAGTGCCAATGCATCTGCGGTGTTTTGGCGCCCTTCCGTCAGCGTCAGACTTTCATCAACAGCTCGGTACCGGGAGCAGGCATTGCGCGGGTCGGCGCCAGCTGTAGCCAGCAGGAAGTTGGTCGCTGCGTGCCAGGGGGCGTTATTGGGGAGGATGACCCGCTCGCCCTGAACGAACTCTACCAATACTGCGTTACCGTTGGCGTCGGCAATCAGATAGTGGATGGGTGGACCACCGGTGAAGTCAATGTTGTATTGCTCAAAGAGGGCAATGGCATCATCCACGGTTTCCGCGTGGTCCAACAGCTCGCGCATGATGGCAAGAGAGCTGATGGTTGGTTTTGTCGGGTCCGGGTCGTGCCAGCTGTTGTTGACTGCTGCCATTCCCACGACCAACCCCTCCTCGTTCATGCCGTCAATGGGGACAAAGGGCGTCTGTAACAGCGCTTCCTGCTGCTCTCGGGGCAATGTGAGCAGGTTCTCGGCTTCGTCTTTGTCGAAGCCCAAGAAACCCAGATTAACCAGAGACATTGAGGCATAGCCGTCATCTGGATCTGTATAGAGGAGCAGCGCCGGGCTGTGTTCCCAGTCGAAGTTCCGCCCATAAACCATGTTTTCCGGATCGGCCAACGCAGCGAAGAGCGAGCACCCCCAGGCGCTCTGTGCGGCTTGCGACTGCCCGGGCGCATCGGGATAGTCGCCTGTGTAGTGCATGACATAGAGCGGATGATCGTTGACTTGCCTCAAGCTGGCAAGCGTTTGTGCAACCGGATCGAGGGCTGGCGTTAGCGTGGGCGAGACTGGCGCAGCACAGGCTGTCAATGCAATCCATAGACACACGCAGAAACTGAAGCAACACTGCCGTCTGGTCACGCTTTGCCCCCTTTAGGTTTGGTTTACTCCTGCTGGTTGTCGGATCACCGTCTTGAGTTTCTCAGGTGCGGTGCGGCGTGGGTCACCCAGGTAGATTTCGTGGTGTTTGCCCCGGCGTACATAGCCCTGCTCGGCGATAAAGGCGTGCAGCATGGCAATCGTCGGACCTTCATCGGCGTAGGCTCCGAGATACATGATTTGCGCCGCCAATCCCTCCTCGTATACCTCGAAGCGCACTCGCTCCAGAGCGGGTGGATTTTTCTTGTGGCGCACGTCCTCGCAGGCGACTTGCACCATCTCGGCAGTGATCCATTCCGGTTGCATGATCATCATTGTCCAGTCCCAGGCATCTTTATCCTCTACGCTGAATTGGTTCATATCTGGCACCCACCACAGCCCTTCGAGCGGCATCACGCTGTAATCCAGCTCCAGGGATTTCTTGGCTGCGAATTTCAACGTGTATGCCAGCGCATAGAGTGTTTCCACTGCTTCATGATACGCGGGGCTGTTGTTAGGATTGCCATGCCCATCGAGCATGAGGAAGCGCAGCGGTGGAACCTGCACCAGCTCACAGCGTTTGGGTGGGTTATAGAGATGAATCAGGTCCTTCTTAAGATCGCGTTTCTCCATATTATGGCCTCCTGAAAAACGGTTGAGAATCAGATACGAAAATCGTTAAGAACTCTCGGATGTCCCATGCTGGTGATTGGCGGCTACTGGAGAGCACATCGCGCTCATAGAGGCCAAATCACTGGCACCAGCACCAAAGCGATGAGATAGAAGACGATTGTGAGAGGGGTTCCGATTTTGACGAAGTCGAAGAAGCGGTAGCGTCCTGGACCGTAAACAATCAGGCAAGCAGGTTCCAGCGGGGTGATGAAGGAGCAGCTTGCGCCCGCAGCAATCATCACGGCGAAGGTGCGAGGGTTAAGCCCTAGAAGCAGCGCCGTTTCTAAAGCCACCGGCAGTACCACCGCCGCTGCCGCCTGATTGGACATGGGTTGGGTGAGCAGCATGGTGAGCGCAAAGAAAGCCGTGAGCAACCAGCGCGGGTCGGCATTGGGCATCCAGGTGACCAGCTGTCCTGCCAGGAAATCAGCCGCGCCGCTGTGTTGCATGGCTACGCCCAGTGCCAACATGCTGCCGATGACGATGATGGCTTTCCATTCCAGGGTGCGATAGGCTTCTTCTGGTGTGATGGTGCGGGTGATGAAGACGAGCAGCACGCCCATAATGGCGGCGACCGCTAAGGGCACAATTTCCAGCGCTGCCAGCACCAATACCAATGCAAAAGCGCCTATTGCTATGGGCGCGCGTTGCTGATTGGGGCTTTTATGCTCCACTGCCCCGACCAGATGGAAGGTGTTATCCTCATCCATCGTAGCGAGGTTGGCGCGCGGACCCTGAACCAGCAACTGGTCGCCAACCTGTAGCCGAACCTGGCTCAACTTGCGAAAAATGGCGTGCCCACGCCGGTTCACACCGAGCACCTGTATCCCATAGCGCTGCCGAAAGCGCAGTGTCTTCAACGTCCGTCCGATGAGGGGCGAACCGGGCAGCAACAGCACTTCAGCTAGCTGCATGGTCTCACTTTGTAGTCTGGGGTCGGAGAGTTTGATATCGGACTTGAAGCCCATTCCGTTGACATTGCGAATTTTGAGGAGCTGATCGCGCGGCCCTTCGACGAGCAGCTCATCACCCGCCATGAGGCGGAGGTTCGCCTGCGGCGCCAGATAGCGATTGCGCTCGCGCACCACTCGCAGTACCGCTAGGTCCATATCCTGCCCCAAGGCGGCTTCCGTCAGGGTTTTGCCGATCAGCGGCGATTCAGGCAACAACATGATTTCAGCCAGGTATGGGCGAATGCCAAAGGTGTCATCATCATCCGAATCGCCCTTGCGCACGGGGATGAGGTGCTGCCCAATAAGCAGCATATAGGCGATTCCCATCAGCGCCAGGGGCAAGCCCACAGGCGTCAGCTCAAACATTCGCAAGGGCGGTAAACCATATTGCGTCATCAAACCACTGACGACGATATTCGTGGATGTGCCGACAAGCGTTAGCGAGCTGGCTAGGATGGAGGCAAAGGCGAGTGGCATCAGCAATTTCGCCGGGCTGATGCGCAATCGTCGCGCCAATCCCAGTACGATAGGTGCCAAGAAGGCGGTCGTAGCGGTGTTGCTCATGAAGGCGCTCAGCGTGGTTGCGACACCCATGATGACCGCCATAGCGCGAGTCGTGGTTTTGCCGGTGAAACGCTGCAGCCACTTACCAGCGGTCTCCACCATCCCTGTGCGTACCAGAGCAGCGGTCAACACCAGTAACCCGAAAATCATTACCACTGTTTCGCTACCAAATCCCGCGAACGCTTGCGCTGGCGAAAGTAACCCGGTCAGCACCAGAATTAGCACCAGTAACAGTGCAATCACATCGGTTGGGAGGTGCTCAAAGGAGAATAGGATCACGGCTAGAGCCACGATGCCCAATGTCAACCCGATTTCAAGGGTCATAGCGCCTCCAAGGTTATTTCTGGGCGAAACGCAGCACTAAATACTGGCTGTTTTGCTCTGTTGATTGTGGGTGACGA
>JAKJAC010000051.1:3830-17220 GCA_022707705.1 Chloroflexota bacterium
CCGGTATATTGTAGCGAGGAACGGGTGTCAACCCACCAATCAACGGCTTTCCGTATTGCTTGTCGCCTTCAAGCCATATTCTAGGGCGAAAATGCCGTGGCACAATCCCCCAAAAACAGCCTCGTTGCGCATTACTTGCAGCGTGACTTCATTGCGCTGCTAATAACGCGACAAACGAGGGACAAGGTCTACCTTGGATGGCAGCGCTGACCTGACATCACGCTAGAAGAACAGTTTGGCGATTTTCAGTGCGCCTTGTCGCCAGGGGGTGCGGTGGGTGATACCTGCGGTGTGCTCGAAGCTATCCATATTTTCCAGATACCATTGATAGTTCCGGATCAGCGCTTCGCTATTCGAAACCTTTGGAGCGAATCCCAACACTCGTTCGGCTTTCTCAATCGAAACGAAGGACTCTTTGCCCACAGTCTCATAAATCCACTTGTAGAGCGGCGATAAACCCAGGCGCTCCAGAACTCGCAGCATGAAGATTGCAGGACCTTCTGGGATGGGGATAACGCGCTTGCCGTGACCGGCATAATCCAGCAATGCCTGGAAATCGCTTTTCGGTGTTCCGTAGGCTTTGGCGCCAATGTTGAACGTGTCGTTAGCTTTTTCGCACGGCAGGGTCGCAGCGAGCCAGATAGCATCGCACAAATCCTCGACAGCAAGATATTGGTAGGGGTTGTTGCCGGCGCCAAGAATGGGGAAGTTCTTGCCATCCTTAGCCCAGTCATAGAGCATAGCAAACACACCCAGACGTTCTGGTCCGATGAAGGATTTCGGACGTAGGATGGGAATACATAGACCCTTGGCGCGATATTCCTGGCAGACTGCCTCAGCCAGAATTTTCGCTTCACCGTACGGTCCAACCCCTTGAAGTGCATCCGTTTCCAGCAACGGATGGTGGTCGGGAATGCCGTAGACTGCGGTCGAGGAAATGTGAATCACCCGCTCGACCTTGTGGGCAAATGCCGCTTGCAGAATGGTGCGCGTCCCTTCTACATCTGTGGAGAGGATTTCCTCTGGGGTATAGAGCGGCAACGCTGCTGCTGTGTGAATCACGATATCTATATCTTCCATCGCACGAGCGACCGTTTCGGCGTCACGAATGTCGCCGGTAACGATGTTGATGCGTTCACGCACATCTTTGTAGTCGAATGGAATGATATCGAGTGAGGTGACCTGTTCACCCTTGCTGAGCAGATAACGCACCAGGTTGATGCCCAGGAATCCCGCGCCGCCGGTAATGAGATAAGACTTAGTCAAATTTCAGCTCCTCCAATACGGTTATGTTTACAAACTTCCCCATTTTACCGCATTATTCAGAATTAGACTGTGGGCAACTGCTCAGCTTTCTCATGCTCGTCACAGCGAAGCATGGTTGGGAACGCCGTTTTAGGCTACAGCCGTGTTTTGGAGGGGTTTTACCGGCGCAGCGCGCCGCCGGTAAACACTTCTTCACAGTCGCTTCTATTCCAACCAGCGCAATGCGAAGGGGTCTAGACTGAAGGCAAGTTCTGTCCCTACGCCCGGCGCCGGTTGACGTAAGTCCTGTGTAAAGCTGAGGATTGTGCCGTCGCAATCGAGTTCGAGTCGGTAATAGCTGCCGTGAAAACTGCGTTTGCTCACCCGCGCGCGCGGCGAGCCACTGTCCGTTAGCTGGATGCCCCAGGGTTGGACGAGCACCGTGCCCGTGCTGCCGGGCAGGGGCAACGTTATCGCTTCTGCGATATCCAACACACCGAACGGCACTTCGACGCGGTGTGCAGACACCACCTTTGCCGGGAAGAGGTTTTGCAGGCCCAAAAAACGCGCTACCCAGGCGTTTGCGGGCGCGGCATAAACAGTTTCTGGCGCGCCCTGTTGCACCACTTGCCCCTCGTGCAACAAAATGACGCGGTCTGCCAGGGCGAAGGCTTCCTCCTGGTCGTGTGTCACGGTGATGGCGGTGACGTCAACCTGCCGAAGGATGGTGGGCAGCTCTTCGAGCAGGCGTTCTCGAAGATTGCGGTCGAGCGCGCCCAACGGTTCATCGAGCAGCAGCAGGCGTGGATGGGGCGCCAGACTGCGCGCCAGCGCCACCCGTTGGCGCTCCCCACCCGAAAGGGAGTTCACATCGCGGTTCGCAAAGCCTTCGAGTCCGACGAGAGCGAGCATTGCCTCAACTTTTTCGGATATCGTTTGATTGGCGGCGCGACGGGTCTTTGGTCCTCGGTCCTCAACGGGCTTGTAACGCAGCCCAAATGCCACATTTTCCGCTACTGTTTTGTGAGGGAACAGTGCATAGTCTTGAAACATCAATACCACGCCGCGCTTATGGGCAGGAACCTGGGTGATGTCTTGACCCTCGAGCAGCACGCGCCCGACTTCCGTCTCTTCCAATCCGGCAAGGATGCGTAACAGCGTTGTCTTCCCACTGCCAGAAGAGCCGAGCAGGCAGGCGATTTCGCCCCGCTCGACGCTGAAATTCACGCCGCACAGTAACGGGGCGTTATCATAGGATTTGTGGATGTTGGTTAGTTCAAGGAAATTCATGGTTGGTCCTTGATTTGCAGTGGCGGTTCTTCTGGTTCGCCTTCTGGATTGTGTTCAGAAAAGGCGACCGCCAACGCGTATTCCGTGATAGCCGGATAGATGCGCTCCAATTGGATGCGCAGGTATTCCCTTTCGATGAAATCGGGCAAACCTACGCGCTTGAGCAGCGCCAGCGCTACCGGCGGTTCTGCGATTTGTACGCTGAAAGCTGCCAGCGCCCGCGCAGAACCCCAATATTGCCCCAGGCTCTCTGTCAACGGGGCGACGGGTTCGACAGCGATAGCGTCGGGCGTAAAAGGTGCGGGCGCCTCACTGACCGGCGTCCCGCTTGCCCGGCGTTTGCGCAGTTCTGCCGCAATTTGTTCCTTGTTGCGCCCTCGCAGGGTAAAGAGCAAGAATGGGTCAGCGTCGAAGCGTTCACCGAGCAGATAGTAGACCGCCGCCACATGTTTGCAGGGATTGGCCCAATCCGGGCACGAACACTCGCTGCCTAAATCGCCGCGCGATTCGGGGAAAAGCGGCACTTTCACAACATTGAAGATGCTTTCGATATCGTCGGGCATTTCCCCATTGAGGAGCTGCGCTGCGTAAATGGCTTGCCCCGCCAGCGCTTCGAGCACCGTACCCCATTGCCCATCGTTGAGCGGCTTGAGCTCGATGGCGACTTTGTACGGCGTCGGGCGCGAGCCTTGTACCCGCGCCGTTACCTTGCCTGGTTGGATGTTGATCTCCAGCACCTGACCCCTGCGCGCATAGCTTCGTCCCCGGCTTAAGCGTCCACTATCCATGAGGGGGGTGAGCGCCTCGAGCCATTGGCGACCCCACCAGGTGGCAGTGAAATCTCCGCGTTGGCTTTTCGCTTTGATGCCATCGGCGTCTCGCGGTCGTGTCGCTTCATAACTGGGCCAATAGGCATCGTAATAACTCGAGCGTTTCCTGCTCATTTTCTCGTCCTCATTAGCGGTGATCCGGTTGCCATAGGGTGCTGGGCATAATCCTTTTACGTTTCACGCAACGTGATGATCTTTCGCAGCTCTTCCGTGTTGAGGTTGGTGAGCCAATCCTCGCCTGCGCCGACCACGCTTTGCGCCAGGGCTTTTTTGCTCTCGATGAGACCATCAATGTGTTCTTCCAGGGTTCCCTCGCAGATGAGCTTGTGGACCTGTACATTGCGCGTTTGGCCAATGCGAAAGGCGCGGTCCGTCGCTTGATCTTCTACGGCAGGGTTCCACCAGCGGTCGAAGTGAAAGACGTGGTTGGCAGCAGTGAGGTTCAGGCCCACCCCACCCGCCTTGAGCGATAGCACAAACAACGGGGGACCCTCTTGGTTCTGAAAGCGCGCCACCATTCTATCACGCTGCTTGGGCGGTGTGCCGCCGTGTAGGTAGAGCGTCTCCACGCCAAATAACGTTTGCAGATAGTGTTGAAGCCGCAGCCCCATCTCTGCAAACTGCGTGAAAATCAGCGCACGCTCACCGACATCCAACACCTCTTCCAACATTTCTGTAAGCCGGTCAAGTTTTCCGGAACGTCCTGGCAGTGCGGAGCCATCGCCCAGATAATGAGCGGGGTGATTGCACACTTGTTTGAGTCGTAACAGCGCGCTGAGAATGGTCCCGCGCCGCGAGAACTCGGATTTACCCTCGGACTCAGCCTCTTCTACCTCGTTGAGAGTGGCATTCACCACTGCCTGATAGAGCGTAATCTGCTCTGGCGTGAGCGAACAGTAGGTCTTGATTTCGACCTTGTCCGGCAAATCCTGGAGTATCGCGGGGTCAGTTTTGAGCCGCCGCAGAATAAAGGGTCCCACCAGTCCGCGTAGCCGAGTGGCGACTTCGGCGTCTTGATAGCGTTCGATGGGTAGGGCAAAGCGTTCACGGAAATTGC
Source organism: Chloroflexota bacterium (assembly GCA_022707705.1). GTDB lineage: Bacteria > Chloroflexota > Anaerolineae > B4-G1 > SLSP01 > JAAZNO01. Next base: position 8,253 of record JAKJAC010000051.1, read on the forward strand.
CCTGTGAGCCGAGCAACCCGGGATTGAGGAATTGCATGATGGACCACAGCTCTGAGAGGCGATTTTCAACGGGTGTACCCGTCAGGGCAATACGCTGCCGTGCGTGAAGCTGGCGCACGGTCTGTGTTTGTTTGGCGTGCGGGTTTTTGATGTTCTGCGCTTCATCCAGAATAATCGTGTCCCAGTTGACCTTAGCCAGCGTATCCACATCGCGTCGCACCAAGCCATAGGTGCTGATAATGAGGTCGTGTGCAGTAATGGCGTCCAGCAGGCTTGCACCGCGCTCACGTTCCGCTCCATGATGGACGAGCGCCTTCAAGGATGGACCGAAACGTTGCACCTCGCGTTTCCAGTTGCCCACTACCGAGGTAGGGCATACCAGCAACGCTGGTCCCGTCTTCTCACTCTCTCGCTCGTGTAACAGCAGCGCAATCGTTTGGATGGTCTTGCCCAAGCCCATGTCATCAGCCAGACAGGCTCCCAGACCCCAGCGCCGCATGGACGTTAACCAGGAAGCTCCCCGCTGCTGATAGGGACGCAATTGCCCCACAAAGCTCCCCGGTTGTGATACTTCGGCGATTTTTTCCCCATCGCGTAACTGCTGCAACAGCTCTGCGAGCCAACCCGTAGCTTGCACGTCACTTACTGGTAGCCCGTTGATCTCTGTTGTTGCGCCCTGCGCCAATGCTAACGCCTCAGTGAAACTGACCTGCTGTTGCCGCTTTTCCCAGAACGCGATGGCAGCTTCGATTTCTTGCGGTTGCAGAAGCACCCATTGCCCGCGCACCTGTACGAGTGGCATTTTGAGCGCCACCAATCGCTCGAACTCCTCGCGGCTGAGTGGTTCATCACCCAGGGCGAGCTCCCAATTGAAGGTAACGAGTGCATCCCGGCTCAAAATACCCTTGCCGATGATATTGGTTTCGGCTTTCATCTGGGCGCGGACACTGAGACGTGCGCTGGGCTTGTTCCACCAAGGCGGAACGAGGATGCCAAAACCGCTGCTTTCCAACAGCGGACCTACCTCGCGCAGAAAGGCGAAAGCCTCATCGGTAGAGAGCCTGCAGGTTTGCGGGCGGGCGGTGTGTAGGCTCTGCTTGATGGGTGGGAAGAGCCGTGCAGCTAATCCCAAGCCTGCCAGTACATGTTCCTGAGCATTTTCGAAGCGGTAGTTGAGATATTTCAGCGTCCCACCTCGCGCAGCCCATACCTGTTCTACCGGCACCAACAGGCTTGGATCGTCGTTTGCCTGGAGGAGATAGTTCAGACTCCAATCAGGCTTGAGTGTATGTCCCATAATCGCATCAGTTGCCGGCGGTTCCAGCCGAAAACTCAAACGGAAGGGCGCCTTGGCAGCGCTTTGCAGTTGCGCCAACCACGCCTGCCAGCCCGCATAGAGTCCAGCGAGCTCCCTGTGCTCCTTCCCGGTGGTCAGGATACTACCTTCGGTAGCCCACAGCGCTTTCCACCACAGTCCTGCAACGCCAGTGGGCGACTTGCGACGAGCGTCGAGATGCGGGCGTCCCCAATCGCGCACGGTGATATCTACCAGTCGCTTGAGGAAACTCTCTAGCACCACGTGCGGTGAGGGCGCTATTGTGGGGTCTGGAGGGGATTTGACCTCGAAGAGTGCGCGTGCCACCGGTGGGAAGGCCTCGGTCAGCGTCTTGAGGCGTGTGCGGTCATCGGGTGAATCCCAGACCGGCAACCAGAGTGCGCGATAACACCCTTCATGCTCTGTAAGGCCCGGGAGATATGCCTGGCGGGCTAACGTCTCTAGTCCGAATTTGGCGACGGTGCTCCAATAGTGGAGGTCATCACCCCATTGACGACTGTGTTGGTTTCCCAACGGCGCCGGCAGTGTGATGAGCAAGTCCAGGGCGGCGAGCACATCTAGCGCCAACCCGCTCACTTTCCAGGCGCCCAAAGTGATAGGCTCTCCATCATTTGTCTCGTCTTCCGTCGGCTCTACCATGAGCCAGGGAGGGAGCAGTGGGACGTTGTTGCGTTTCGGAAGAAATATCCCGCAGGTCCGTTCCGGCAGAGCTGCCCAGTTTATGGTGGGCAGGAGTTCGAGTAAATGGGCGCGCAGGGAAGCGGTCGCTGCAGCATACGGGTGGAGCGGAAGCTTTGACTGGCGTCCCTTGGGGCGCGGCGCGGCTTCAGCACTCTCTGCCCAGAGAAAGAAGGTTCCTTCATACCAGCTACCGTGAAAGACTAACGGTGTGCTTGTAATCGCTTCTGACATTGTGCCCTCTCGTTGAGTCGCACCAAGGCATTTCCTATTACCTCTTGCCTCTAGAATGTCTGCATTCCAGGGGGTCTGAGGCGTTCCATCGCTACAAAACCCACGATGCAGACCACCATCAACAGCGTGGACATTGCCAACGCCTGCCCATAGTTTAGCGCACCTGGCAACGAAAGGAAGCGGTAGATGGCGATGGGCAGTGTGGGCAATTCTGGGCGCGCGATCATGGAGGTCGCGCCGAACTCACCCATCGAAACAGTAAAGGCGAAAACTCCGCCCACTGCCAGCGCACGTCGAATGATGGGCAGGTCCACTTCTATGAACACGTGCAGTGGTGGCGCGCCGAGTGTAGCTGCCGCTTCACGCAGCGCGGGGCGAATGGACTGCAGCGCGGGTAACAGGCTCCGCACGACAAACGGCAGCGCTACGAGCGTATGCCCGCAGATGATCAGGAGTGGCGTGCCGCGCAGAGCCAGTGGCGGTCGCCCCATGCTAATAAGGTAACCTAAGCCCAGCGTCACCGCTGAGGTGCCCAACGGCAACATAAAGAGCGCGTCGAGCAACCAACCGCGCCGCTGGCGCAATAGTGCTAGCGAGGTGAGCAAGCCCAGAAACAGCGCGAATGCCATCGTCGCCAGAGCGAAGCGCACGGAATTCCATACGGCCATGATCGGCGGGACATAGAAGATAGAGCGGCGCGGGTTTTCGAAGAGTGCGGCGTAATAGTGCACCCCACCACCAAGAGAGCGCACGATGAGCATGAGCAGCGGCGCCACCAGCAACAGCCCCAGCAGGAGCACGGTTGCCGTTACCAGCGCGACTTCGGGAAGACGACGAGGGCGACGTTGTGTAGCCCACTGTGGACGCAGTTCCAGTGGGCGAGCTAGCCCGGCTTGCAGGCGGGTATAGATCAACGTGAGCGTCAGGGTGATACCGATTTGCAGGAGCGAGAGCGCAGCTGCCAGCGGTAGATTGGCGAAATTAATCGTTTGCCGGTAGATTTCTACTTCCAGCGTGGCGAAGCGTGGTCCTCCAAGAATAAGGATCACGCCGAAACTGGTAAAACAGAAGATGAAGACCAGCATGGCTGCCGCACCTAAAGCGGGCGCGAGTAGGGGTAATGTCACCTCGCGGAAGGCGCGCCAGGGCGAGGCGCCCAGCGTCCGTGCTGCTTGCTCCAGGTGCGGATCGAGATTTGCCCAGAAGCCACCCGCCATCCGCAGTACCAGCGTGACATTGTAGAAGGTATGGGCGAGCAGAATCGCCCCTAGCGTGTAGCGCAGCTCAGATTGGCTGCCCAGTAACGCAGTGAACGCGGCTGCGACGACAACAGTCGGCAGCACGAAGGGCACGGTAGCGAGCGCCTGAAGCAGTGCTTTACCGGGGAAGTCGTAGCGGGCAAAGACGTAGGCGCCGGGAAGGCCCAAGAGCAGCGTAAGAGCCGTCGAGAGCAGCGCCTGCCCAAAGGTGAAGCCCAGCACGCGCAGTGTCCCCGCGCTTAGGAGGCGGGGTAACACAGCGCCGGCGTCGTTTTCCACAAAACTCACGCGGAAAATGTCTGCGAGCGGGTAGAAGTAGAAGAGGGCGAGGAAAAGCAGGGGGAGCAGTAGGAGCACCCAGGGTCGAAGACGGTGGGAGGCATGGGCGGCGCGTGGGGTTGGCATTAGCGCAATACCGCCTCCGTCCATTCCTGAATCCAACGCTCGCGATTCTGCTCGATGTCAACGGGACGCAGAACTTCACCAGCGTACTGCGCGGGTTGCGCGTGATCCTGGAACACCTGCGGCAACGCTACTGCCTGATTGCTCGGATAGACCCACATCTGTAGCGGAATATCGGCTTGGAAGACTTCGCTGAGGGCAAAAGCCACGAAGGCTTGTGCTAATTCGGGGGATTCCCCGTTGCGCAGGGCAGCGACAAATTCGATTTGTCGGAAGCACATCCCTGGTGTGGTAATGGCGCCGGTCGGTGGTTCGGTTAGCGCCCCCTCGCTGAAGTAGACTTCGGCGGCGGGGCTGCTGGCGTAGCTAACCACCAATGGGCGTGTCCCCTCACTATACGCGCCGCCGCTGAATTCGGTGTAGTAGGCTGTGTCCCATCCATCCACCACGAGTACATCGTTGGCGCGTAGCGCGCGCCAGTAATCCAGATAACCCTCCTCACCGAACTCCTCAATCGTAGCGATGAGGAAAGCCAGTCCCGGCGACGATGACGCTGGATTCTGCACCACCAGCAGCCCCTTGTATTCAGGCAGGGTCAGCGTAGTCAGGTCTTGGGGCACAGCCAGTCCTGTGCTCTCGAAGGTTTCTTTGTCATAATTCAGACACACATCGCCGTAATCTACGGGGAAGAAGCGGTTCTCAGGATCAAGTCTGAGATTCTCCGGGATGCCATCAAGCGCGACTTGCTTCAGGGGGAGCGCAATGTCAGCTTCTAATGCCCGGCTGAGGAAGGTATTATCTATGCCGTAAATCACATCCGCCTGAGGATTTTCCTTGCTCAGGATAGCCTGGTTGAGCATCGTGCCAGTATCGCCGGCTTTCAGAAATTGCACCGTGACGTTGTGCTCCGTCTCGAAGGCGGCGATCACCTCTTCGCTGACGTTGAAGCTATCGTGTGTCATCACCCGCAAGACTTGTGGACCGGTGGACTTTGGCGCAGCGCAAGCCGCGAGAAGGACAATCAAGAGCATCAAAAGCATCGCGTTTTTCATGACCCATCTCCTTAATCGCATAATCACGCATTCCATGGGATGCTTTACGCGTTGGAATACCCTTTGTGAAAGCACCATAGTCTACCCGACGCTATCTTCACTACCGCTATAGGTTCTTCCATGACATTGTTCACGCCACGCGCCAATCCGAAGTGCAGGGTCTCATCCCGAAGTGGGTAAGCCAATCCCATCGTCCTCACGCCGTGTGCATCGCCGCCAAGTGGGATGAGAGAGACGGTGTCGCCTGGACTGCCGTGCAGAATCAGTGTTTCACCGCCGCGAAGGCATTGAATCGTCCATTCACCGCCAGCGAGGATGACCTCACGCCCTTCTAGCGCCGGGAGTGCGAGCAACAACAGGTTGGCAAGAGCCTGATCGGGACGCCCACCCAAGGCTCCGAGCACAACAATAGTCTGAGTGGACTGTTCCGCCGCCCAGAGTAATGCCAGCTCCAAATCTGTCTCATCCTTGGCGGGTGGATGGGCATGAAATATCGTGCCGGCAGCTTCCAACTGCGCGCGCGTCTCTGACCCCAGCGAGTCCAGGTCGCCGATGATATGTTGAGGGATTACCCCGGCATCGAGCGCGTGGCGCGTCCCCCCATCCGCCGCGACAATGATATCCCCCGGAGCTATCCGGCGGATGGCATCGGCGCGGGGATCATCCATAACCCCGTTGGCAAAAATGATGATACGCATGCTACTCCACGATATGTGATCCAACGAACGCGAGCGCGGTTTGCCGCACTCCGGTTTTTCTCGACAATGAAAATCCCCGCAGGGCAACGACCCTGCGGGGATGATTTCTTGATGATAGCTTCTTCCTCCGCCGGCATGACCCGGATCAGGTTGCGCCTGCGATAGCAAGCGTAAGGGTCGGCGCGGCATGCTCAGCGCCCTCTCAGCCCGTTCCCCGGACTCCCCTGGCATGACGATCGTTTTAGTGTGCGATGGTGGAGTGCTTTCCACTCTACCGTGCTTTGTATTATAGCATCATTATGGTATAATGTCACTACGTGCGGGCGTTGCATAATGGTAATGCCTTAGCCTTCCAAGCTAATGATACGGGTTCGATTCCCGTCGCCCGCTTCGTGAGGAGGGCCTATAGCTCAACGGTTAGAGCGGCCGGCTCATAACCGGTTGGTTCCGGGTTCAAATCCTGGTGGGCCCATCAGGAACAGTCACTAACGGCCCGTTCACTAGCGGGCCGTTAGCCATGTTTAGCGCTATTAAAAACAACACCCAAAAGTGGGTTGATGAGGATGGAGTAGAGCACCATGTTGGAACGATTCGCGGCGTTAGAAGAACGCTTCGAGGAACTGAATCACCTGATGGCGGATCCGGCGCTGGCTCAGAATTACGAGAAGATTACGGAGTATGCCAAAGAGCGCGCCGACCTGGAACCTAAAGTCGCACTTTACCAGGCATATCGGCGCGCGGCGGAGACGCTGGAGCAAACCCACGAGCTGCTGCACGAGGAAGAGGACGCTGAATTGCGCGAGATGGCGCACGAAGAGGTTGCGCGCTTGGAGGCTGAGCAGGAAACTCTAGCGTACCAATTACAGCAGTTGTTGTTGCCGAAAGACCCCCGCGATGAGAAGAACGTAATCATGGAAATCCGCGCGGGCGCTGGTGGTGATGAGGCAGGGCTTTTTGCCGCTGAGCTGTTCCGCATGTACACACGCTATGCGGAGCGTCAGGGAGGCTGGAAGACCGAGATCATCAGCGAGAATCATACCGGCATCGGTGGTTTCAAAGAGGTGATTTTCGAGATTCGGGGCAAGGGTGTGTATTCGCAGCTCAAATATGAAAGCGGTGTGCACCGTGTGCAGCGGGTGCCGGTAACGGAATCCAGCGGGCGCATTCACACCTCGACCGTGACGGTAGCCGTGTTGCCGGAAGTGGATGAGGTTGAAGTTGAGATCAACCCTAAGGACCTGGAGATCACTACTTATGGCTCTTCGGGTCCTGGTGGTCAGCACATGCAGAAAAACGAGACCGCCGTGCGCATCGTACACAAACCTACCGGCATCGTGGCGACGTGTGAGAACCAGCGTTCACTGACCCAGAACAAGCTTCAGGCAATGGCAGTTTTGCGCGCGCGTCTCTATGAAATCGAACAACAAAAGCGCGAGGATGAGCTTGAGGAAGCGCGCCGTTCCCAGGTGGGCACCGGCGAACGCAGCGAAAAGATTCGAACCTACAATTTCCCCCAGAATCGGGTTACCGATCATCGCGTGGGCGTGAACAGCTATAACCTCCCTGCCGTCATGGAAGGGGATTTAACATCGTTCATCGAAGCACTGACGCTTGACGAACAGAACCGCAAGCTGGCGGAATTGTAATACCCATTTCATCCTAAAAAGCCACAAAAGACCCTTTTGTGGCTTTTTTTGCGCCACAGAATTTTCATATCAATATTCTCCTCTTCCGGTGGTGTTATTGAGCGTGCCCCGCGCGCCCAAAGGGTGTGTTTCAATTTCGGGGTAAAAGCAAGACGACTATCATACAAATGCTTTTCTTTGAGTGATTTTTGTGGTGAGGCTTCGCCTCACCACAAAAATCACCTTTTTCTCCGCGCCCTGTAGGGGCGCTTGAGATTTTCACCCCCGTTTTGAAACGCACCCCGCCCAAAACACTGCTTGACATTTGTGTGCATCTATCCTAAAATGAAACTTACACGAGTAAATTACGCACTGGACATTCTACAGTTCTCAACAAAATGACTTCACTGAAAACATCCGGTCAGCCTCGAGGTTTTACCTGGGTCCTTCAGAATGTCTCCTCTTGCGTAAATTGTTGTTTTGCCTTCACAGAAGAATTGTGGCAAGCTCTTCATTCAAATCTGGGCTTGTTCATAGGTCAGTGTGACTGATAGAATGTCTTTCATACGGGAGCGGTGCTTGTGAGGGAGTCGCTGTTGAGCGATTCGCTTTGAGTTCACGGTTTGATTGCTTCCTGTGTGCCCAATTTCTACTTGTGGCTTACCAATCACTATCCTTAAGGAGATCGTTATGACCATACAGTTGATTGCGCTGGGTATGATTGAGACCAAGGGCTTGGTGGGAGCTATTGAAGCGGCTGATGCCATGGTCAAGGCTGCCAACGTCAAGCTTATCGGCAAGGAATATATCGGCGGCGGCTATGTCACGGTGATGGTGCGTGGTGATGTCGGTGCAGTCAAAGCCGCAACCGATGCTGGCGCCGCTGCGGCGCAGCGTGTGGGTGAGCTGGTCAGCGTTCATGTCATTCCCCGCCCCCATGGCGATGTGGAGTTCATTCTGCCTAAAGCGCAGGAGGATTAGGCACAGGAGCCCCACTGTATGCCGCCTAGCGGGCGTGAACTGCTCAGCGTAGGAATTGATGTCGGCACCACGACAACACAGATTGTTTTCTCCAGGCTTCGGGTGCATGATGTGGCGCGCCTGGGGCAGGTGCCGCGCATTCAGGTAAATGCCAAAGCTGTGCTTTACCAAAGCCCCATCACTTTTACACCGCTTCTCACACCTGAAGAAGTGGATGTGCCTGCGCTTACCGCCATCGTGCGGGAGGAATACCAACGCGCTGGCATCGCTCCCGAGCAAGTCGAGACCGGCGCAGTAATCGTCACCGGTGAAATTGCCCGCGCTAACAATGCTGATGCCATCCTCAAAGCTCTCGCACACCTGGCGGGTGATTTTGTCGTCACCGTGGCGGGTCCCAGCGTGGAAGCGCAGATTGCAGGACGGGGCGCCGGAGCGGCAGATTACTCAGCAGAGCATTATGCCCAGGTCACCAATGTGGATATCGGTGGCGGAACCGCCAACGCGGCAATCTTTCGGGGTGGGGAACATATCTCTTCCTCGGCGCTAGCAGTAGGCGGGCGCCAACTGGTGGTGGAGAAGACTTCTGGCATTGTGCGCTCCATTGCTCCGCCAGGGCAGATCATGGTTGAGACTCTCAACCTTCCCATCCGTGAAGGTCAGCGTGTAGAATTGGAGACGTTAGAGCGCTTCTGTAACGGCATGG
>JAKJAC010000051.1:17230-21693 GCA_022707705.1 Chloroflexota bacterium
ATCTCATTGCTGATTTGGTTGAAGGTGAGGTGAGCCCCTTGGGGCAGCGGCTTCAGCTCACCCTGCCTTTACAGGGCGCCAAACAATCCTCCGTCATCTTCTTTTCTGGCGGAGTGGGTACGTATTATTACGATCCCATCGAGATTCGTGGTCTGGCAGATGTGTTGGTGTACAATGACGTCGGTCCGTTGTTCGCGCAATGCCTGCGCCTTCACCCGCGTATCCGCAAGCATAATGTACAGCGCCCGGCAGAGACGCTCCGCGCCACGGTGATGGGCGCTTCGAGTGAGACGGTCACGCTGAGTGGTAGCACTATCTGGGTGGCGCGGGATTGGCTTCCGTTGCGCAATCTGCCGGTGGTACGACCCCAGCTGACTCCTTCGGAATTGTTCCAACCTGAGCGTCTGGCTGAGGCTCTGGCTTATGCCGGGCAACGCTGGGATGTGGAGAGAGGTCAGCGGGCTTTGGCTCTGGCGCTGGATTTGCCCGCGCGATTGGACCACGATGGGCTGACTACCATCACTCAAGGCGTCGTGCGGTATGCTGAGAAACGCCATGATGTCAGCGGTCCGCCGCTCGTCAATGGCGTGCCGCTCATCCTGGTTCTTGAACGTGATTATGCACAGGCTTTGGGGCAGAGTGTCCACGCCCAGAAGCCCGATTTGCCGTTGCTCATCATCGATCAGATTGGGTTGGGCGAGGGCGATTTCATTGATATCGGGCTACCGCTCTTGGGCGGGCGCGTGGTGCCAGTTTCGGTCAAAACGCTCATCTTTTATCATCGAGGGAATACAGACAACCCGGTGTAACACATTCCCTGCAAGGTGGGTTTACATGCTCCTGCGCACCAGGCTTCTGGGCCAGACTTACGAATTTAGCGATATCAAAGAATTGCTTGCTAAAGCCAACGAGGAGAAATCTGGCGACCGGCAAGCGGGTATTGCGGCTGCGACGGTGACGGAACGCATGGCAGCCCGGTTTGTTTTGGCTGAAGTTCCACTCGAAGTGTTGCGCCACAATCCCGTGGTCCCCTATGAGATGGATGACGTCACGCGCGTGATCCAGGATGCCGTTAACGAAACGGTCTTTAACGAGATTAAGGGATGGACTGTTGGGGCATTCCGTGAGTGGTTGCTGGCTGATACCACGACCACCGATATGATTTGTCGCGTGAGCAACGGGCTGACGGCAGAGATGATTGCCGCTGTGACCAAGCTGATGTCGAACATGGATTTGATGTATGGGGCGAGCAAGATTCGCTTCACAGCCCATGCCAATAACACCATCGGCTTGAAGGGGACCCTGGCATCGCGTTTACAGCCCAATCACCCTACCGATTCTGTCGCGGGAATCCGCGCCGCGATTTATGAGGGCCTCTCTTTTGGCTCCGGTGACAGCGTCATCGGTATCAACCCCATGGATGACTCTGTGGACAGTGTGATGCGTCTGCTGGATATGACCTATGAGGTCATCCGAAAATGGCAGATACCCACCCAGAACTGTGTGTTGGCGCACGTCACCACGCAGATGGAGGCGCTCAGGCGAGGCGCCCCTATAGGGTTGGTTTTCCAGAGCCTTGCCGGGACGCAGAAAGCCAACGCGGCATTTGGCATCACCGTAGACATGCTGGATGAGGCTTACGCTCTGGCGCAGAAATACTGTGTCTCTGCAGGTCCCAATTATATGTACTTCGAGACCGGGCAAGGCACCGCACTCTCGGCTGACGCGCACTATGGCGCAGACCAGCTCACGCTGGAAGCTCGCATCTACGGGTTGGCAAAGCGCTACAAGCCCTTTCAGGTGAACACCGTGGTGGGCTTCATTGGTCCGGAGTATCTCTATGATGTCGTGCAGATTACCCGCGCGGGCTTGGAAGACCACTTCATGGGCAAACTGACAGGGGTTCCCATGGGCTGCGATGCTTGCTACACCAATCATGCTCGCGCCACTCAGAACGACATCGAAAATCTGGCGGTGTTGTTAGCAGCTGCTGGCGTTGATTATTTCATGGGTGTGCCCATGGGTGATGATTCGATGTTGAGCTATCAATCTACCAGCTACCACGATACTGCCGCGCTTCGTCAGCTGTTGGGCCTTCGTCCGTTGCCTGAATTTGAAGTGTGGCTGGAGAGCATTGGCTTGATGAAGAATGGCATTTTGACGGACAAAGCGGGAGACGCCTCTTTCTTCCTGCGGCGATAAGGATTTGAGTTATGAATCAAGCGACAGTGGACATCGAAGCCATCGTGCAGGCAGTCGTAGCGGAGTTGCGCAAACGGGGCGTTGCTCCGGCGGTTGCTACGGCGCCCCCCGTCAAGGCAGCTCCCGGCGAATTGGTGATTGACTTGCCCGACCCGACATTGCCAGAATTCCGGCGCGCCATCGGGGTGGAGAACCCCTACGACCTGGATGGGCTACGCAATCTCTGTGCTACGACTACTGCACGCCTCGGCGTGGGGCGGGCAGGACCTCGTCCCCGCACTCGTAGTCTGTTGCTGTTCCAGTTCGACCACGGTATCACGCAAGAGGCCATCTACGGTGAGGTCTCCGAGTCGGTGAAGGAGAAACTGAACCTTTTTACCGTAACGACGCAGGTCAGTAATCGGGATGAGTATCTTCTGCGCCCTGACCTGGGGCGCAAGCTTTCCGCTGAAGCCAGGAAGATGATTGCTGAGCGCTGCGCGAAGAAGCCGCAGGTACAGGTTGTTGTCGGTGATGGTCTGAGCGCTGCCGCGGTGAACAATAACCTGCCTGAAATCTATCCCGTTATCGAGCAGGGCCTCAAAAGCGCCGGTATCAGCATGGGAACGCCCTTTTTCATTCAAAACGCTCGTGTTGGCGTCATCAATGATGTCAATGAGGTCATCGGCGCGGACGTGGTGGTGATCTTGCTGGGTGAGCGACCCGGTCTGGGCGTGGCTGACGCGTTGAGCGCTTACATGGGCTACAGGCCTGGTCCTGGCAAGACTGATGCTGAGCGTGATGTTGTCTGTATGATTACCTATCACGGTGGTACCAATCCATTGGAAGCGGGCGCCTATGTGGTAGAATTGATTAAGCAGACATTGAAGTACCAGGCTAGTGGCGTGGAACTCAAGTTGAAGGCTTCTGGTGGGGAATAACTGCCCTTATTCTGTCGCAGATTGCCCCACAGGAGGGATTTATGGCTGTTCTCGATCCCATTAAGCCACATATTCTGTCGGCGCGGTTGATTCCTAACGTGCACCCCGATTTCGCGGCGCAGTTGGGTCTTCACCCCGACCAGCGCAGCCTGGCGCTCGTCACATGCGACATTGATGATGCCCTGTACGTCTCGCTTGATGAGGCGACAAAGATGGCTGAGGTGGAGGTGATCTACGCGCAGAGTTTCTACGCCGGCTCCAACTATGCCTCTGGTCCTCTTTCTGGTGAGATTATTGGCATTCTAGCGGGACCCGATCCTGCGGAAGCACGTGCAGGTCTAAATGCCTGTATCGCCTATGCTGAAGAAGAAGCCTGGTTTTATTCGGCCAACGCTGATAACACGCAGGTCTTTTTCCCGCATACTATCTCCCGTTCGGGCAGTTACTTGAGCAAGGCGGCGGGAGTACCTATTGGGACACCCCTGGCATATTTGATTGCGCCCCCCATTGAGGCGACCTTTGCCATTGATGCGGCGCTCAAGGCTGCTGAGGTGACTCTGCGTGTCTGGTGGAAACCCCCTTCAGAGACGAACTTTTCGGGCGCGTTGCTCTCAGGCACGCAGAGCGCTTGCCGGGCAGCCTGCAGCGCTTTCCAGGAGGCTGTTCTCGATGTTGCCCGCGCCCCGCAAAAGTTCTAAGAGGTAGAATGGGAATCAGGAGTAACGGTTAAGGAGGGTTTATGCCTGAAACATACGACCTGGACCTGCAATCTATTCAGGAGGCGCGTTGCCTGGCAGTAGCGTGCCGTGAAGCCCAACGGCAATGGGCGCTCGCGGACCAGGCTACCGTGAACCGCGTCTGTCAGGCGATGGCGGAGGCGGCTTTTGCTGATGCTGCGCGCCTGGGGCAGCTGGCGCATGATGAGACCGGCTACGGCGTGCCGCTGCACAAACGTCTCAAGAATGAGTTTGCCAGCCGTCAGGTTTGGGATTCCATCAAAGACCTTAAGACAGTTGGCGTCATTGGGCGTGATGAGCGGCGCAAAGTCATCGAGATTGGCTGGCCCGTAGGGGTCATCGCTGGCTTAACGCCCTCGACCAACCCCACATCTACGGCGATTTATAAGATTCTAATCTCAGTCAAGGCACGTAATGGCATCATCATTGCGCCCCATCCACTGGCAAAACGGTGCAGTTATGAGGCCGTGCGTGTGATGGCTGCAGCGGGCGAAGCTGCCGGGATGCCGCCGGGGTTGGTGAGCTGTATGCAGCATATCACACTCGATGGTACCCAGGCTCTGATGCACCACTACGCTGTCTCGCTGATTTTGGCGACAGGCGG
>JAKJAC010000052.1 GCA_022707705.1 Chloroflexota bacterium
CAAAAACGTGCCCGCCGAGCACCACGTCGGCAAAACCATCCGGGAAGGGAATATCGGTAATCAAGCCATCCACGGCATAGAAGTTGGTCAACCCTCGCTCACGCGCCCGCGCCCGCATATAGTGACGCAGGTTCTCAACCGGTTCAACCGCAAAGACCGCCGCCGCACCCGCTGTACCCAGCGCCGCGCCCGCAGCGATGAAAGCCAACCGTCCCGTGCCCGCGCCGATATCGAGCACCGTCTTGCCGGAGAAATCCACCAAATCCGTGAGTTCGCGATCATCCCAACGCGTGAAGGGTTGCGCGTCATAACGCGCAGGGTCCACAGCGTAAACCATCAAATCCTCAAGCGCTTGCAGAATCGCCATTTCGGCTTCTCGCAAACGCACTGTAGCTTCCGGCGGCAGTTCGAGAGCGAGCAGTTCATTCACCCAGGGGGCAATTTCCGGGCATTTGTGACGCAAGTACCATGCGACACCAGAATTGGCTTGCAGCGCCAATGCCCACGGCTCTTTGGGGAGTCCCCAACCCGGAAGCCAACGCAGCTGCACCCGCTCCAACAGCAACAGCGCATTGAACGAAAGCGAGGTCACATCCATCCAGTTCAGGGGCATACGGACTACCTTTTCACTTTTTTGGATTTGGGCTTGCGCGCGCGTTTGAGGATGAAGACGGCGACCAACGCCACCGCCATGATGGCGCCCAGGACTTTCAACACCCAACTCTCAAAGCTGGTACCGATAAGCCATGCGTGCGCCGTCGCCAGGAGAAAAGCCAGGTAATTCAACCAGTGGAGCACCCGCCAATTCTTGCCGATTGCCGCACGGAACACAGCCGTCAGGGCAGTCAGGGCAAAGAGCAGCAACGCCGGGCGCCCGCCATTGGAGAGAAAAACCTGGAGCGAGTCAAAACGCGGCAGGTAGACAGAGAGTGACCCTGAGCGCCATGCCATTAACGTCGTGTGCACAACCATACCGACCAACCCGGCAATGACCCAGGTGTGATGCACCTTCATAAAGGGCTGCCCGACACGCTTGACGATTTCACGCATGAACATCGAAGCCAGGCTTGCCATAAACACACACAGATATGCCAGCAACCCCGCTGCGCGAATCACACCCCGGTTCGCATCGGGAACGCCGGTGAGAAGCAGCGCCAGCAGCACCAGCAAGAGCGCTGCTCCCAGGCTTGCCATGGTCATGACGATAGGATTGGGTTTAGATGATTTTTGCATCAAAAAGACTCCTTAGGGTCAAGATGTGTGCCATTCGCGACGCAGAAGACCATACAACAGCATATCATGGAGTACGCCATCGCGGTTCAGGAATTCGCGGAAGACCCCCTCACGGCGAAAGCCCAACCGCTCATAGAGCGCGATGGCAGGGGTGTTGTAAGCAAAAACGGTGAGCTGGATGCGACGCAGATTCAGCTCACCAAACGCAAAATCCAATCCCAGGGTCATCGCTGCATGACCGTAGCCACGCCCGCGATAACCAGCCTCGCCAATGCCCAAACTAATCCAACCCGTGCCGTGATTCCAGAGGATGCCATCCACTTCCAGGTAACCGATAAGCGACTCACCTTCGAGAAGACGCACGGCGAAAGGGAAAGCCGTCGAGGATTGCTGTTGCTCTTCGACATATTTGGTCACTTCGGCGACGGTTTTGGGCATCGCCGGCGAGGCGTCGAAACGACGCATGAAGTCTGCATCCTCATACCAGCGCGCGATAAGGGGGATATCCTCAGGCATCACCGCTGCCAGGCGCAGTGTCGGACCATGCAGCAAGGCTGTTGAAGTCATGCTGCCGTCTCTGATGGAGCCTCCAGCGTGACTTCCGGCTGAGCCTTGCGCAAAGCCCAGGCAGGCGGTTGCTCGGGCCAGATGTAGAGGAAGAAATAGAAGGGCATGGCGATGAACGGCAAAAAGAAAGCCCCAACGCCCAAAAGCACGCGCGCCGTATCATTGCCCTCGCGGTTGAGGATGACGTGCGTCAGATAGAAGATGCCCATCCCCGAACGCATGAACGCGGTGAGCATGGCGACGAACATGAAGATGCCGAAGAGCATGAAAAAGATGGGTCCCGGATCACCGTAGTTTTGATTGGCAAGCGCCATGAAGGGCAACATGAAAAACCACAAGCCCCCCAACAAAAGCGGAGCGATGACGACCCAAGCCGTTAGCACTCCCACCAACACTTTGAGCAGTTTCGAGAGTTTCATAGAGCTCCTTCCTAGAGATGATAATCACCGGCAGCTTCCGGTTGGTAAAGAATCTCCAGCACCTTGAGGCGGCTGATGCCCGCCGGGACCTGCCACTCAAAGACATCGCCGACGCGATAACCCAACATCGCCATGCCGATAGGCGCCAGCACCGAGACCTTGTCCTCCGCAAGGTTGGCATCCTCGGGGAAAACCAGAGTGAAAACCAACTCCTCCTCGGCGTCCAAATCATACAATCGCGCCTGCGAATTCATCGTGATGACGTCTGGAGGAACATCCTGTGGCGCCACGACCACGGCGCGGCTGAGTTCGCCTTCCAAATCCTGCAACGCCTCACGATTGGTGTAGCCCGTGCGGTGCAGTTCATCCAACAGCTCAGCCAGACGCCGCCGGTCAAATTCGGTGATATGGATAGTTCTCTGACTCATAGTCTCCTTCCTCAAAAGACTGTTCTATTTGGGAGCTCACCACGAGCTCCCGGTGAATCTGTATTACCGTGTGCTAATGGCGTTGCTTGCGGGCTTTGTGCTCGCCCATCACCAGCTTCTGCCACTCATAGAGTTTCGTCAGCGCGTCGAGTGGGGTGAGGCTGTTCACATCCAGGGCACGCAGCGCCTCTACCACGGGATGCTCCTTAGCGATAAGCAGCGGTTGAAACGGTTCCGGTTCCTCAGCGCCGGGACGGAATTCGCCGCTCTCCAGCTGCTCCAGCAGCGCCTCGGCGCGATGAACCACCGGCGCCGGCACGCCCGCCAGGCGCGCCACGTGAATGCCATAGGAGCGATCCGCCCCTCCTGGAACGACCCGGTGCAGGAAAACCACGTCTTTGCCTTCTTCTACCACAGCCAGATTGAAGTTACGGATGTGCGGCAGATGTTCTTCCATTTCGATGAGCTCGTGATAGTGCGTGGCAAACAACGTGCGCGCGCGGCGTTCCGGGTGATTGTGCAGATATTCTACCACAGCCCACGCGATTGCCATCCCATCGTAGGTGCTCGTCCCGCGTCCCACCTCATCCAGAACCAGCAAGCTCTGCGGTGTGGCGTGATTGAGAATTCCCGCCGTCTCCACCATCTCCACCATGAACGTGGATTGACCCGCTGCCAGCTCATCAGAAGCGCCGATGCGGGTGAAAATGCGGTCAACGATGCCAATGTGCGCCGCGTCCGCGGGGACATAGCTGCCAATCTGCGCCATCAGGACAATGTGCGCGCTCTGTCGTAAAAACACCGAATTATGGCTTACAAAACCTCCCGCAACATAGGCATTGCCCTGGGGAACACTCAGATCAAATACCTGTTGTGTATCACCCGGAGTAACACACCTAAGCCGATCATAGAAATAGCGGTTTTCCAATAGTGAGTCAAGTTCAGGGCAGGGTACCTGGCTTTGTTCGCAGTAGCTGAGCAGTTCTTGCATCTTGGCATAAGAGATATTTCTGCCGCCAGGAATGTAAGTGTAGAAAATGCTGTTGATCGCTTTATTATGTTTTAGGGCGACCGGTTTATTCTTCGTCGCGACGATGCGTTGCTGAATAGTCCGCAACACGCCCGTGAGGTAGGGAATGCCGCCGATATTGGGGTGGCGCAAGGTTGAGGTCAATGCACTGTGCGCTTGCTTCCGAGGGAGGCGGAAGCCAACGATGCAATAGAAGGCAATGGCGTCGGCTCCGCGTATGGAAACGCGGTAGGACAATCGCGCTGGAGTCTGTTTTTGCTGCAGAGAACTCACAATGCCTAGATTTAGCAAGAGGAGCTGGACTTGCTGCGCCAGAATTGGAGAAACTGTGGAATATTCGATGTTGCCGTAACGTCTACCAGCGGATGCATCGGTATCGAACAAGCCCTGCAATACCCCGATGACGCTGGCGCGCGGAGCGCGCAGGATGCTTTCCGGAATGCTTTTCTGGTGAGAGGTCACATAATCGAGCCCGAGTTGCGCCATAAAACGCCGGATATCCAAACTGGTGATGAGATAGTCGCGCGCTATAGTGTCGCGTTTTTGAGTTGACTTGGGAGAATAGCCAAATAAGGTCTCTGCAATACGGCAGAATTCCTGCGCCACAAGCTCATCAGCCGTAGTGATTCGTAGCACCTGCTGCCGACTGTAATTACCATCGCCGATAAGGATGCCTATGAAATAGGCGAAGTCAGGCGTCATTTCAGTGGGGTAGGTGTAGGAAATCGCGCCGCGAGAATGCGAGGGTGTTATGGCGAGAGCTGTAGCCTGCCCCCAGAGTTCCGTACCTGGTTGCAGGGCAACATAATCCGCTGTTGTCAATTCATCCAATCGCACCCAGGTTTCTGATCCATCCGCCCGGCGCACCCAAACACGATGCGCCGGCGTGCCGGTCAGCTCGTACCCCAAAGATGTCCTTATCTGCAAGGTCGGAACGGCGCCGCCGTTGAAGAAATGCGAACTTGTCGTATTGCCACATTTACCCCGGATGCCCACTTCAAGAGGTGTAAAGGTATCTGGTTGCGTAGCGTCATCGCTTAATGCCTGGATTGGCAGTAAGCCACGATCGGTCGGAATCAAAGTGCCTGCACTCAGGCATTTTCCAGCCATGTTGGGTCCGGTGATGATGTGAATACGGCTTGCATCGTCCATCCGCAGGTCGTTGGGTGCGAAGGGTTCGCTCAGGGTGCGCTCTACGACGGGGTGCCGTCCTGCCGTAATCTCCAAGACCGGCTCCGGCGTAAAAGTGGGGCGAACATAATGGTAGCGCGCAGCGACTTCCGCCAGCGCCGCGGCAACATCAAGTCGCGCCAGCGCCGTCGCGAGCGCCAATAGCGCAGCCGACCGCGCCGCTACCTGCGCGCAGAGTTCCCGGAATAAGCGCGCCTCCAGCTCATTGATCCGTTCCTCGGCATTGAGCACCAGGCTCTCATATTCTTTCAGATCCGGCGTGATGTAGCGCTCGGCGTTGACCAGGGTCTGTTTGCGGATGTAGTCCGCCGGCACAGCATCGGTGTTGGAGCGGGTGACCTCAATGTAATAGCCAAAGACTTTGTTGTAGCCCACCTTCAAGTTCTTGATGCCCGTGCGGGCGCGCTCTTTGCTTTCCAGTGAAGCAATCCACTCACGCGCATCACGGCTGGCGAGAATAATGCCATCGAGTTCAGCCGAGAAACCGGGGCGAATCAGTCCCCCGGCGCTGGCTTGAGCTGGAGGGTCATCCACCAGCGCAGAGGCGATAAGCGCTGCGACATCCGGCAAAGCTTCCAGCCCTTCCCGCAATCCGGAAAGCCCTGCCGGCGCTTCCGTGACTTCCTCCAATAGCGCGCGCAACTCCGGCACAGCCTCCAACGCAACGCGTATACCCATCAGGTCACGAGGGGGAGCCTTGCCAGCGGTCACACGGTTGACCATGCGCTCCAGATCAGGGACCTGTTTGAGCAACCGGCGCGCCGAAGCTCGCAGCAAACCATTCTCCACAAATGCCTGCACCTGGTCGAGACGGGTTTCCAGTTCAGCAATATCCAGCAGCGGGCGTTGCAGACGTTGGAGCAGCAACCGCCCCCCCATCGCCGTCACGCTCATATCGAGCACCCCGAGCAACGAACCGCGTTTCTCACGGCGCAAGGTCTCAGTCAACTCCAAATTGCGCCACGTGGCGGGGTCAATCGCCATGAAGTGCTCAGTTGAATAGGTCGCCAGCCCCACAATCTGCGGCAAAGTCCCCTGTTGTGTCTCTTGAAGGTATGCCAGAATGGCGCCTGCCGCGCGCACTGCCAGAGGCTTTCCCTCGCAACCAAAGCCTTCGAGGGTCTGCACCCCGAAATGTTCCAGGAGCAACTGTCGCGCCGCGGATTCTTCAAAACGATAAGCTGCCCACGGCGTAAAATGGGCAGGGAGCATGCCTGCCAATAGTTCTTCGGAGCGGGTCTCGGGTTGGTCAGAAGCGCGCTCCTTCCAGGAGCCGAGCTTGGGGAAGAGCACTTCGCGCGGTTGAAGTCGCGCCAATTCCTGCCGCACGGCGATGAGGATATCGCCATCATCGCTGAGCTGAGTTGTGCCAAACTCCCCCGTAGAAATCTCGGCATAGGCAATTCCCGCGCGCTCACCTTCGATGATAATAGCGGCGAGGTAATTGGGGCGCTTTTCATCAAGCAACGCCGGCTCAAGGAGCGTGCCGGGCGTGACCACCCGTTCCACGCGGCGCTCCATCGGTCCGCGCCCATCGGGTTCGCCTACCTGTTCCGCCAATGCCACGCGATAGCCCTTTTCGATGAGCCGTGCGACGTAACCCTCGACGGCGTGGTAGGGCACCCCAGCCATGGGAATGCGCACACCTTTGGCTACAGGGCGCGAGGTCAGGACAATATCGAGTTCCTCCGCCACCAGCTCGGCATCAGCATCGAAGGTCTCATAGAAATCACCCAACCGGAAGAACAGGATCGTATCCGGGTAACGGGATTTCAATTCGAGATATTGCTTGCGAATGGGGGTAGTGTCTTCACTCATAAGTGCATTATACCTGTGGGGCTGAAATCGGGCAAGAATGCCAATGAGCGGGCATTCGTAGCAGTTCAACGGGCTTCTGCGTACCCCGTGAGGTTCGCTGTGCGATATGGTTGCTTCGTCAACCCCGGTGCGAATGCCTTGCTTGCGCTTCAAGGGCAGTGTGCGGGGCGTAGCGCGGTTTCGGTCAGCGGCCTGCTACGAAATCCCTGAGCAGTTAAAAAATCAGTCCCCCTGGAAGGATCCAGAGGGACTGATTTCAGGATCAACACCGCAACTAATCAGGCAGTTTCAATTCCTGCCCAACGCGGATGAGGTTCGGGTCCTTGATCTGGTCTTTGTTGAGCTCGAAAATCTCGGGCCAACGAGAAGCATTGCCCAGCTGCTCCTTCGCGATCTTGCTCAGGCTATCGCCGGGCTTGACCACGTAGGTCTTCTTGGCGGCTTCAGCGGCGGCAACGGCAGCGGCGCGCGCCTCAGCAATCTTCGCGGCTTCCTCAGCCATCTGCTTTTCCACCTCAGCCTTGCGGGCAGCGGCTTCCGCCTCGAACTTGGCGCGGGAAGCGGCGACACGGGCCTCCGCCTCAGCAGCCTTGGCGGCTTCTTCCATCTGCTTCTTCAGCTCTGCAGCTTTGCGCTCGGCCTCGGCAGCCTTGGCCTCAGCCAACTGGCGCAGAGAAGCCTCACGGGCAGCCTGAGCCTTAGCTTCTTCCGCAGCCTTAGCGGCTTCAGCAGCAGCTTCCTTCTCGTCACGAGTGGTCAGCGCATCCACAGCCTTGCCAAAAAGCCCACGCTTCTTCTTTTCCTCAGTCATCGAATTCCTCCTTGAATCTGATATGTTACTAGATTAGATACGAGACACTACTTCCGACCCAAGAAAGCCTGCAACATGCTCTGCGCGATCAAACTGCCCGCTGCAGCGCGTGGAGTTGAGGCCCTCTGAGTCTGCCCACCCAACAAGGCTTTGATCAAAGCCTGCTGTATGGCTTGCGAGGAGTCTGCGCCCGCCTGCTTGGCTTGCAGGTAAGCCAGCCCCGCGGGGAGCAATCGCTCCAAAACATCCCCCATATCGAAGGTATCATCCTGAGGGACAACGGAGGGTTGAGGAACCGGAGCCTGCTGCGCAGGGGATACGCCAATGAGTCCCTTCAACAGGTCCATGATCCCGCCGCCGAGTGTGGGCTCTGGTTCGGGTTCCGGCTCTGGTTGCGCCTGCTGGACGCCGCCCATTCCGGCCATTCCCAAGACCATGTCCAACACACTCTGCACGGTTTGACCTTCTTGAGGGTTGCCCGCTGCCGGTACGGCGCCCAGAAGCGACTGAATCAAGGTCATCACATCGCCCTGTTCCAACGATGTATGTCCTTGCAGTTTCTCTGCTGCCTGCCCAAGCCCTTTACTATAAAACTGGCTGGTCCCACCGCGTCCCTGCACCTGCAATGCCTCACCGGCATAGCGCAGCGCCTCGGCGGGCGTCTTGTCACCTTGCACCGTCAGCGCATCGGTGATCACTTGCAGGTTCTGAACCATGTTATCGCCATGATTACCATTGAACCCATCCAGAGCATTGATTTCCTCGCGCTGTGACGCCACGCGTTGAAGCGCAGCGCCGAACAGTTGAGCCAGACCTGGAGAAGCCTGTGAAAGGACCGTCTCAGACATGGAACCTCCCTTTACTTGACTGAATCAGCTACGAAGGGGTATTCACGCGTGTGGCCCAAATGCCCCACAGGTTGAACAACAACGCTACATTACTTATCCTAGCAGCACTCACAAAAATGTCAAGAAGCTTCCCGTTCAATTCAAAATGCACACTACGACACAAAGAGAAACTCCAAAAGAACCCACAATCCCCCTTACACCGTGGTCGAAGAACCGGTCTGCGTTTCATCAGGGTGCTTACGGGACCACAGACTATTCAACCAGCAATAGCCTTTGAAGATAATATCAGGGACGAAGAGAACGACCAACAGCCCTAAAAGGAGCATAGGGATGCTACCAATCAACAAGCCCCGTGTTGCGGGCAATTGCATCCAGGCATGCGTGGCTACCATCATCCACAAAAAGAGTGCTACGGATAAAGGCACAATCGCCGCAAAAACGCTGAGCTTGATGAACAATGGCATAAGCCGGCTGCGGAGAGCCTGCGGGTTCTGAAGCCCACGCATCAGGACCCAAATGCGTCCGGCAATCTGCGCATCCCGCAAATCAGCGCTCCCAACCGTGGTGCGATCCCAAATCGCGCCCTCCAGCTGCGTCAGCTTCAGGATGGTGTGCTGGAACTTCGCCCCTACAAGGATAGCGCCCTCCAGATTTGCCTCGCTCAAATCCGCATACGAAAGGTCGGCTCCGGTGAGGTCGGCTCGCAGCAACTGCGCTCCGCGCAAATCCGCCCCGGTCAGGTCAGTATTCACCAGAGTCGCGTAATCAAGGATCGTCTGCTCAAGGTGAGCACGGTGCGCCTTGGCAGAGCTCAAGTCAGCATGATTCAGGTCTGCGTGGCTCAAGTCGGCAGTGGTCAGCGTCGCTTCGCGAAGTACTGCGCCGGCAGCTTTCACCTTCTGTAAGTTCGCATGGACGAGGCTGGCTTTGGTAAAATCGGCCTGCGCCATTTTCTGATCCGGAAGTTTTGCCTGGTCCAAATGCGCACGGCAGAATTTCGCCCCGGTAAGCTCACAGGTATCAAAACTCGCCTGCCGCAGATCCGCATCAGCGAAATCATGGTGCTCGAGATTTTGCCCGATGAAAGATTGACCAAAGAATTGCTTATCCTGAGTAGGGGTTGAACGTGAATAACCCGACATCGCCCTCTCCTTGTGACGTAGTAAGAAAACGCCGGTTACGCTGCAGTTCGCTGCAGTTCTTGGGGCGGCGCGAGACCCCAAAAGAGCAGTAACAAGCGCAGATTAGCACGCGCTCGTTTAGCGGTACACCTGCGGGTTGACGCAATGTGGAAGCCGTTCGCCACGCAGCCCGGCGAGCAAATTCTCGGCGGCAACGATAGCCATCTGCGTTCGCGCCGCGACGCTTGCGCTCGCGATATGCGGCGTGATCAAACAGTTGGGCAGCCCAACCAGCGGGTGTTCTGGCGTCAGGGGTTCCGGGTCGGTCACATCCAGCGCGGCGCCGGCAATCCAACCCTCGCGCAACGCCCGAAGCAGCGCTTCCTGCTGCACAACCGCACCCCGCGCGGTGTTGACCAGAATAGCTGTGGGCTTCATCATCCGTAGCTCACGCTCACCGATTAAACCGCGCGTCTCCGGGGTGAGAGGGCAGTGCAAGCTCACAAAATCCGCTTCAGCCAACAGCGTTTCGAGAGACACGCATTCCGCGCCGAGCGCCTCACCTTCCGCCTTGCAACGCGGGTCGGTGAAGAGCACCCGCATAGCGAACCCTCTACCGCGCCGCACCATCGCCTGTCCAATGCGCCCCAACCCAACCACCCCGAGGGTCGCCCCCCAGACATCCTGCCCTAGCAGGGTCTGTGGTCCCCAGGTATGCCATTCTCCCTGACGCACATTAGCATCCCCTTCAGGGATGCGCCGCGCCGCCGCCATCAGCAAAGCAAAAGCAAAATCAGCCGTTGCTGTAGTGAGGACATCAGGGGTGTTGCCCACGGGAATGCCCCGTGCGGTCGCAGCAGCAATATCAATATTGTCGTAGCCCACGGCGTATTGGCTAATGACGCGCAAGTGCGGCGCGGCGGCTACCAGGGTCGCATCGATAGGGTCCGAAAGCAGGGTCAACAAACCCTCAACATCGGCAACAGCGCCGAGCAACGTCTCACGGGGCACGGGAAGGGAATCGCGCCACAACAGCACCTCACAATATTCATAAAGGATCTGCATGCCGGCAGCGGGAATCTCACGGGTCACATAAATGCGAGGACGCTTCTGCATTGCTCTTTCCCCCTAAATCTGAATGGCCATTTTGAAAATGCCTCTTGTCAAAACAACCGTTTCAGTGTACACTTAGCAAGTATACAGTCGGTGAATCATTTGACAAACTGACTGAGACTTGATCTTGTTTCCGGCAATGATTGGCCGGTGTCATGATAAAAGCGTCGCTCTGAACTGCATCATATCACTATTGAAGTGGCTGGTGAAGTTTGGAGCGTACAGGGGCAAAATCCCCTGTGGTGGGCAGCTGTAGCCGTTAGCGAGCCTTAGCCAGAAACACTCTCATCACTTCGCTGAGCGAGGTTCAAGCATTGACCAACTGGCTCCGCGACGCTCTCTGCAAAAAAGATGTTATTGAATTGCACCTGCGTATGGGTTGAGCAGGTGGCAGAAGAGCAGAAACGGAAGAGGATGTGCCGTTCTCAGGGATTTTGAGAAACGGTGGTTTGTGCTATCCAACACGGCTACGGCCCCTCCTGGCTGTAGCCGTGTTTGTTTTGGAGAGCATATGGACGGGAGAATCACCGCACTGGAGCCACAACAACACTCCAGAGAGCGGGTGAATGTATATCTGGATGGAGAATTCGCCTTTGGGTTGGCTTTAAGCGCTGCACTGGCTTTGAGAATTGGGGACACCCTTACAGAAGCCGATATCACAGCGCTCAAAGCTGCCGATGAAGTGGAAAAGGCTCGCGAGAAAGCGTTAAATTATCTCTCATATCGCCCGCGTAGCGAGGCTGAAGTCAGACGCTATCTCGAGGAACGCGAATTCTCTCCCCAGAGCATGGATGAGGTCATTGAGCGTTTGTGCCAGGTCGGATTAATAGACGACAACGCCTTCGCCAGATTTTGGATCGAGAACCGAAACCGGTTCAGACCACGAGGCGAGCGGGCGCTGGCACAGGAATTGCGACAACATGGGATTGCTCCCGCGGTAATCGAAAACGCACTGGGCGATTACGATGCCGCAGCTGCAGGTGATGCCTATGCCCGAGAGCAGGCGCGGCGCTTAGCCGCCTATCCTCCAGAGCAATTCCGCCGTCGTCTGGCTGAACGGTTGGCGCGTCGTGGCTTCAACTATGACCTCATTCAGGATCTCCTCGTGCGTTATGCCTCTCCGGATTCCATTAATCTAGAAACCGAGGAGTAATACTATGGAATGGGTATATGCAGCAATCGCTGCGCTGCTGGGGGTGGTGATCGGCGGCGTCGCCGGATACTTCTTCCGCCAACAGCAATATCAGCAGCAAATGGGTGATTTGGAAGCCATGCGCAAGCGACTGTTGGAGGAATCCGAGAAACAGTCGCGCGAAATCGTGCTCGCCGCCCGGGATGAGAGTCACCGCATGCGCGAGGATGCCGAGAAGGAACTCGAAGCTCGGCGGAGCCAACTGCGACAGGAGGAGGAACGCCTCCAACGCCGGCGGGATCAACTGGACCAACGCCAGGAGCAGATGGACCGCAAAGAGCAAACCATGAACAAACGGCAAAGCACGATTGATAAGCGCTGGAATGACCTGGAGAAACTGGAAGCGCAACGCCGTGAGGAATTAGAGCGCGTCGCCAGCCTCTCCATCGAGGAAGCGCGAGCACTCTTGCTCGAACAGGTTGCGCAAGAGACCCGCCAGGATATGGCGCGGGTTATTCGTGAGGAAGAGCGCTACGCCCAGGAAGAAGCCGACCGGCGCGCCCGGCACATCATCACTACCGCGGTGCAACGCATCGCCGGTGAGCAAGTCGCCGAACTGACCACCAAGACCATCGAGATTCCTTCCGACGAGCTCAAGGGTCGCATCATTGGGCGCGGGGGACGCAACATCCGGGTCTTCGAGCAGAAAGCCGGTGTAGATGTCATCGTAGATGATAGCCCTGAAGTCATCACCATCTCATCCTTTGACCCGATTCGCCGCGAGGTAGCGGCGCGAACCATGCACAAGCTCGTAGCTGATGGGCGCATCCACCCGGCGCGCATCGAGCAATTGCTGGCAAAATCACGCAAAGAGGTCACGGATACCATCCGCGAACAGGGTGAACGCGCCGTGTATGAGGCCGAAGTCCCCGGTGTGCATCCCGAAATCGTCAAATTGCTGGGGCAGCTCTACTTCCGCACCAGCTACGGGCAGAACCAGCTCGCGCACGCCATCGAGGTCGCCAAACTCTCCAGCCTGCTGGCAGCTGAACTGGGCGCCGACCAAAAGGTCGCACGCATGGGTGGGTTGCTCCACGATCTGGGCAAGGCTGTGGATTTCGAGGTCGAGGGCACGCATGCCACCATCGGCGCGGAGATTGCCCGGCGCTACGGCGTACCGGAAGCAGTCATCAACTGTATCGAAGGACACCACCATGAGGTAGACCAGGTCTCGCTGGAAGCGGTGCTGGTGGAAGCGGCAGACGCCATCTCTGGCGCCCGACCTGGAGCACGACGCGAAAGCCTGGAGCACTATATCAAGCGCATCCGCACGCTGGAAGAGATTGCGCATTCCTTTACCGGGGTTGAGGAATCCTACGCCATCCAGGCTGGACGCGAGGTCCGTATCATCGTCAAGCCCGGCGAAATTGATGACCTGGACGCGCTGCGCCTCTCCCGCGAGGTCGCCCGCAAGATCGAGGATACGTTGCAATATCCGGGACAGATCAAAGTCACCGTTATTCGCGAGACACGTTCAGTGGAATACGCCAAGTAGGACGAAGCCTTCGGACGTCACTTTATGAACACATCCGGCGCAACTTCAAAGTTGCGCCGGATTTCTTACGGGTGATAACGGGCGCGTTTCAAAACGGGGATGAAAATCTCAGGCGCCCCTACAGGGCGAGGGAGAAAGTTGATTTTTTGCGGCGGGGCGCACCGCCGCAAAAAACAATTAAGAGGAAACTATTGAATGACAACCGGCTTACTTTCACCCCAAAGTGGGAACACACCCGTGTAAACGGGAGTTCACCGTTCTGTGGCTGACGTGCCCGGTTTTGCATCCTGCTCTGCCCAGAGGGGCAGGCGCACACGCACCACACTGCCGCATCCTGGGGTGCTCTCTATCGCGATGGCGCCATTGCAGCCTTCGACAAGCGTCTTGGCGATGGGCAACCCCAAGCCAAAGCCGGGGGTATCAGAATTAGCCTGCCCCCGATGGAAGCGGTCGAACACATGCGGCAGCAAATCCGGCGCGATGCCGGGACCCACATCCCGCACTTCGAGCAAAGCCCAGGGAGCTTCCGCCTTCACCGAGACGGTGATGGACCCCTGAGAGTGCTTGAGCGCGTTATCCAGCAGAATCAGTGCAATTTGTTTGAGCGCGTCCCGATCCCCAAGAACGGTCACGTCTTTGGCAATGTGCTCTACAATCTCGCGTTGGCGATCCAACTGCCGCGCCTGCCGGCACGATTCCTCAATCACCGGAGCCACAGCTACCGGCGCGTGCTTGAGGCTAGGTCCGGCATCCGCGCGCGCCAGCAGCAGCAAGTTGTTGACCAAACGGGTCATGCGGTCACTTTCGACTTCCGCATCCACCAGAATTTCGTTCTGTTCCGCCTCAGGTAGGGGCGGCGTGCGGCGGAGCAACGCCAGGTTGCCCCGAATGGTCGTCAGAGGCGTACGCAACTCGTGAGAAACATCGGCGACAAAGTCACGCTGCAAGCTCAGCGCCTCACTCACACGCCGGTAAGCCTCCTCCAAGCGCACCAGCATCGCATTGAAGGTCGTCGCCAGGCGCCCCACTTCATCATCAGGACCTGTATAATCCACCCGCCTGGAGAAGTCACTCTCGTTCCCGATCGCCTGCGCCGTTTGCGTGATGCGATGAATGGGACGCAGCGCTGCTCCCGCCAGCGCCCAACCGATACCAAAGGCAATCACCGTCGTGAGCACACCCGCGATCAACAGGGTGCGACTGAGGGTCCGCAATGAATCCTCACGTTCGGTCAGGGGACGCGCCGTCTGCACGATGAAGACGAGCTCATCATCCACAATCACGGGACGGTTGTAAATTAACAAACGCGCCTCATCCCAGGAGGCAATCTCCCACCAAATCTCCTGGTTGCGCAAGGCGTCCAGCCCTTCCACACTAAGCGGCAAAGCCTCGCTCGCTGCCGCAAAAGGTGTCGCTACCAAAACACCTTCAGCGTTGAGCACCCGTACGATTTCGCGCTCGCGGAGCTGCTGAAAAGCAGGCTCAGATGAAAGATCCTGCAAGGGTGGGCGGTGATCCTCTCCAGGGGGCGGGTCCGGCGGTAGCAATGAAGCATCCCGGTAGAAGCGTAGCACCATCTGAACGGTACTTTCACCACCTCTGCTCAGCTCTTGCTTCAGCGCATTCAGCGTCCCCTGGGCTTGAACCGTGTATAGAGCCGTCCCAAAGAGCAGCAACGTCAGCGCAAGAATCAGGGTGTAGAGTAACGTAAGCCGTAGCCGAATCGACATTAACCCTCCCGCAAAACGTAGCCCACGCCACGCACCGTATGAATCAGGCGCGGATGCCCTTCAGCTTCAAGTTTCTTACGAAGATAGCCCACGTAGACTTCAAGCACATTGTCATCGCCGCCAAAGTCGTAGCCCCATACGGCGTTGAGAATCTGGTTGCGTTCGAGCACCTGACGCGGGTGCAGCATGAAGAAGGCGAGCAGGTCAAACTCCGTAGGGGTGAGAGTCAACGGCAACTCATCCAGGTTGGCTGCATGCGCCACAGGATCGAGAGACAGACTCGCGGCGCCGGAGCCAAAATGCAGGGGCTGTCGCCCAGGCTGCGCTGCCACACGGCGTTGCAGCGCATGGATGCGGGCGACCAGTTCCGGCGGGGCAAAGGGTTTGGTGAGATAATCATCGGCGCCGCTTTCTAGCCCCTCGACGCGGTTCTCCAACGCATCACGAGCCGTCAGCATCAGGATGAAGGCTTGGTTTTGCTCCGCGCGCAAGCGCTCCATCACCTCCAAACCGTCCATTTTGGGCATCATCCAGTCGAGAATGATAATCTCAGGATGGCAGGCATCAACCTGTGCCAGCGCCTCCTCCCCATTGGTTGCGGTCACCACGTGGAAGCCTTCATAGGTCAGCGTGCGCTGCAACATGCGCAACAAGCGTTGATCATCATCTACAATCAGAACCGTAATCATCGCGCTCTCCACCATTTATTCGCCACATTCAAGAATATAGTATACCGTGTGCCTGAGAAATTGCTGTGAAAGAGTTTCACGAGGGCGAAATCCGGCATCTTTCTCAGCAAATTCTCAGCTTCTTCTCAGAATACTCACAGCTTAGCAGCCTAGAATAGAAGAGTAACGGAAGAGAGACATGGCTTTCATGTCAAGCATGCCTCCAGACGTGGGAAAGGCAATCTATGACCAATCTTAGTCACATCGTTCGCAGTTTCAATCGCTTTGAGTTGAAATATCTGGTAACGTTGCGGCAGGCAGAGCGCTTCCGGCAGAACCTGCGCGCCTATCTCACGCCGGATGAAAATGGCAATGGGGGCGGCGCTTACGAGCTTTCCAGCCTTTACTTTGATAGTCCCGACTATCGCTGTTATTGGGAGAAGATGGACGGCATCAGATTGCGCCGCAAATTGCGCATCCGGCGCTATGAGACAGATGCGCCATTCACCGAGGAGACGCTCGTCTTCGTGGAAATCAAACAACGCGTGGACCGCGTGACGCAGAAACGACGCGCACTCTTGCCCTACCATGAGGCGCTGCAGCTATGCTGCAAGCGTGAAATCCCCTCACACGCCCCCGAAGATAGCGCGGTCATCGAAGAGATTGCGGCGCTGCTCTGGCAATACAACCTGCGACCCACAAGCCTGATCCATTACCGGCGAGAAGCCTGGATGGGAGGGGACTATGATATTGGGTTACGGGTCACCTTCGATACTGAAATGCGCTATGGGGTAAGCCTCGGCGATCCGGCAGCACTCCGGCTCGACAGTTCCACCGCAGAGCACGAGCTCTTTGCCCCGACCTGGGTCATCATCGAAATCAAAGTCAATGAGCGCATTCCCTACTGGTTGACCGAGATGGTCGCCGCCCACAATCTCACCCTGGTAAGGCTGAGCAAATATTGCCGCAGCATCGAGCTGGCGCAGAGCAGTGGGGCTCTGGGGTGCTAAAGCGCAGAGTTCCTCACCCTTATCGCGCCAGACGCCGATTCTTTAACCTGCAACTCACATCTGATAACTAAACGGAGGCTTCTTCACATGGATGGTTTCAATTTTCAAGATTTGACTGGTGTATTTTCAGTAACAGATGTCGTCATCAGCTTGCTCTTGAGCTTCGCGCTGTGCGCAATGATCGGGTGGGTCTATCAAATCACCCATCGCGGCGCCTCCTACACGCAGAGCTTTGTGCACACGCTGGTGCTCAACGGCATGATCGTCGCCGTCGTCATGTTGATCATCGGCTCGAACATCGCCCGCGCGTTCGCGTTAATCGGTTCACTCTCCATCATCCGTTTCCGCAACGCCGTGAAAGAGACCCGCGATGTGGGTTTCATCTTCTTCACCATGGCAGTCGGTATGGCGGTGGGCACCAAGTTTTACTTGCTCGCGGTCATCACTGCGGTGTTTGTCAGTCTCATCATTCTGGTGATGACACGCTTCAACTGGTACGCACGGCGCATGATCAGCCAAATCCTCAAAATTCAGGTTCTCAACGATGCCGCCTTCGATACGCTTTTCAATGACGCATTCCTGAAATACACCAGTTCCTCGGAACTCATCAGTGTGGATTCCGTTCGCGGAGGCGCGTTGACCGAGCTGACCTACAGTGTTGGGTTAAAGAAGCAGAGCCAAATTCAGGAGTTTCTCGCTGAGATCAAACGCCTTAACGGCAACAATCGCGTCACCCTGATTGCCGGGTATAACAACACCGATTTGTGAGGGTGAGAAAACGGATTGGGGTTCAGGAAGCAGTTCAACATTTAGTTAGTGTTTGGGGCGCGGGACGCGCCCCAAACACTCCATAGTCATATCCATTGGGGGGAAAGCATGAGTTTGACGTTCAAACGCCATTACCCGTTGCTGGTGATACTGCTCGTGGCGACGCTGCTGCTCACGGCGGGACTAGGAAATCAACGCATCATCGCCTACTCTGTGCCGGGCACGCTGCAGGCTGAGACGCCTGCAGTCACCGGCACGACCTATAGCGGCGATGTGGCGCTCTTCGATGATACCATTGTGCACAGCATCCAAGTCCTCATGGCAGATGGAGATTTCGAGCAGATGCTCACAACGTACCGGGAAACCGGCGCGAAGGATTACTTTCACGCCGATGTCATCATTGACGGTGTGCAGATAAGCAATGTAGGGGTGCGCCTCAAGGGCAACGCCTCACTGCGCACAGCGGTGGGGGGACGGATGGCGGGTGAGGTTCGCGAATTCGGCGGCAATTTCGGTTGGGGTGATGCTCGCCCTGATCCAGGCGCGGCGGGAGAAGCGCCGTTCGATCCTCCCGCGGGGCAACCGCCCATGCGTCCCGAGGGACAGGAACGCCCCTTCCAGCCCGACGAGGGCGCGGCAGGAGCGCTGCCTCCAGAAGGAGCCTTGCCCGAAGGGCAGGCGCCCGCAATCCCCGGCGGAGTGCCTTGGGACCCAGAGAACATGCCCTTCCAGCCCGGCGGCGATTTTGGCGGCGGCATGGGAGATGGAACGACAGAAGTTACCGTGGACACGAAAATTCCACTGATGCTCCGCTTTGACGAAACTGTCGAGGGACAAAACTACCAGGGCTACACGCATCTGGCGCTCCGGACGTATGGCACCTCCAACGATGCCGCCATGTTGCAGGAACCGGTAACCAACGCTGCCGCGCGCGCCATCGGTTTGCCGGTGACCAATACGGCTTTTGCCAGTGTGCAGCTAAACGCAGGCGAGACGCAGCTCTACACGCTCTCAGAGGCCATCAACGAACAGTATCTGGCAGAGCACTTCGAGAATTCCGATGGTGTGCTCTACAAAGCCGAGCTCGGTTCGACTCTGCGCTATCAGGGCGAGGATCCCAGTCTCTACGATAATAGCTTTACCCAGAAGACACGAGTCAACGACGCCGACCTCGCCCCACTGATTGCCTTTATGCGTTTCCTGAGTGAAGCAGATGATGCCACCTTTAGCGCCGAACTGCCCAATTACCTGGATGTGGAAGCCTTTGCGACCTATCTGGCGCTGAACAATCTGCTGGTCAATACCGATGCGATCGTCGGCATGAACAACAACTACTATCTGTATTACGATGATGTGGAACAACGCTTTACCTTGCTGATGTGGGATGCCAACGAGAGTCTGGGCAAGTTGGCGATGGGCGGCGCATCCGCCAGCTACGATATCTATGCCGGGCAACAGGAGAGCAGCACCTCGCAGATGGGGGGTAGAATGCGCGGCGGCATGGGCGGCGGGAGCAACACCCTGGCAGCGCGCTTTCTGAATACGCCGGAGTTCCTGGCGCTCTATGAAGGAGAATTGCAGCGCCTGTACCAGGAGCTCTTTGTCAGCGGATTCCTGGTCAAGCAGGTTGAGACGTATGCAACGCTGGTACGCACCGCCGATGCCGGTGGCGTGCTGGTTGACCCCAACGCTTATGAACAAGCCGTTGCCAGGGTACTGGATTTTATCGCACAGCGACAAGCCTATCTGGCAGGATTGCCGCTCTTCAGTGAAACCACAACCCCGTTCTGAGACCACAGCTGTTCAGCGGTCTCTTGCTGGCCGCAACACGTTGCAGCTGGAAATCGCGATTCTGGGGGAGCTTTTTTCAGCGCCGCGCGCTGCGCGGCGCTGAAAACCCCTTTTCTCCACGCTCTGTAGAACCCATCGAGTTCCCGCTTCCATCTCGTAAGCCACTCCAAAGATAATTTAGTTCACCAGATTGTTTAATTTGTGATATAATATTTTTAATATTAGAAAATAATACGATAATCTGGAGAGACGCATGCCCAATCATTTGTTGACCGCGAGCAGTCGCTACCTGCAACAACACGCGCACAATCCCGTAGATTGGTATCCCTGGGGCGAAGAGGCGCTCGAGAAAGCGCACCGGGAAGATAAGCCCATCTTTCTCAGCATCGGCTACTCCGCCTGCCACTGGTGTCACGTGATGGCGCACGAATCCTTCGAGGATGAGACGACCGCCGCACTGCTCAATGCGCACTTCGTCAGCATCAAAGTAGACCGTGAGGAGCGTCCCGACCTCGACCGCATCTATATGGGCGCGGTACAGGCGCTCACAGGCGGCGGCGGATGGCCCATGTCGGTTTTTCTCACACCAGAAGGCGCGCCCTTCTATGGCGGCACCTACTTCCCCAAGACGCCGCATTACGGGATGCCCGCCTTCACTCAGGTGCTGCGCGCCATCGCCGAAGCCTGGCAAGCGCAACGCTCGCAGTTGGTTCAAGGTGGTCAAAAGCTCATCGCGGCGTTGCAAGAACAAGCAGAAATCGCGGTGGAGACGGAGCAAGCCAATCTCGACCCCGCCACGCTGGAGCAGGCGTATCAAGCCCTGCAAGCAACCTACGATAGCACCCATGGGGGGTGGGGCACTGCCCCCAAATTCCCCCAATCCATGATTCTCGAATTCCTGCTGCGCACCCACCACAGCACCGGCGACCCGAGAGCCCTGCACATGGTGACACACACCCTCGAAGCCATGGCACGCGGCGGCATCTACGATCAGTTGGGCGGCGGTTTCCATCGCTACGCTGTAGATACAAGATGGCTAATTCCTCATTTCGAGAAGATGCTCTACGATAACGCTCAACTCGTTCCCGTCTATCTCCATGCGTGGCAGGTGACGGGAGAGCCCTTATTCCGCGCCATTGTCGAAGAGACGCTGGATTACGTCCTCCGCGAATTGACCGCGCCCGAAGGGGGCTTTTATGCCACGCAGGATGCCGACTCCGAAGGCGAAGAGGGCAAATTCTTCGTGTGGACGCCGGATGAGGTACGCGCAGCGCTCGGTGGTCCTGCCAGTCGCTGCCTGACTCTCTATGGCATCACGGAAGAAGGCAACTTCGAAGGGCGCAATATCCTCACCTTCAACGGCAGCACCGCAGAGCGTGAAGCCATCGTCGGGGCGCGAGAAGTGCTCTTCAAGGCGCGCTCGCTGCGCACACCGCCAGGACGAGATGAGAAGGTGCTCACCTCATGGAATGGGATGATGCTGCGCGCCTTTGCAGAAGCCGCCCGCGTCCTCAACCGCGAGGATTACCTGCGCGCCGCAGAACAGAACGCAGATTTCCTCCTGCAGGCACTGCGCACGCCCGAAGGACGGTTGTGGCACGTCTGGCACGCGGGCGAGGCTAAAGTCGAAGGCTTCCTCGAGGATTATACTCAGCTCGCCTGGGGCTTGTTGGCGCTCTACCAGAGCACCTTCGAACCGCGCTATTATGGCGCCGCCAGGGACCTGATGGAACAGGTGCTCACGCACTTTCGCGCGGAGAGTGGATTTTTCGATACCGCCGATGATAGCGCTGCCCTGATTGTGCGCCCCAAAGAGCTCCAGGATAACGCGGTACCCTCGGGCAATGCCATCGCTGTCACCGTGCTTCTGGAGCTGGCGCGCCTGAGCCATGAACCGCGCTACACCAAACTGGCACATGCCAGTATCCGCGCCGTGTCCCCCCTCCTGGGGCAGTATCCCCTGGGCTTTGGGCAGTGGCTCAACGCCCTCGATGCAGCACTGGTAAGCGGGACAGAGATTGCTATTGTGGGGGACCTTAACGCGGGCGAGAGCAAGGACCTGCTGCGGATAAGCCAGGCGGGATATGACCCACACCGTTTGATCGCTGCCGGTTCCGGGAGCCTTCCGCCGCTGCTGGAACACCGGCAACCCCACGAGGGCCAATCGACCGCCTACGTATGTCGCGGCGCCACCTGCCTGCCGCCCACAACCGACCCAGAGACCCTGCGCAAGATTCTGAGCGCCCCGGCGTTGGTGACACCGGAGAGATGATAACAGGTCGTTTTTCGCGCCGCGGCTGAACCGCGGCGCGAAAAATGACAAGCAAGAAATCTTCTTTGGAAATAGAAACCCCCCGAACTACTACGCACGCCTACCTGGGCTTTCGAAGCAGGTCGCTGACCGAAACCGCGCCACGCTCCGCACACTGCCCTTGAAGCGCAAGCAAGGCATTC
>JAKJAC010000053.1 GCA_022707705.1 Chloroflexota bacterium
CTGAAGCGCCTCCCAGGGTGAAAGAAGCCAGGTTATCGCGCAGCGAATCTTTGTCAGGGCGATTCTCCAACAGGTTTTTGATGGTCATCAGCTGCCCTTCGCGCGGCATTTCGGCGGCAACTACCATGCCGGTGTCAATCTGACCCAGCTCGATCATATTGGCGATAATGACCATGCCGTTGAGAAAGCCGAGGCAGGCATTGACCACATCAAAGCTCATGGCTGTGGGGGATAAGCCGAGCTTGTGGTGCACAATTGCTGCCGTCGCCGGCTCGATATAATCGCGGCAGACCGATGCGTTGATCAGGCACTGAATCTCGTTGCGATTAACACCGGTGTTTTCCAGAGCGTGCTCCCCGGCTTGTGCTGACGCATCGGAGACGCGTGTGCCTTCATCCCACCAGCGTCTCTCGCGGATACCGGTGAGCCGTTCGATGTAACCTGTGGGGATTCTGAGTGCCTTGTATACGGGGGCTATTTGCTCCTCCAACCAGGCAGTGGTGACAATGTGGGGCGGGATAACATACCCCAAACCTTCGATGCAGACGTTTTCGTAGCGCATATTTCTCTGAGACTCCACGACAAAAGATGGTTACTATCCTACCGCTTTTTGCTGATGGCGCAAGATGCCTGTTCCATAATGGAACTTGAGGTTGGGTGTATTCTATGGTGGGCAACGCTCCCAACCGCCTCTGCGAGGTGCAGAAGAAAAGGATCATTCGCGGCGCGGCTTTCTCGCGCCGCGAATGATCCAGAAAGTGAATGTGTTCAGCACCGTGCTGGCACTAATGCCCGGCGCGGGTTGCGGCGCGAGTTGCGGCGCGAGTTGCGAGCAACGCCTTCACTGCATCAAGTTCGCCATCCCATGGTCCGGGGCGCTCTTGTTTGAGTGTCGTCACCGCGGCAGCGAAACGACAGGCTTCTTCAGCAGTGTGATTGAGCCGGTAGCCCACGTAGCTGGCAAAGCACGTGTCGCCACGCCCGGTGCGCCCAATCAGCGAGCGGGGCGTGAAAGGTGCTTCGTACAAGGCGCCCTCCGCGTAAACCATGACCCCCGCCGACTGCGTGATCACGATTTCGCGCGGACCGTAGTTTGCCAGCTGCTGCGCCGCGAGACGCAGGTCAGTCTCGCCGGTGAGCATCTCAGCTTCGGCGCGGTCCACCTTGAGGTAGGTGACGCTTTTCAGCCCTTCCGCCATGTCTTCCCAGGGGTGGAATACCAGGTCGTCTCCCTCACGGACGCGCACAAAACCCTGCACATCCAGCCCCACGGGGGCGCGTTTTGCCAGTGTTTTCACCAGCGGCAGGTCCACTTCTCCAGCGATGATGGATGCGATGAGAATGACGCGTGATGTCACGTCGGGCAGTTCTTCCGGGCTAAAGGGACCGGCAAAGGCGATGGGTTTGCAGATGCGCCGCTCCATATCTGCTGAGTTGTAGATATTCTCGATACCCGAAGTGGCAGGCGCGGGCGTCGCAAAAACGGTCACACCGTTATCTTCGAACTCTGCCAGAAGCGGAAAATCATCTGGGTGTAGGCGCGTGACCACAGCGACGCTCAATCCCATCCGCCGGAGGGCGATGCCACCGTAGTAGATTCCGCCGCCTTTGGCGATTTCCCCCTGTCCATCCACCACCAGGCGATCTTTGGCGAAGTGCCCTAGCGTCGAAACATCGAAATCGGCGTCAGGTGTCAACATGGATTCATCTTTCATGCTCACGTATGCCCTAACCTTCCGCGACCTCGCTGAGTTTCACCGGACGTCCCTCATGAAGGGAGCGCGTCGCTGCCATTGCCATAAGCACCGGGGCGCGTCCATCCAGCCCTGATACAGGCGTTGGCGTGCCATTGTGCAGGCAAGCGACGAAGTCTCGCAATTCGGCAACGAAGGATTCTGCATAGCGCTCCAGGAAGAAGTACAGCGGCTTAGGGCTGTGAACCCCCTCGGCGTTGCTGAGGCAGGCGTTGAACGGTGTATTGTT
Organism: Chloroflexota bacterium; assembly: GCA_022707705.1. Lineage (GTDB taxonomy): Bacteria > Chloroflexota > Anaerolineae > B4-G1 > SLSP01 > JAAZNO01. Next base: position 1,984 of record JAKJAC010000053.1, read on the forward strand.
GGCGGAGGCGACCATACCGCCGGAGCCAAAGACCTCGGCACGCTGGTCATAACCATAGACTGCCTTGCGACAATTATCAATTACACCGAGCGCGCCGTTGGCGAAGCGCAGCATGATCACAGCGGTGTCCACGTCGCCAGCTTCGCCGATGGCAGGGTCCACCAAGACCCCGCCCATGACGTAGACCTCTTCCACATCGCTGCCCAACAGATAGCGCGCCATGTCGAAATCGTGGATGGTCATATCGAAGAACATGCCACCGGAGACCTTGACGTATTCGACGGGCGGCGGCGCGGGGTCGCGACTGGTAATGCGCAGAATCTGGGGCGCTCCAATCTGCCCGGAGACTACGGCTTGCCGGAGGGCACGGAAGTTGGGGTCGAAGCGGCGATTGAAGCCGATTTGCAGGCTGACGCCTGCCTTTGCCACAGCTGCCAGCGCGGCATCAATTTGCCCCAGGTCATAGGCGATGGGCTTCTCGCAGAAGATGTGTTTGCCTGCCTGCGCAGCTTCGATGATGAAGCGCGCATGCGTGTTGGTGGAAGAGCAGATGGCGACGGCATTGATAGCGGGATTATCGAAGATGGCGCGCGCCTCCGCAACAGCGCTTGGAACGTGCAGTTGCGCCGCCAGCTCGCGCGCCGCCTCTATATTGGGGTCGGCGATGGCGAGAACTGCCGCTCCGGGAATGCGACTTGCCAGGTTTTCGGCGTGGATTTTCCCGATGCGTCCGGCGCCAATGATACCGAAGTTGATGGTCGTGTTCATATAGCCAATTCTCCTTGGAGTGCTTTATAGTCCGATGCGGCGCAAGTTATGCGGCGCAGGTTATGCGGCGCAAGTTATGCGGCGCAAGTATTCGCGGTTGCGGCGAGCGGATTCCTTGGGTGCGCCCATACCGGGGAGCACATCTTGTTCCACTACGCCCCAACCCTGATAACCCAACTGCTCCAGTTCCGCGATGAGGGCGGGGAAGGGCACGTCACCCTGTCCCAACTCGCAGAAAACGCCCTGGCGCACGGCTTCGAAGTAATCCCAGCCTTCGGCGGCGGCGCGGCGTGCGACCTGCGGTTGGTAGTCCTTGAAGTGGAAATGCCAGACTCGTTTGCCATACCGGCGCAGCCCTTCTAGCGCATCACCACCGCCGAAGCGGTAGTGCCCCGTGTCGAAAACCAGCCCCAGCAGGGTGGGATCCGTCAGGTTGAGCAAGGTTTCGATTTCCGCCGGCGTCTCCACATAACCGGCGCAATGATGGTGGAACGCGGTGCGTAGCCCGGTTTCACGCCGCACGGCTTCTGCGACGCGTGTCGCGCCCTCGGCAAAGATTTGCCATTCTGCATCAGTCAGTCCCATCTCTGGAGTGATGCTTCCGGCATGTTGCGTCCGTTCTGGAACGCGACCGTTTTCATCAGCCAGGACAATGAAGGGCGAATCGCCCTCAACAGCTGCCATCAGCCGGGCGATGCGCACGGCGGCCTCGCAACCGGCGGCGTGCGTGGCAGGATCTTTCATAAACACGGGGACGAAGGCGCCCAGCAACGTCAGCCCGCGCGTGTGGAGCGCCTTTGCCAGCGCCTCAGGCTCTGTGGGCATGAAACCCCAATCGCCGAGCTCTGTGCCGCTGTAGCCGGTTGCCGTCATTTCATCGAGCACCTGCACATAACCCGGTGCTTCGCCTTCCAGATCGAATTCTAGTGCGCCCCACGAGCAGGGTGCGTTAGCGATTTTAATCAAGGGATGCCTCCTGAAATGGTTGAATCATGGGCTAGAATGTGCGCGACCAGGTTTTTAGCCAGCGCTCGACGACCACTTTGGTCTGCGTGAAGAACTCGACGGCGTGCTTGCCCTGACCGTGTAGTGTGCCAAAGAAACTTTCCTTCCATCCGCTGAAGGGGAAGAAAGCCATTGGGGCAGCAACGCCGATGTTGATCCCGATGTTTCCGGCTTGTGCTTCGTGGCGGAATTTCCGCGCTGCGGCGCCGCTGTTGGTGAAGACACACGCCATGTTGCCGTAGCTGCCGCTGTTGACCCACGCGATGGCGTCTTCTACCGTCGCGACATGCAGGACCGACATCACGGGTCCGAAAATCTCCGTCTGCGCCAGTGTTCCACCTGGCGTCACGCCATCCAGTACGGTAGGGCGCAGGAAGTAGCCGTGCTCGCATCCTGAGATGCTTGGATCACGCCCATCTACCACCAGATTGGCGCCTTCTGCCACGCCCGTCTGGATTAGCCCCTGGATGCGCGCCTTGCTTTGCGGCGAAATCACGGGTCCCATCTCAATACCAGGCTCAAGCCCATTGCCCACTTTGCGCTGTTCGGCAGCTTCTGCGAGTAGCGGCGTGAAATGTTTGCCGCTGCCAGGCAGCGTTGCCCAGCATTGCCGAAAACGCTATCGGTGACGATGCGGACGGTCAACTCGGGGTCGGCATCGGGCAGGATGAGCAGTGGATTCTTTGCCCCGCCTTGGGCTTGCACCCGCTTGCCGTGCGCCGAAGCGCGGCTATAAACGTGGCGAGCGACCGGCGTGGAACCGACAAAGGTGATTGCCTGAATCAGGGGATGGTCGAGGATTGCGTTGACGGTATCTGGTCCCCCGTGAACCAGATTGACCACGCCTGTTGGAAGCCCAATCTGCTCTAGCAGGTGGAAGACCTTGACCATGGTCAGCGGTGTGCGTTCGGAGGGCTTGATGATCACAGTGTTGCCACATGCCAGGGCGTAGGGCAGATACCAGAACGGAATCATGCCGGGGAAGTTGAAGGGACAAATCGAGGCGACCACGCCGACGGGTTGGCGGATCATGTATTCGTCAACGCCGTGAGCGATATCCTCCGCAAAATCGCCCAGCAGCAGGTTCGGAATACCACACGCGACCTCGACATTCTCGATGGCGCGGCGCATCTCCCCGCGCGCGTCATCCAGCACTTTGCCGTTTTCGAGCGTGATGCTGCGCGCCAGGTCCTCGAAGTGCTCTTCCAGCAGAGTCTTGAGTTTGAACAGGTATTGAATGCGTTGCACGGGCGGCGTCTGTCGCCATCCCCAGAAGGCGCGTTGTGCTGCCTCAGCTGCCTGCGCGACCTCCTCCGGCGGAGAGAGCGGCGTGCGCGCTAGCAGCGCATCGGTCGCCGGGTTGCGCACCTCTCGATGTTCTGTGGCTTGCGAATGCCGCCAGGCGCCGTCAATGTAGTTTTGCAATACTTCGTTGTGCATTTTCACCTCCAGTGGATTTCAATCAGGATTGGGCAGCATGAAGTCGCGGACGAGGGCAAGCAGGTCGCGGTAAGCACCGATAAAAGAGCGCAGCGTGCGAACCGTTGCCCCAAAGCTGTCAAATTCGGCGGGGCGAAGCCCCTCAACCTCGTAGGCGCGGCGGAAATCCGCAAAACTGGTATACAAGGTTGTGACGATTTCCGGCGGCACCGGTTCCTTGTAGCTCATTCGCACCGGAAGGTTGGAGGCATTGTACTTGCGTTGCCATTCGCAGGGAATGGAATGCACGATATTGCCGCCGATGAGTTCCGACCAGTGCAGTTGGTGACGATAAGCTGCCGCTAATAGCCGCGCGCGGTAGCCGCGCTCCTGGTACAGGTTATAGGCTTTCTTGAAACAGGCGATTCCTGCCCAATCGGGGTAGCCCGGAGGCACCAGAATGCCGTCGCGTTTTTCCAGCACGTGCAACCAGTCGTCAAGACGCCCAATCATCAGCGTGCAGACGGGGCGCATTGTGGCGATATCATGCCCGGCGGTGGCGCGCCGGTTCAGACCGCGCTCTACCGCTTCGGCAACGGCAAGCGCCTGGGGCACCGTAAAGGACACGGTCGCGTTGATGTTGACTCCCTGGAAAGTGGCTTCTTCAATGGCGGAAAGTCCAGCCTCGGTGACGGGAATCTTGACCTGCAGGTTGGGCGCCAAGCTGTGGAAGTGGAGAGCTTGCGTGGTGATGGCTTCGGCATTGCGGTAGAAAGTTGGGTTGGTCTGGATGGAGAGCCGTCCCTTCAAGCCCCGCTCGTGCTCGAAGACCGGCAGCAGCAGCTTTGCGCCGTGTACAGCCATCTCCTCGATCAGTCGCCAGGCGACATCTTCCTCTGTCCAGGTGGGATGCTCGCGGATTAGCTCGAAGATGCGGTCGCGCCACAGGTGCATCTCCTTCTTCAGCACATTCAACACGATGCTGGGATTGGTAGTTGCGCCGGTTGCTCCGCGAGCGATGGCGTAGTTCAACTCCTCCACAGAGCACGAGTCGTTCCAATAATCGGTTGGTGTTGTTGCTGCCATCTCGTGCAGCGGTCCGTTATAACTTTGTGTCATGGCTATTCCCCCTGTGATTCGAATATCGGGTCACTCTTCAGCCTTCCCCAAGAAGGTGCGCTCGCGCGCACGTTGTTTTTCCCATTCCCGGCGAGCTGCTTGCACTGAGGGAAGTTCGCTGACTTCAGCGATGGGCACATCCCACCAGCTTTCGTAGCCGGGGACGCTCTCGTAACGGTCGTTACGGATGACGATGACGGTGGTATCTGGGGCTGCACGCGCTGCCATGATTGCGGCAACATAGTCATCATAGGTGGCGCATTCGATGACTTTGGCGCCCAGGCTGCGGGCGTTGGCGGCGAAGTCAATGGCGAGCGGTTCTACAGTATCGCCCGCTGCATCGCCGACCAGCACGCCTGCCTGCGGGCGGATAAAGCGTGTGCCAAAGCCGCCTTGCCCCATCGAGCGACTGAGTGCGCCGATGCTCTTGAAGCCACCATTATCCCATAGCACAACGATAAGTTTGACCCCTTCTTGCACCGCAGTTACCAGGTCTGAAGAGAGCATGAGATAGCTGCCATCGCCGACGATGACGGTGACCTCGCGCTCCGGCGCCGCCAGCTTGACACCTAACCCACCCGCAATCTCGTAGCCCATGCAGGAATAGCCGTATTCCAGGTGGAAGTGCTTGGGGTGGCGGGCGCGCCAGAGTTTGTGCAAGTCGCCGGGCATGCTCCCCGCAGCGTTGACCAGGATGCCCTCCGGGTCGCCATACGTATCGAGTGCGCCAATAAGCTCCCCCTGACTGGGCAGCGGCGTGTGGCGGAGCGCATAGATGCGCTCAACCTCGGCTTTCCAAACCTCGTGTAGGGTTGTGGCTTCTGCACGATAGGCCTCATCCACGTGATATCCTTCCAGAAGCGCCAGCAATTCCTCCAATGTGACACGGGCATCACCCACCAGCGGCAATGCATAATGCTTGTGCGCGTCGAATTCTGCTACGTTGATATTGATGAAGCGTAGCTCTGGGTTCTGGAAGGCGGTTTTGGAGGCGGTGGTGAAATCGCTGTAGCGCGTGCCGACGCCGATGACGAGGTCGGCTGCGTGCGCCAACCGGTTGGCGGCGAGGGTTCCCGTCGCACCGATAGCGCCCAGCGCCAGCGGGTGGTCGTAACGCAGGCTACCTTTGCCCGCCATGGATTCGCCCACCGGAATGCACGTCGCCTCGACGAAGCGCCGCAACATCTCTGTCGCTTCCGAGTAGATGACGCCGCCACCTGCCACAATTAGCGGGGCGCGCGCAGCACGAATCCAGGCGGCAGCGCGCTTTAATGCTTCGGTATCGGGGCGGTTGCGAGGAACGCGCCACACATGCTTTTCGAAGAAGGCCGCGGGGTAGGTGGTGGCTTCAGCCTGCACATCCTGCGGCAGGGCGAGCGTGACCGCGCCGGTTTCAGCCGGGCTGGTGAGCACGCGCAGCGCCTCAGGTAACGAGGTGAGCAGTTGTTCCGGGCGGCTGATGCGGTCCCAATAACGGCTCACCGGTTTGAAGCAATCATTGACAGAGATATCCTGTGTCTGTCCCGATTCCAGCTGTTGTAGCACGGGCGCTACGTTGCGGCGGGCAAAGATATCCCCGGGCAGCAGCAACACCGGCAACCGGTTTATGGTTGCAGTAGCTGCACCGGTGATCATGTTTGTTGCGCCGGGTCCGATGGAGGAGGTGCAGACAAGGGTCTGTAACCGGTTCTTCGTTTTGGCGTAGGCGGTGGCGGTGTGGACCATCGCCTGCTCATTACGCGCCTGATAATACCGGAACTCCGGCATTTGCTGCAACGCCTGTCCGATGCCGCCGATATTGCCGTGCCCGAAAATGCCAAAACAGCCGGCGAAGAATGGCTGCTCGATGCCATCACGTTCTACGTATTGTGCTTTGAGGAAGGTGATGAGCGCCTGAGCCATGGTCAGCCGAATTTGTTGGATCATGTTTGCCTCCCAATAGGTTGCAAGAGTCACTAGAATAGCAGTCAGATGCACCCGGGCACTAGCTCTCCGGCGTGCTATTTCCCAATCTGTTCGGCACGCGGATCGCGTGTGGTGTAACTTGCTTTTACCCACGCATAGGTGGGATCATCATAGCTGGCGAGGCTTTGGGCGCTGCCGGCGAGGATGTTGAGGTAATAGGTAGTATAACCCACCGGACTGGTGACCGGGTGGTAGCCCTCTGGAACCAGGACGACGTCATTGTTCCGCGCGACAATGGCAGCATCAATGGGGTATCCTGCTCGTTGGAGCGGCGAGGTCGGTCCCGTGTAGATGCGCTGGAGAGCATAACCTTCGGGACGGTCTGATCGGTAATAATAGATTTCGTCGAGGTCGGCTTCGAGAAGCTGTCCCTCGGCATCGGTCCGGTGGATATCATGCTTGTGCGGTGGATAGCTCGACCAATTTCCCCCGGGCGTGTAGACTTCAACGACCACCAGTCGCTCGCAGGGGAAGCCCGGCGGAATGATGTTGTGGATTCGACGCGTTGCCTGGTCGCCGCCGCGAATCTCAACGGTTGTCTCCAGGGGTGTGACCAGACGGGGTGGGTGATTGGTCGCGCCCACTTCAGTCCGCGCGATGGCAAATTCGCAATCGCAGGTAGCAGTGACGGTGAAATCTATGTTCGGCGGCAGGTAGAGCGCCGCCGGCAAGCCGCTGAAAACATCGGCACGTTGCCCTAGTCCGTGCCAGCTGCCACGGTTGGAGCTCAAATTGAGGGTGCCGCTCAGCACAATCAGCGCCAGCTCTTGCGTGCCCGTGCTGCTACTCCATCTGGCTCCCGCCACCAATCGCCGTACCTGGAAGGCAATCGTCTCCCAGCCCGCGTCTTCCGGGCGCACTTCTACGATGACATCGGGGTCCGCGCTGTTGCCCGGATGGATGACCAGATTATCGGCAGTGTATTGACGCATGAAATCCTCCAAAATGAAAAGTCGCTGTTTGGGAGCGTGGGTTGCAGGTCACGTGCCACAAATTGCCCGCTGAACGGTGGACTCGCGGACCACCAGTTCCGTGGGGAGAACGGTATTCTCCACCGATTCATTTTTCAGAAGCCGTAGCAGCATTTCCATTGCCATCTGCCCCAGGCGCAGTTTGGGTTGGTGGATGGTGCTGAGCGCTGGTGTGACATAGGCGGCTAGCTCGATGTCATCGAAGCCCATAATGCTGAGCTGCTCGGGGATGGTGATCCCGCGTTCTCGACAAGCTAACGTCACACCCACGGCGAGCATATCGTTGTAGCAGAAAATGGCGCTGACATCTGCCGCAAGTACATCCGGCAACAATGCTTGACCGTCGCTGACGTCATCCGAGTGATACCGGTGGTCCGCCGGCGCAATGCGCACCCAGGCATCTTGTGGAGCAACCCCTGCGGCGCGGAGCGCGTCGCGGTATCCCGAAAGCCGGGCGCGATTCGAGCCTGGGCGGTTTCCCGCTCCGATGTAGCCGATAGCACGATGCCCTAAAGCCAGGAGATAGCGTGTCGCCATCTGCGCGCCGCTGTAGTCATTGACGGCAAGCGTGTGAAAATGCTCGTAAGGCGTTTCTGCCTGTGGGTTGATGAGCACTGTGGGTATGGTGATACGGGAAGCGCGATCAGCCTGTGCTGCGCTGAGCCGCGCGGCGGCAATAATCAGCCCATCTACCCGGCGACGGTGAAAGATTTCCATGGCGGCGATTTCTTGCTCGGGGTCATTGTTGGAGACCGAAAGCAACAGACCAAAACCGGCATCCTGCGCGGCCGCTTCGATGCCTCGCACGACGCGTCCGACGAAGGGGTCCGCAATCGTGGTCACGATCAATCCGATGGTGTGGGTTTGCCTGGCTTTGAGGCTCTGAGCGACGGCGTTCGGCGTGTAGCCCATCTCGCGGGCGAGCTGTTGTAGCTGTGTGCGCACCTCCAGGCTGATGAGGGGGCTATCTCTCAGGGCGCGGGAGACCGTGGTATGCGACACGTCTGCTGCGCGTGCAATATCACGAATTGATATCGGGTTATTCATACTCGAAGGTTTCCCTTTGATTTATGCACACGTGAACATTGTACCCGCTATGAGGTGAATGTCAAGAACCGGATGGAATTTCAGCCCCGTAGCACTCTGGAGTCGAAAAACTGTTCCTGGAATGCAGTCAGCGCCACGATGTCTTCATCTGTGTAAGCTGCACCTTCCGGCGCGATCACGAGTTTGTCATCGCAGTCATCGGTACGCTGGATCACGGCAATGCAGCGCCCTGTGAATTGCGTCACCGGCGTTTCTACACCTAGTACGTAAGCGTCCAAGGGCTCACCATCGCCATCTGGAAGGATCACGCCGGGCAGGTAACCGTAGTTGATGGTGTAGAGAAAGCCGTGCTGCGGATGCTGTGATCCCAGGGGGCGGTCTATGATCACGCTCACAACCTGATTGAGGAAGTCTGTACTCTTCATGGGCAAGATAGCTCAAAAGCAATGTTCTCATGCCCGACATACGGCGCCGAGCGAGAGGACGTTTCCTTCTACTACGCTTAGATTTCAACCCCCAGGAATTGCCGCGCCAGCCAACCGATTCCGAAGCTGAGCGCCGTCACGCCTAAACTGATGCCCGCCATCTCCAGGAAGCGCCGTTTGAACGATTGCCCTCTGGCAACGGCGATATAGTAGTTGAAGGCAGCGATGATCAGGATGGCGATTGCCAGTGTGATCGCCAGGCACACATAGAAGTTATCCAGGATCAGGTAGGGTGCAATCAGGGCGAAGACGGTGATCAAATAGGCGACGCCTGTGTAGAGCGCGGCGCGCAGGGGGTTCTTGGCGTCCTCGCCTTCCTCGGCTTTCTTGGAGAGGTATTCGGAGGTCGCCATAGAAAACGCTGCCGCGATGCCAGTGATGAGACCGGTCAGGGCGATAAGTGAGGTGTTTTGCAGCGCCAGCGTAAAACCCGCCAGCGCGCCGGTCAGTTCCACCAGGGCATCGTTGAGACCGAGCACCATCGAGCCTACATAGCGCAGGCGTTCTTCATCCAACATACCGATAAGGGCTTCTTCGTGCGCGTCTTCTTCGCGCATCACGGCTTCTGCCTCTGGAATGCTCCCAATCATCTGGCTATACCCGGCTTGCGATTGCGCCTCGCCTTGTTCCAACAGTCTGATGGCGAAGGTAAAGCCAAAGACCCGCGTGAGCAGCGAGTAGAAGGCAATGATGTGCCGTTGGGGTTTGACCTCGGTCTTGGTGTAGTGTCGCCAGAGGTTGTAGTGGCGCTGCTCGGCTTGCGCGATTTCCTGGAGTACTTCTTGGTTCCCTGGTTCCTTCATTTCTTGAGCCAGATGGCGATAGATATGCGCGCCGTTAATCTCAGATTGCTGCCAGTTCAATAACTGCTGCCGGAGTTCTGGGGTGAGTTCCATGGGTCGATTTCCTTTCACCGGTAATTTGCGGGTCCGTATTCAAGATTTCGAAAAGATCATTGTATTCGTTTGAGAATGCGTTGCATGAGCAGAGTTAGCCAGGGAGAAGGGACTTTCTTCTGTCCAAAGTCCCACGCTTTCCACGCTTGCCAGACGGATTCCGGTGTGAATTTCCCGTCGGCGTCGGCTTTGGCCAGGGCAACATCAAGCATGGTGCGCAGACGCGGGTCGTCGCGCGTCCAGGCAAATTGCGTGAGCACATCCAGCACATGCACAAGGTCGTACCATACCAGGGGCGCCTTGAGTTTGCAGAAGTCATTTCCCATGTAGAAGATGTAGGGATGGGCATTCCTGCGGGCCTCCCACAGCGCCAGCGCCGTGTTAACGCCATCGTGAACGGCAGCGCTATCGCGCCAATCTGCGAACTGCGCCAGCGTCTTGAGCATGATCAGATTGGCGTAAGGGCAGGGATCCTCTTTCCGCCCCGGACCGCGCCACGTTCCCATCTCCGGAGAGACGGCGCAGGGCCAGCCGTTTTCGCGTCCCAGCCCTGCCAGATATGCTGCAGCAGCACGCACGCGGGGATCATCGCGCAGCCCGAGCTTCGCCAGTGCGTAGACCAACGAGGGCGCATCGCAAAGCGCCCATCCCCAGACTTCCTCGCCTGTGCCGCCGTAGGCTGGAGAGATCTTTCCCAGCATCTGGAACGGTCCCTGCGGGCTTTGGTGTTCCATAACGCGCGTGGTAATCTCGGCGATGGCAGTAACGTCCACGCGCAACCCTAAGTCCGCGATAAAAACCAGCTTGTGGAGCGCGTGCCCGGCAGATTTGTGGCTGTTGAGAATGCCACCGGGCCAGGCGCGCAGCTCCTCGAGCAACGCTTGCACGAGCGGGTGCGCGAGCATCTCCGCGCGCGTTTGTTGACCTTCGGGCGCGCTTTCCGGTTCTCCCAATAGGTCGAGCCGGGTGCGGTAGGCGGTCCAGGGATTGCTGGAGAGAAGCCAGTCATTTATGGAATCCATGTTCACCTCTACTCGTTGATTGGTTAAGCGCTTACTGGATTACAAGTTCCGTGTTCAGTCTGACGTTGCCTTGGCCTTACCCGCTTCGCTCAGGGCCATTTCCGCCGAGCGGCTGAACGTTTTGATAAATGCCACCCGCCGGAATCTCAGCGCGCTCCAATCTTCATCCACCGCTACCTGCCGTACCGGCTCGAACCCCGCCCTTCCGAGTGCTTCCCAACCGGTGTCGCGGTTGAAGGCGCATTTGAGCTTCTTGGATGTGCTCTTGGGGTAGGCATACCAGAGCGTGAGGTCACCCTTGGCTTTAGGGGCGATGGCGTTGACTGTGGCATCGATGGTTTCGAGAGTGGTGACAAAGACCAGAGCGAAGGTGATTTCGGATACGGCACCGGTATCCCGCAGCACGACGACCTTCTCCAATGCTGCGAGTTCCGGCTCGAAACTTTCTGGTGCATTGAGCACGATAATCTCAGTCTGACCTTTGAGATTCAGTTTACGGAAGAGGGGCGTCATAGCTGTCACCTTGTACCGTGTTGCCTGATTTAGCGATCGAGTTCATTATAGACCCGGTTTCGGGATGTCAAAGGGATCAGGCATGGTCAAGATTCGGCTCCCTACCATTCCTCAAATTCTCCAAATAAAAGAGTTACGCGGCGCGGCATTGCCGCGTCGCGTAACTTTCAATCCTCCTTAGCCGCTCAGATTTTATGGATGGTTGCGCATGACCAGCGGCAGATAGACTTTACGTGCCTCGATGGTGATACTGTGTTCGTGCTGAACACCGCCCGGTGTACAGGTGTTGACGGCGGTCACTGTGACGGTCTTGGGTCCGAAGGTGGTGTACATGTGTGTCACTGAAGCATTCGTCGTGGTTGTCGTCTGCCCATCACCGAAGGTCCAGGTAACGCTGACCGGCATCGTCGCGTTATAGGGAGCGTAAGCGACCGTGAAGGTGACCGGTGCGCCGACCAGCAGATTGGTGGCGGGCACTGTCGTGAAGTTCACGCTCGTCAGCGGTGTACAAGCCGAGCTAATCGAAATCGTCATGGTCTTGGAGTGGGTGAAGCCGCAGCCATCGGTAACGGTAAGAGTGGCGAGGTAGGTGCCGGGTGTGGTGTACGTGTGGGTGGGGTTTTGCTGCGTGCTGGTCTGACCGTCGCCAAAGCTCCAAGCCCAGCTGATGATGGCGGAGCCATTGGTAGTCGAAGCGTCTGTGAACGTGATAGGCGTGTCTTCCACAACGCTAATAGCGCTGGCAGTGAAGTCTGCAACGAGCGTGGGAGCGATGACGGCGAAGCTCACCGGCGCGCCCACGGTGCTGGTCACGCCTTCCGCACTGCTGAGCACGGCGTAATCATCGTTCGTGAAGGCGCCGATTGTGCACGGGAGCACTCCACTGAACCAACCTTGCTCCACACCGCCCAGCTTCGCCAGCGTCGCAAACGTCCACTGGACTGAATTGCCCACATGGACACCATCGCTTGCGGTGTAGGTAAAGCCCGCTGGGAATTTGTCGCCCAGAACGACTGCCGTGCCATCCACGTTGCCGATATTGGTGACGGTCAGTGTGTAGGTGATGGGCGTTCCGGCGACACGGCTGCTCGCGTAGGTCTTGCTCACCTCAAAGTACGGCAAGATGATCTCGAAGGTCAGGCTATCAACGTTGTCGCTGGTATCCCATTCCGCATCGAGTTCTGGTTCGCTGCTGCCGATAGTGACCTCGTTGGTGAAGATATCCAGACCGGTAGCGTTATCAGGCACGCGCACGGTGACGCGAATCTCATTCCATTCCTGTGGGTGGAGATCCCACAGTTGCCAGATGAGGGTGTTGCCGATTTGCTCCTCGGGATCATGTTCGCACCATTCATCAGGTGTGCCGCACCAATGCTGCTGTGCGGAGACAAACTCAAAGCCCGCTGGCAGGGTGTCGGTGAGAATTCCGTGCCCTTGCAGCGTCCACCATTGCGCATGACCGACCTGCTCGTTGCCGAAAGCCAGCGTGAAGGTAATCAGCTCGCCTGGTCGTGGTTCGCCTGTGATGCTCTTCTTCACCCAGAGTTCGGGTCCGGTGATCAGGCGGAAGGTCGCGCGATTGTCAGCGGGGTTTGTATCGCCCATAACCGGTGCGACGCTAACGGTGTTGGTGAGCGCCAGGCCCGGTTCGACCGGCTCTGCCATCGTCGTGTTGAAGTTGAAGTCGAGCCGATAGCCGGGATGTACGTTCTCCAGCGTGAACTGGAACCAGTGCTCCGTTGGATTCTCTGTGTAATCCGCCACACGCCCCCAGTCGGTGTTCACGCCGCCTTCCATTTCCATCAACATGGGATAGGTATCGGATGACCGCCTGTGCGATAGGCGCATCGCCGACGTTTTCCACCCGGAACTGGTACCAGGCATGCCCCGGACGGTCACCGTGCCAGTCGCCCCACTTGGCAACGCGCAGGTTAGGACCGTGATTTAGAAGGATCTCGTCCCAACTCGCGCCATTGTCTTTGCAGTCCTCTTCGCCGGGCAGGCACGAAATCTCGGCATAGTTACGTAGTAGCGTGCCAGGGATAGCGTCGGGATCCACGTGCAGAGCGATCTCGAAGTCATCGTTGTAGCCGTTATCCAGCCCATCGAATTCCCACACTACGATTCTATCGGTGATGAGGATAGGAGTGACTGGGGTCGGATTGCCATACAGATCGTAGCGCCACGCCCCAATCAAGGTGGTGCTGACCGGCAACGTATCGGTGATACGGTAGGTTCCTACCACGGGGATATTGCCGATGTTTTGGTGGTGAATGTTGTAACGGATCTCGCCGCCAGGGACGAGCTGCCCCCAGTTCCACCATTTCTCAAGGTGCAGGTTGAGGCGTGGTTCGTCCACATTACCCCACCACCAGGTTTCATTGTCGTCGGGGCTAAGGTCGTTGGCAGCAGCGACGACGGCGTGGTTCCACAGCTCCATGCCGGGCCAGGCTGCCGCATCGACTGTGGCGCGGATGTAGACTTCCTGGCACCAGTAGCCAGGGACGGTGGGGCGCGAGAGGATCAGTTCGTGAGCGCTGCGGCTCTCTTCGATCCAGCCGGGATACTGCCCCCACCAGGTCTGAAGGGTCATCGAGGGGTGCAGCGTGTCGGTGAGAACAGCTTCGGCGCTGGCGGTTGAGCCTTTGTTGCAGACGTTTACGGTAAAGACCAAGTCGTGCCCCGCGGCGGGATTGCCGGTCCAGGCGTTCTTGCCCACATTGAGATAGGTGTCATTTTCGAAAACTTCGCCGCTCCACTCGCTGCGTTTCTCCCCCTCGTCGCCCCGATCGTAGGGATTGCTTGTGGCGATCTCCACCGTGTTCGTGACGCGTTCGCCGGCGGTGGCGTTGATCTGTGCGAAGACGAAGATGTGGCTCCGATCCCCTGGTGCGACCGTACCCACATGGATGACGACCTGATCGCCGCCCCCTGTGATCGGTACGCCAGAGGTGTCGGTGATGTACGTCATCCCTTGCAGCGTGTCGGTGATGACGACGTCCTCAGCGGGAGCGTCGCCCTGATTGTGATACTGCACGTGGAAGACCGCGTTGCCGCCCTCCCCGACCGCTGCCCCATCCAGCCACTTGTCGATGCGCAGATGCGGTGCAGGGTTGGCGACGTACGTGAGCACGGAGTTGCCCTCTGGTTCGGTGTAACGGGCCGCCACGCTCTGTCCTGGTGTGATGTCCCACATCCCGCTGAAGTCGCAGATGAAGGCGCCGCCGTTGGGGTCGACATCGAAAACCTGGATGTCTGGCGCGTCTTGTTCATGGATTTCGCAGCTCACCCGCAGCCCTTCGGTGAACCAGGGCACGTCAAGGGTTCCGGATACTACATCGGAATCCACGTTCAGGTAAGCGTTGATTGTCCCTACCTGCACGGTAGCACCGTAGCCGTTGTCCATCATGGCATAGGCGAAATCGCCGGGCTCGATATCCGGTTGCTCAGGGAACCACTGGTGGTGGTGCGTTGAGAAGCCGCTGTTTCCACCCCACCAGGGCCAGGCCGCGGTGGTCACTTCAACCGTTGCTTTGATCTCGGAAAGGGCGTTGGTTACGGTGACCCATCCAGTGTGTCCGGGTTCGTAGTTCGCATCCACTCCATTGTTGCCATAGTTTACACTGATGACCAGATCGGGATTGACCAAGCGGTGGTGGAAGCCAACCCAGGCGTAGTCAATCTCGGTCCAGTAGCCCACGTCACCTTGGGCGCCGTGCGCAATGTCGGGGTAGGTGGCGCTGTAATTGCCCTGCCCATCGGTTTGCACGGATTGTTGGAAGAAGCCCCATAGATCGACATGGACGGTTTCGTGATCCAGATGGTCAATCTGCCCCCAGATCGTGTCGGTGCTGGAGTTAGTGTAGCCGGTGAAAGGATCGGGAACGTGAATGACAACCGGCATCAACCCGGCGCCCGCTGTGATGGTGATCACATCGCCTGGATCGAAGGTATCGGGGAAGGCTTGATCGTCCCAGCAGCTGTCATAGGTTGCCTGCGCCAGTGCGGTAGTGACTGTGACCGGACCCTGTGGCGCACAGCCCCAGATGCGCGTGCGGTACACATCAAGGTCTACCCAGTCGAGTTCACCGCCACTGAAAGTCATAACCTCATGGATGTTGTCTGCGGGATTGGCATCCGTTGGTGGCAGTGTGATCTCCGCGGTGTTGGTGAACCAGCGTCCAGGAACACCCGGTTCATCCAGGTTGGCGTTGAATTCGAGATTTCCGCCCTCTCCAGGGTCCAATGTGTTGAACTGCCATGCCAGCACGCTGCTACTGAGTGACTGGGTCACCAACCGTCCCCAATCCCAGTTCAGGTTCCACCAACCGTCCCAGGTTGTGCCGGTTGGCAGCGTGTCGGTGATCCAGACGTTGGCTACACTTTCATCGCCCACGTTCCAGAAGTTGATCCGGTAGCCGATCTGTCCGTCGCCATTCCACCAGTGCTCTTTGATCACGCGCAGATTTGGACCACTATCGAAGACCTCCACGGGGACGCAAGAGGTGTTGTTGTAACCATAGTTGTCCATTTCGGCGCCGTTGATGGTGATGCAGTTGGTGAGCACTGTGCCTGGCGTGACGGTGCTGTCAATATCCACGCTGAAATCGAAGCCCAAGCCATCTGAGACCGGGAGTTCTCCCACATTCCAGCCGATGGCATCCCCGGTGTTCGTGTCCGGGGGGTAATCCTGCCCATCGTGCCTCTGAGCGCTGCCAGGTTGATAGGTAGCGCCGGCAGGAAGTGTATCGGTGACCCAGACACCCGGCATGGGCATATTGCCGCCGTTCCAATAATTGACGCCATAGCGCACCCAACCGCCGGGAACCAGCACGCCGGTAGCGAGCCATTTGTTCACATCGACATCGTAGCGCGGTTGGCTGGTATTGGCGTCACCATTGAGTTGTTCGTTGTTATCCAGGAAGACATCACCGGCAACCGTGAGCTGTATATGGTTTTGCAGGTTGAAGTTGAGTGGCGCACCGGCATCTACCCGCAACCGCAAATGGATGGTGTCGCAGAAATCACCGGGAAAGCCTTCAGCCATAAGCGCAAACGTCCCTGCGGGCGCTGCGACTTCCTGCCAACCGACAGCCCAAAACATATCGTTGTGCCAGTTTACGACGGAGGTGTATGCCGGAAGCGTGTCACTGAGCACCATGGGACCTGCCATGGCACCGCGTCTGTTGCATACTCCAATCTCGTAGAGCATTTCCTGCCCGGGGGTGGGATCGCCAGGGCTGGGCCATTTGTTTACATGCATCTCGACGTCATCGTTCCACACGTCTACGGGTCCGCTGCAACCCTGGTTATCACCTGGATTGGGATCGCCCGGAGTTGTGGTGCTAATGGCAAGGCAGTTTGCAATCAGCGCTCCGGGACCTTCGGGTACCCCTGCATCCACATTGAGGGTGACGATGAACAGATGACCCTCGCCGGGATCCAGGTTGCCTACGTGCCAGGTGATGACGCCGTTTGCACCGATATCCGGTGTGAAGCCGCTGTTATCGCCGGCATAGGTGGTGGAAAGCGGCAGTGTGTCCACTAGGAGCACATCTGCAGCGGCGGCGCCGCCGTTGTTGCCATACCAGATGCCGTAGTTGATGACTCCCCCGGGACGGGCATAGCCGGGTGGATTCCACTTCCCAGTAGCAATATCGGGAAGATCTTCGTTAAGGTGGATTTTAGCTATCTGCCCGGTTAGTACAAAATCGGGCGGCTGAACCGCGGCGCTGAGTGCAGCGAAGCGCACCGGCTGAGTTCTCGAAGCGGGTTGCGGTGCAGACTCAGCCCAGAAAAGTTCATCTGGTGCTTCTCGTGCGGTGAATTCTGCTACTGCAGGTTGTGGATGAAGGATCAGGCTCAGCCCAATAAGCAGACTGAGGCTGAGGGCAATAGCCCCGAGAATGCTAAATACTTGTTTGAATGACGAGACTTTGAACATAGTAACCTCCTTTGTGTGTGAATCGTCAGTGATGAAAAGGGGGTGGCAGCCATTGTTCGGGTTTGCGATACCTATCGTAGCGTCTATCGCGAAACTCTGTGGCTGAGACCCCTGGAAGCGCTTACAACTCCATGCGTGCCAGATTTTTGAAGGTTATTTTATAGCCTTACCTCCTTTCGCATCTTTGCGACGGTTCCCAGCTTGGAGACGCGGTGAGATGTGGGCACCGCGGGCGTCGAGCGTGGGTGTTGAACCAGAAAAAGCCAGAATACCTTCAGTTGATGTTCAGCGCCATCGCGGCGGTGGATAGTTCCATTGTAACGCAGGAAAGGAAGAGTGTCAATGTAAAGAAACTTGGTGAAGAAGGCATCTCAGGTTGGGAGTGAACTGGGACCGCTCCCATGCTTGCTGGGTGTTTCGCGACAGGACTTTCCCTGTCGCGAAACACCCTCCGGCTAGAATCTAATGGCTGCGCCTCAGCCGTAGCCAATCACCTGAATGCCTACCTGCGTTATGGGAAGCTCCGCATGACGAGCGGCAGGAATACCTGGCGCATCTTGATCGTCAACGCCTGTCGCGCGGTCAGCCCTGCGGATGACGTGCAGGGATTGACGACGCGCACCTCGACGGCTTTATCGCCGGAGGTAGTGTAGGTGTGCGTCACTGAATTGGTGTGCCCCGTTGCGGTTTGCCCGTCGCCAAAGGTCCAGGTGAGGGTGATGGGCAGGGTAGCGCCGGTAGGGGCGAGCACTGCGTTGAACGTGATCGGGGTGTTGACCAGCGGTTGAGAGGGGAGGTAGGTGAAGCTGATGCCGGTCACTGCTACACACACCGGTCCGGCGGGGGTCGCGGGTGCGCTCGGCACGCCCGCAGCGTAACCTTCGCCCTCAGGGCTATCGCCAGCGCTGACCAGCGGTGCATCGCGTGGTGTTTTTGAAGTGGAGATGCGGTGCTGCCCAGGTGATTGCGCGCGTGCTTCCAGGGTGAATTCCAGCGTGTAGTTGCTGGCAACGTATCCAAATATCTCTACCTGATAGACGCCGTTGCGGGTCGCAGTGAAGCTTACCCCTTCCACTGGATTCTCTGAGAAGCTGTGCGTGATGAGGCTGTCATCCGGTGCAAAGACATAGACATCGGCGTCCCCGTTTACAGAAGTGAGGTCGAGGCTGAGGCTCTGTCCTGTTTGGAAGTAGAAGCGGTAAGTGTGTACCTGCGCTCTGGCGATGCTTGCTGGCATGGTCACAGGCGCCAGGTTGATGAAACCAGCTCTCCAGTAGAGCGAGATGTTGCCTGCCGCGTCTGCTGCCCATGCGCGGAGATAATGCACTCCTGGAATGGGATTGAGCAACCAGGGATAGGCGGCGGAGGCTTCCGCGTAAGGTAGCCAACCACTCGTTGCTACAGGCACCCAATCTCCGCGACTGTGGATGTAGACATACTCGATGTATAGCAGGCTTGTTACACCGGAACCGCCCGTGTTATCCTCCGCGGTGACATTGAAATAGACCTGGCGTTGCGCGGTATGCTGTTCCCCGGTGTTGATGCTGAAACTCTGCACAACCGGCGGAATTGTATCAGGCAGCGGTGGCAGGATGATGACCGTGCGCGTGAACACGTTGTTGGTCTCCACTGTTTCCGCGACCGCATTGGCGGGATCAATCACGGCGCGGAGGGTGTAAGTCCCCGCAGTTGGAAGATTCGCCCATGCCAGAGGGAGGGTGCCCGCCTGGCTATTGGGCGCCAGCGGTGGTGTATTCGCACGTCCGATCAAGATGGCGCTGCCGCTTGTGGGTTGATAGAAGAAGTCAACCGGCACATTCGGCAACACCGCTGTGCCACCCAGACGGTTCACCACAATCCCCAGTGCTGGCGTGATAGGCTCTCCCTGGCGCAGCGTCACGGGGTCCAACCAGAAGCTGCCCTCGCGCGGGTAGAGATCGTGGATGCTTGCCAATGCGGTATAAGCGTTAGCCAGTTGAGCGGATTGCCCGTTGGGATTGGTGATGGTGAGGGCATAGATGCCAGGCGTGATATTGAGCGGGACCTCGGCGCGGATCCGCGTGCTGTTGATGAACGTGACACCTTCCAGGGGGGTGGTGTTCAGTCGCGCCGTCAATCCTGGGGCGAAGTTGCTGCCGGTGATATCCAGTGTTATGGGCATATTATTCGGCCCCTGCTGCGGGTTAAGGCTGCTGATGGTCGGCGGAGTGGGCGCTAGCACCGTAAACGCTGAGAGCAGAGTATCCAGTTCCCCACCAGGGTTGATGACGCGCAGGGCATAAGTGCCCGGTTCCAGTCCGGCGTGGACGGTAGCCTGCAGGGCGCTTTCCGAGACATAGGTTGTCATTAACTGGTGCGCTGTGCCATCACGGACCAGGGATGCGATGGCGCCTGCCTGGAACTGCTGCCCGGTGATGGCAATTGCGGTTGGCGCATCGTTGCCCCCGCTGTTCGGGGTGACACTCAATACGCGCAACCCCGTTGTCTCGAAAGCGTGGACGGCATCGGTGGTGATGGCGATGCGCTT
>JAKJAC010000054.1:0-2852 GCA_022707705.1 Chloroflexota bacterium
GCCGCTCTATCGCCAGGCGGGCTTCACATTGACCGATGAGCGTCTTACCTACCGCCCCATCAGCTATGTGTTGCCGCAGGAGGATTCCAATTTCCGCGATTGGTTCAATGAAACGCTGCTACAGTTGATCGATAGCGGCATTTTCAAGGAACTCTATACCACCTGGTTCGATGACCCTGCGCCAAGCGCCCCTCTTTGGCCCCGTTAAGCGGAACCCCGCCCATACCAGATGGCAGGCGTCTCTCAGCGGGTCTCGGTAAAGCAAGCTTTCACGCGCTGCGGCACAACCGCAACGCGCAAAATATCGCGAAATCGCCACTCTCGCTAAAATCGCCGTTTCAGTGCCATTTGCTACAGCAAGTGGGAGAACATGAGCCGTCATACCCGGATTCAGATTCGTCTTTCGGGCTGTTCGTGGTAAAATAACTGCGTGAATGAGCACCCAGAAACTAAGGAAGAGCCGCGCCCGCCAGCGGGTGTGATAGCATGTTTGACCAGCGCTTTCGAGCTTCTGGCACACACACCGCATTTGCTCCTGCCACCGGTGCTGCTGGATCTGTTTCTATGGCTGGGACCACGACTTCCGGCAAGGTCACTGGTGGCGCCGTTGATTGCAGCTGCCAAAACAGCGCCATCCGCTGAGTTTCAGCCGCTATATCAAGGCGTTTACAAAACCTTAACAGAATTTGGCGCGAACTTTGATCTCTTTGCAACACTCAGCCCTGCGCCACTGCTAGGAACTCCCGTGCTTATGGGGATGCGCAAGGTGTTGAGTAATCCCCTGGGCGCACGCGTGGAGATTCCGGTGCCCACGGTGGGGGCAAGCCTGGTCTGGATTGCAGTGCTCACGATTTTGGGGCTAGGCATCAGCGCCTTTTATCTCACACAGGTGGGCAGACACGTGGTCACACATACCGCGGCGCCTGTACCCGGTCCCACTGCGCTGCCCCATCTCTGGGGACAACTGCTCAGACTCACGGTGACCTTGCTCTTCATTATCGGTAGCGCCACATTAACAGCCTCCCTGGTGATGAGCGTAGGTATCATGATTAGCCAGGCTTTGATAGGCACCGTCAGCCTGCTCTTCCTATCGCTGGGATTGTTCATTGGGGTGCATTTCATCTATACCATTCCAGGCATGGTGCAATTGCGCCACACCCCCCTGCACGCGATGCAAGAGAGCGTCCTGCTCGCACGGGTGGATTTTGCAGGGGTAATGCAGTTACTGCTACTCACACTTGTCCTTACTCAGGGATTGAACTTCGTCTGGTCGCTGCCTGAACCTGATACCTGGGCGGCGATCGTAGGGATTGGAGGACACGCGGTCATCAATACCGCGCTGACCGTTACACTGTTCATCTTTTACCAGGAGCGCCTGGCATATCTGCGGTTGCTACAAAGCGCCTTTGCGCGCAATGCAGCCCAGGCAACCCGGTCAACCTAGATTCCGGCGCCACAGGTGTCAGCCCGGCAACCAGGATCAACCCGGTTCAAATCGTGAAGATAGAGTACCATCATGGCAGAGAAGCAACCAAACAACAACTTAAAGTACGATGCATCTAGCATTCAAATATTGGAAGGGCTTGAGGCTGTACGCCGTCGCCCCGGCATGTATGTCGGCGGCACCGATGTACACGCGCTCCACCACCTGGTCTATGAGGTCGTAGATAACTCCATTGATGAGGCGCTTGCAGGTTTCTGTGACCATATCCGGATCACCCTCCGCCCCGATGGCACAGTTTCAGTTTGGGACAACGGGCGTGGCATTCCTGTGGGTGAACATCCGGAAAAACACATTTCGGCTCTGCAAGTCGTGCTCACCACGCTTCACGCGGGCGGCAAGTTCGGCGGTGGCGGCTACAAGGTCTCCGGTGGATTGCATGGCGTCGGCGTATCCGCAGTGAACGCACTCTCCGAATGGATGGAGGTAGAAGTGCGTCAACCGGAGGGTCTGTACCGCCAACGTTACCACCAGGGCATCCCTGAAGCACCGGTCCACCAGGTGAACAAGACCAAATGCAAGGAAACTGGCACCACAGTGACCTTTCGTTTTGACCCCACCATTTTCAAAGAAGTAGATTACAGCTTCGACACGTTGGCACAGCGTTTCCGGGAGATGGCGTTTGTCACCCGTGGCGTGACCATCGAGATGATAGATGAACGCGAGACACCCTTCCCACACCGTATGACCTTCCACTTCGAGGGCGGAATCCTGTCGTTCGTCCATTATCTCAACCGCAATCTGGAGCCGCTTCACACGCCGGTCTATGTCGAAAAGGAAATGGATGGCACCTATGTCGAGGTGGCGCTCCAATACACCGATAGCTACCGTGAGACGACGCTGACCTTCGCCAATACCATCAACACCATCGATGGCGGTTCGCACCTCACCGGTTTCCGCTCGGCGCTTACTCGCACTATCAACGACGGGATGCGCAAAGCAGGGCTGCTCAAAGAGAGCGACCCGAATCTTACCGGCGACGATGTGCGCGAAGGACTGACCGCAATCATCAGTGTCAAGATTCCCGATCCGCAGTTCGAGAGCCAGACCAAAGTCAAGCTGATGAACCCGGAAGTGAAGAACCTGGTGGAAGCAGCCGTGGCAGAGGCGCTAGGGGAATTCATGGAACAAGATTCCCGCGCCACGCGCCGCATCGGCGACAAGTGTCTGACCTCGTACAAAGCCCGTGCGGCAGCGCGCAAAGCTCGCGATCTGGTAATCCGCAAAAGCGCACTGGAAAGTCTCACCCTGCCAGGCAAGCTCGCAGATTGCTCCTCGCGCGATCCTTCGAAATCAGAGCTCTTCATCGTCGAGGGTGATAGCGCGGGTGGCTCTGCCAAGCAGGGGCGGG
>JAKJAC010000054.1:2862-21615 GCA_022707705.1 Chloroflexota bacterium
GCGATTCTACCGTTGCGCGGCAAGATTCTCAACACTGAACGCGCCGCACTCGACAAAATTCTGAGCAACAGGGAAGTCCAGGCAATCATTTCCGCACTGGGCTGTGGCGTAGGGGATCAATTCAGTCTGGATAACATCCGCTACAATCGCGTCATCATCATGTGCGACGCTGACGTAGACGGGGCGCATATCGCCACCTTGTTGCTGACGTTCTTCTTCCGCTACATGCAACCGCTTATCGAAAAGGGACACCTCTTTCTGGCACAACCCCCGCTCTACCTGGTGAAATCCGGCAAAGAGTCCCAGTACGTCTACACGGACGCCGAGCTGCAGAAAGTGATGACAACCTTGGGCGAGCGCAAGGTGACCCTGCAACGCTACAAGGGGTTGGGCGAAATGAACCCAGACCAGCTCTGGGAAACCACCATGGACCCCGCAGGGCGCACGCTGCTGCAAGTACAAATCGAGGATGCCGCTGAAGCTGACCGCGTCTTCACTATGCTCATGGGCAGTGAGGTCGCGCCGCGCCGCCGCTTCATCCAGAGCCATGCGAAGGAAGTGAAGAACCTGGATGTGTAAGTGCGATAACAAAAGACGGCGGCGCAATGCGCCGCCGTTTTTTGTTATTGCACCAACAATCACTGTGCCGCTGCCGACCTCTTGCGCAGGGAGATAGGTACGACAATGACGCCAACCAGCGCCATCAGCGCCAGCCCACCCACAATCAACGTCCCTATCACCCCCGCTGTGCCGGTCAACCACCGGGGAAGGGTCAACAGCGCTTGTGTCCCGGCAACTGCGATGACACTGAAATTCCACAATCCGTGAAACAGGATAGCAGCGACATAACAGAGCGGCAGCAGCCAACGCTTGCGACCACTCCAGAAATATCCCCAACCCAATCCAACCAGCCCACTGGTGAAAGCATGCATCGCAGTAGCCGGAATGCGCGTGCCCACGCCAGCAAGCCAGCTGGCGGTATCGGTGAGACTTGCGGCGCTGTTGAAAACACCCTCGATAACGGCAAATCCGATCCCAGCAGCTGCGCCCCATAGGAAAGCCTGTAACGGACGCGGGCGTCTGCGGAACCCAATCCCCACCAAGAGGGCCGTTTTCAGCACTTCCTCAACCACAGGGGTAATCACCGCCAGAGTGAGGAATGCTACCGCCAGCACGATGGGAGAGGCGAAAAGCGTGGTCAAGATGTCTGGAGTCAATGCCTCCGGCGTCAATTGCGCCCACTGTTCCATCTGCAACGCCAGACTTGCCAGCTCTGCCTGCCCGCCGGGAATAAAAGCTGCCCCCATCGCCACAAGGACGCCACTGAACACCAGCCCCAGCAGCTCGACCGGAATCGCCAGCAGCGTGGAGAGTACGCCGGTGGTGAATAGCAAGAGAGCTTGACGCCGGGAAACGCCCGCCAGA
Source organism: Chloroflexota bacterium (assembly GCA_022707705.1). GTDB lineage: Bacteria > Chloroflexota > Anaerolineae > B4-G1 > SLSP01 > JAAZNO01. Next base: position 4,288 of record JAKJAC010000054.1, read on the forward strand.
GGTCCACCCCCGAGCAGAGCCAGAGCAAAAAGGAGCAATGCCGGCATGACGATCAGCGCGACATGAAACGGCGCCATCACAATTCCCCAATGACCTGCCGCTGCAACCCCAATGCCCCCGGCTGCGCTGACCCCGAGAAGAACCGCTAACAGTATCCAGGCGCGCCGTGGATAGAGCCGCGGCGATGGTCGCCCCAACCAGACTTCGACCCCGCTAACCAACAATGCTCCAGCAAGACCCAAACCTAACAGTCCGGCACAGGCGCTCATCACAGCTGACATTTCACGCTGCTCAATCTCAATCGTGCGCGCCCAGGTAGTGAACAACGCCAGTCCCAGACAGCCAAAACTCAGCCCCAACAGCACGACCGCGAAGAGGGCAATAAAAATCCACAGCACAAGTTTACGATCTGACATGACCCATCCTACAGGTTGATGATAGGACCTATTCAGATTTCCATCAGCAGGTGTAGATGGCAAACTGAAGTCCATCAAAGAGAGTGTTTTCGGCGCCGCGTAGCACGGCGCCGAAAACACTCTTCCGAATTAGCGAATCCACACCGCAAGTCAAGTTACTTTACAGAAACCACAACCGTCTCAACCCGGTCTATCGCAATCGTGGTGTCAGTAGAATCTGAACGCCGCAGCTTGTCAAAAACGTCCATCCCCTTGGTAACTCGCCCAATTACGGGATAGGCGCCATTGAGCTGCGCTGCATCAGCACCAAGAGTGAAGAAAAACTGGCCATTTGGCACCAGCCCCACCAACCCCGCTTCGCCGAACGTCCCGACATTCTCGCCGATGCAGTAATAGCCGGGACTACCGCTGCCGGTATTCGAAGGGTCACCCGTCACTGCAGCGAAATTGTCCATGACAAAGAAGAATTCGGTCTCGTCATACCAACCCTCTTGAGCCAGGAAAAGGAAACTGTTTACCTGGGTGGGAGCGCCGGTCGTATCCAGGTCAAAAACAACCTCACCTTGTGAAGTCTTGACCGTAATCTCATAGCGTTTCGTCGTGTCCAAGACCAGGGGAGGGAGCTCCTGATATTGGCGGGGCTGCAGAGCCAGCAGGTTTGCAGCGACAGGGAGGAATGCCTCCAAGCCCTGATAGGAGATCCCCATCTGGTCAGCCGGGTAGACCAAGCCATCAAAGATATAGCTCGGTGTGCCGGGCAAGCCTAGCTGACTCGCCTCCATCAGGTGCTGGTCAACTTTGGCACGATAAACCCCTTCGTCCATCTCGGTATCGAAGCGCGTCACATCCAGGCCCAGCTCAGTGGCATAGTCCGTCATCTTTGCCCGCGCTTCTTCAGCCGCAAGCTCTCCCCATTCCGAAACGCGTGTGTAGAGCAAGTCGTGCATTTCCCAGAATTTGCCCTGCGCGCCAGCTGCCTCCGCTGCCTCGGCTGTCACCTGCGCGTTGGCATGAAAGCTCAGTGGGAAATGCCGGTAAACCAGGCGTACTTCTGGATGCGCCTTGAGGAATTCTCCCATTACCGGCGCCATCGAAGAACATGCCGGGCATTGAAAATCTGCATACTCGATGATGGTAACCGTAGCCGCATCCGGATTGACACCTTTGACAAAATCCGTATCATCCTGCGGGCGCACAGGGACCGTTAACGGATACACCTCACAGGATGCCGGTTCAACTTCCGTAGGTTCCGCAGCGGGGGTCTGTGCTTCCGTTGTGGCAGGCGCAGTGGTCGGCTGCGGCGTCGCTGTGGGAGTAGAGGTGGGTTCTGGCGTCGCAGTATCGCCACAGGCGCTTAGCAACAACGTCAGCAACAACATAGCGCTAACAACAATCACGAACTTCTTAGACATGCCTAGCTCCTTAGAGAATTGGTCAACACAGAGATAGTGTGCCATAACCTGGCTTCTGCGCTATCTCATCTACAACCTGACGTTTCGACAGACCTTAGTCGAATTTAGCAGAATTATACCACACAGGGTTAAGTAGAATTGTAAATAACGGTCATGATCCTTATGGGGTGCGCGGTTTCGGGGGCCAGAATGGAGGATACTCCATGCGCCAAAGGCTATAACCAGCAGCCACGGCTGCCATTCCGCCCATCAAATATCCCTCAAACGCGGAAGCGCGCATCACAAACAGAGCCACCAGACCCAAAAAGAACCCCACGATATACAGCACCAATACGGCTTCGCGGCGCGTCAAGCCCGCGTAAGTCAGCCGGTGTGAACTGTGGTCGGTGCCTGGTGTGGTCATGGGATTGAGCCGGCGTCGCAGACGCGAGAGCGTGACCAGGGTAGTGTCGAAAAGAGGCACTCCCAACACCAGGAGAGGAATCATCCAGGTCACAAAGGGCACATTATCGGGGAAGCGCAGTTTGATGCCAATTGAAGCCAGAAGAAAGCCCAGGAACAAACTGCCAGAATCGCCCATGAAGATAGTCGCGGGAGTCCAGTTGTAGATGAGAAAACCGATGCAGGCCGCCATCACTGCGATAGCCAGTGCGCCTACCAGATATTGCCCGGAGAAACTGCACATCAGGGCAAAATAAGCCGCCGCAATCGCCGCAACCCCTCCCGAAAGCCCATCCATATTATCGAGCAAGTTGAAGGCGTTGGTAATGCCCACCACCCATACCACGGTTGCGCCAAAATTCAGTAGCGGCACACGCAACATGGTGATGGAAACACCGGTCACCACCAATAACCCGGCAGCGAAAAGCTGCCCGAGTAGTTTTGCCCACGGCGGAAGGGTGAAGCGGTCGTCCCAAAACCCCAGGAACGAGATCATCGTTGCGCCGACCAGGATGCTCACCAACTGCGTGATGTTGTAACGATTGCCGAGCAACAATGCCGCCAGGAGGGTGCTGCCGAAAATCGCCAACCCTCCCAGGCGCGGGGTAGGGACCACATGAACTTTGCGTCGCGCATCAGGCTGGTCCACGGCGTTCAAGCGCAATCCGACCTTGCGGGCAAGCGGCGTCCCCGCCACTGCGAGTAACAAAGCCCCCACGAAAACTACCAGATAGGTGGTCATTATGGATTCTGTGGTTGCGACAGGAAATTGACGAGTTGCTCAACAGTCTCACGCTGGCTCTCCGGCGTCAAAGCCAGAGCTTGCTGCGCTAACGTCAAGGCTCGCGCGGTATCCGCTTGATAATACGTGGCAATAGCCCACATGCGGTAGATATCCCATAGCTCCGCCATCGCCGGGCAAACTTCTGTTGTCTCCTCCAACAACGCCGCCGCATCAACCCAGAGTTCTTCCTGCAACTGTAGATTAGCCAATACACGTCGCACGGTGCATTGTTGGGGCTTAAGTTCCAGAACGTGTTGGTAGTCTGCAATTGCCCCCGGCAAATCGTTGCCGATATTGGCTTTCACATCAGCAGATAAGCTCCAGGTTTCCTCAAACTCGGGGTCCAGCGCCAGCGAATGCTCGATGGTGCGCGCATAAGCCGCCTGGTCCTGTAAATCGAAAGCGTAAAGAATCGCCAACTCATTCCACAGCACCGGGTTGTTAGGACTGAGCAGCAAAGCCTGCTGATAGTTAGTCTCTGCCTCACGCAGCAAGGCTTGCTTCTCCTCGCTTGCCGTAGCCCGTGATGCCCAGCTGCGGTAGAAGCGCGCCAGGTTAGCGCTATGGTCGGTGTTCAGCGGAGCAATCTCGCGCGCCTGTTTCAAAATCTCTTCGGTGCGAGAGAGCGCATCCAAACGCTGTGCATCTTGGACCTCTTCAGAGGAAGATTGTGCAAAGGAGAGCAATGCCTTGCCGAGGAAAAGAAGGTAGTAATCCTCCCGTGGCGCCAATTCCATGGCTTTCTCGTAATGGGCAATACCCACCTGCATTTCAACAGGGTCTGAACTGTTCGCGAAACCAAGCCCTTGTTTGTAAAGAATATCAGCCCTGACCAAATCGTAGCAATAGGGACCAATGAGCAAGAAACCAACCAGCAACACCCCGCCCAACAACACACCCCAGCTCCACGAGGTTCCGCCATGTTGTGATGCCGGGGTCTCCCGAGCCAATAACCAGGCAATCGCTAATGCCAGCACAAAGATCAAGGTATAGTAATTTCCTAACACATTAGCCAGTTGCAGTCCCACCGTGACATAATCCTCAACGCTCTGCACCACTGCCTGGGTTAATTGCGCCTGTGTACTAGCGAGGATGCCGCCGAAAATCAGGAAACCCAGCGCAATGATCCCCGCATAAGTAAGCGCGATTTTCCGCCACGGCGTGCCCTGCCGGCTTGCCAACAAGCCTTCACGTTCAAGTTCGCCTAGGCCGATGATCCCAAACAGCGCCGCAGTGAAAGCTACAATCATCAAACCACCAAAAGCGCGTTGCTGCTTGACATAGATCAACGTCAGCGAGTTCCAGAAAATGTCACCCGCATCCGCCAAACGCGCCGGGTTATTGATGAAATCATAAGCCAGAGTACTCAGCAGAAAAAGCCCTACCAGGCTAAAAACGACAACAGGAATCACCCATGAAGCAACACCAGAGGGTGCTGGCGCCTTGCGTTTGGTCGCACGGGCATGCGCAGCGGTCACAGATTTCGCCGCACTTTGCTCAACCTGCGGTTCGGAAATCACCAAAGCGGGGACCCATTGCAGCCCTAATACCACCAACAAGCCCGCGAACGCCCAGAATGTCGTCCGGGTTGCGGCAATCGCTATCCCGAAGTTGATTTCCACAAAATGCCCTAAAATCGCGCTGAGCAACGCCACCAGCAGGATGGTATGGGGATGTAAGGTATAGGTAACGTCGCCTGCCGCTCTGCCACGCAAGGTTACGCGGAAGGCGGCCCAGGTAAGATAAAGCCCCGTTCCCGCAACAAAGCCAATCGGGACCGCCACCGCAAAGAGATAAGCGCGCCCGATGTAAATGAATACCCCCCACAGCGCCAGAGCAATTCCGCCCATCAGCCCTACCCATAGCCAAAACTGCCGGCGTCCCACAATCAAGCCCAGCCAATGCAAACCCCAGTAAACAACCGCACCAAAGAGCCACACATAGACAACTAATCCCAGCAAACCACTGTTCACCAGGGTATCCAGGGTTTCATTGTGCGAGCGATCGGGGGAAGCGTTGCGGGATTCGATATGCCCTAATTCAACCTTGTAGAAGCTGTTGTATGCCACATACATGGATTCCGGTCCGTAGCCCACTAACGGGCGCAAGAAATTCCAGGTATCCTGTTTCCCATCCGGATACTGAAGCGGGTCATGCGGCAACACCAGGTCTTGCACCCCTTCCCAAATAAGGGTACGAACACGTCCCGAACCACTCTCCCAATCGAGAATGCGCGTCATACGTCCGATGGTAGCATTGTTACGCGCCCAGCTCTGTAAAGGACCGGGCACATTCATCGCCAACAATGCCAACGCCATCAGAATGCCGACACTTGCCCAACCAATCCACAGCCAGCGCCAGCCCTTACGTTCCACGATCATGTACAACCAGACCGCGCCAAAGGCTAACACACCCAAACCCGCACCGATGTAAGTCGCGGCTTTGAAGGGGAGCAACATGCCCAAACCGGTCAGAATTCCCACTACAGCGATGGAGCCGATTGCTAATCCCAATCCACTCAACAGGTCACGATACCAGGGGTGACTGGCAGGGTCCTCCGCAACAGCCCGTCGCTGCAATACAATGAACAGCAGGTAAGGCAACAACAGCAACGCCACGCCAATACCCAGGAACGGACCGCGGCTTTGTGAGTAAACAATAGCCAGCAGCTGCACCACGAAGATGAAAATATAACCAGAGGCTCGCAGAATATCCGTCACCCGCGCCCGCTCGCAACGCAGAATATCCTGGAAACTCTCCACAATTTGCGCTGCCGTTAATGGGGCAATCATGATCAAATATGCTGCCACGAAAATGGCATTGCCCATGTTGGCAGCTACGCGGAGCTGCACGTCGCCAGCCCAGGGCAGAGGGTCCAAGCCATTGCGCTGAATGATTCCGTAAAGCGCTACAGGGAGGCTGTTCAAAATCAACACGGTGATAAGACGGCTTAACTGCGCCCGGGTTCGCAAACTGGTCAATAGCGCAAAGAAAATGACCAGGTAACCGAAAAGCGTGTAGGTGCCCTGCAGTCGCTGATAAGAGCCAACGAAACTGGTAAAACGCACCAGCGAAAAGAGTGAGGTGAGGATATAGACCAGCATTGTGACAAACGCCGCGAGCACCACCGGCGTGCGCCAGGTAAAGGGCAGCGGCTGTTTTTTGTGCAGCCAACCTTCGAGGAAACGAACCAACCAAAAAACCGCCATAACGGTCGCCAGGGCGCGCAGAGTAGTGAGCTTATCCGGCTCAAAAACGCGTTGCGAATAGACATTGAAAAAGACTGGGGTGATGGTTATTCCCAACAACCAACCAGCCTCGAGAAAACGATCACAAAACGCACTCAGTTTTGATACGTGCATCCCAAGACTCCTCTTCCCCACAACCGGGGCGGTTTAACGCCTGTCTGTTCGGCATAATACTCCACACAAGTGAAAACGCAAGACAGGGTGGAGAGGCGTTGGTTGGGAAGTTCAAAGGTCAGCTTGGTAAGACGCTTGCGTTTAGATACTTGGCACGCTGAAGAGGCGCAGAGGATTTTCTTTTTCGGGAAGACGAATAACCTAAAGAAGGTCGCACAGCCAGAATAGGGCAAATTCTCGGCGCCACAGGCGCGCCTGCCATTCCCGGCAATGGCGTCAGGCAATCAACATCAGCAACAGGTCATTCACGTTAGTGCCGGTAGGTCCTGTGTGCAACAGGGCGCCCAAAGTAGCCAGCGCCGGATACGCGTCGTTGTTGCGCAACGCGGCGTGTAAATCCAGCCCCAGCGCGCGGGCATGACTCGCCGTTGACCCATCCACCACCGCGCCAGCGGCATCCGTGGGTCCATCTGTGCCATCTGTTGCCAGGGCAAGCAACGCGACATCGGGCAAGCCATCCAAAGCCAATGCCGCTGCGAGCGCTAATTCCTGGTTCCGCCCACCTGTGCCGTTGCCGCGTACCGTAACGGTGGTTTCACCGCCCCATAGCAAGCATGCCGGCGCCGCCAGAGGTTCGCCGTTGACCCGCACACTGCGCATCAGTGCCGCGGCTACTCTGGCAACGTCACGGGATTCACCCTGGACAAAGGTGCTCAACAGCAGCACGCGATACCCCAACCGCTCCGCTGTTTGCGCGGCAGCCAGTGCTGCGACACGATTGGAACCGATAATCCGGTTAAAAACGCGAGCAAAACAAGGGTCGCCGGATTTGGGGGTCTCAACCACTGCGCCTGCCATCCCTGCAGCAAGTCGCTCCCGCACTGATTCCGGGACGCGTGAAAGCAGCTCATAGTGCTCCAATACGCGCCATGCGTCGGCATAGGTGCTTGAATCCGGCGTGGTAGGACCCGAGGCAATGACATCCAATGGGTCGCCTACCACATCAGAGAGAATGAGAGCTGCCACGGCAGCTGGCGCCGCCAATCGCGCCAGCTGCCCTCCGGAAAGGCGAGAAAGATGCTTACGTACCGCATTCAGCTCTTCAATGGGCGCTCCGGAGCGCAATAACAACATCGTCACTATCTGCAAATCGGATAAAGAGATTGCCGGCACCGGCGCCGGCAACAATGCCGAAGCGCCTCCCGAGAGCAATACCAACACCAAATCACGCTCGGATAACTGCTCCACCAAGTGAAGCACTTCACCGGCAGCGCGCGCGCCCTGGATGCCAGGCGTGGGATGTTCCGCCTCGAAGACCTGGAAATTCCCCGGCAAAGAACAGCCGGCTGCGTGCCCGGACTTGGTCACCACTATGCCCGCAGTGAGCATGGCGCCTAGACTCTCATGAGCAGCCTGCGCCATGGGACTAGCCGCCTTCCCGGCAGCGATAACGAGCACATCGCGCAGTTCTTTCAAATTCCATGCTGTCTCGCCAACCCACAGCGCATTCTCACTCACCCGCAAGTGCTCACGCACCGCTCGAGCCGGATCAACGGCGCGCAGCGCCACATCACAAAGTTGCCGCAAGTCCCCAACCAGGTCTACCATACTCTCCATCCGTCATCTTAACTGCAGTGCAAAGTAAAACGCCGGTGAACAACGCTCGGACTCACTTACGTAGCACGGTCAATGCATAGGTCGCAGCCTGCTCAGGTGTTGCCGCATCTGTGTTCAACATGAAATCCAGACCTGCCTGTAACGCGCGCCGCACAGTCTGGTCCACGCTCTTAGGGGGAGGTAGCACGGTACTGTTCAATAACCGCTCCAGAAAGGCACTATCCTCGGCAGAAAGGGTCCATAATGCCAAAGCCTCCTGGCTAAGCGGCAACATGCCTATCGCCTTTGAAAAATCGGCTACCTGACCCCGTGCATTCAACCAACGCGCCAGCTCTAGCGCCGCCAGTTCGTGCGCCGGCTCATTGCCAACGATAGCTAATGACCAAACCTTCGCCAATGCAAAAGGGCGCCCCTCGTGGGTAGGCGTCCACGCAGCCAACCCCACACGCTCAGTTGCGCTCCAGTACAAGCCCGCCGGCACGGTGCTCAATAGCGGACGGGTTACTGTTGCCCCCTCCTGCTGGAAAAGCTCCCAACACGTCTGCGCATCAGCCAACGTCACCAGCCGTTCACGGTCTAACAATCCGGCTTCTGCCATCACCCCCACAAAGCGATAAAGTTCCTCAAGATGCGGACGGTCAAGGAGAGGGCGCCCTTCAGCGTCCAGTACCTGCCCTCCGGAACCCAGGTAAGCTCCCATCAGGAAGTCATCAGCGAGTCCCGAAGCGGGCGCCAGAGGGAATAACAAAGAATAACCACCCGTCAGTACCGTGGTCCAGGAAAGCGGCGCCCCGACTTCCGGCAGGGGGGTGTACACGGTGTGTGCCATTTGACTCAAAAAAGGCAAACCATACGCCCGCCCCCCAATAACAACCGCTTCGCTGGCAAAAGGATACACCGTCATAGTCGCCTCTTCCGAGGGCAACGCCACTATGAAACCATTTTCTGCGGCGGCGCGTAGGTCGGTATGGTTGAGTATCACCAAATCCGGTAAAACCGCCGGGGCAGCACTGTACGTCGTGCTGAGCAGGTCATACAAGCCTCCGGAGCCTTCCGCCTTCTTCATCAACACCTGCACCTGAATATTAGAGTGGCTGCGAGAAAAAGCATTGATCTGTGACAGAAGTGTGGCATGGACCTCACCAGGGGCTTCGCCGCTCAAGACATCGGGCACCCAAAGGGTCAGGGTTGTCAAATCACTTGCGGGCAAAGGTGTGGGTCGCGGCAGAGCTGTAGGTGTAGGCGAGGGTTGAAACGGGGTCGCCGAAGGGGCCTCAGGGGTGGGGGTTACCAGGCTACACCCAGAGAGCAACATCAACCCACCTACCATGAGCACTAGACGGATGTTCATTGCACAATGCTCCTCATTTGTTAACTGTGAATTCCTGTTGCGCAAAGGTGTAGATAGGTCGCTCGCGAAAATCCGAGGTAACAAAAGCGAAGTAGTCCTGATAATTGCGCAACGGAGTAGGGGTGCGAAAAACCCATAGAACGACTGCCGGACACCAGGACCACTGATCCAACGCCAAGGCATAAGCCCCAAGTGAATAGGTCACACGTTGGGCAGGCTTAACCGACCATGTCCAGCGTGGATGGTCATTCCAGCCCCCTTCGGTCACAAAAACAGGCTTATCCGCATCTCCATAGCGCACCATGAGCTCCCGCAATAATTCCACACGACGGAAATTCAGCAGTTCAGGAGCGGGAGCAGCTTCAGGCGGGAAGACCAGACCATAAGCATGCGCTGCCAGCCCATCGAAGTACGCCGCTCCATCAGCCTCATAAATGCGCTCCAAATAGAGCAAATCGTTCAATCCAGCTGGGCTACCTTCAGGCTCCAAGGTTGGCGCTAAAGCCCCTGCCAGGATATTTACATTCGGATGCGCTTGGTGCACCAAAGGGTAGACCGTTGCCAACAACTTGACATAACTTTCTGGGTCAACAGGGCGAAACCCCCACTCGTAACTAAGATTAGGTTCATTCCAGATAATGATATAGGGAACGGTATCACCGTAGCGCGCGGCGAAAGCGGCAGCATAAGCGGCAAACTGCTCGTAGGCAGGTTCATCTAAATATGTAAAAGTGGTCTCCTGAATCTCAGGGTCAGGGCGCGCCCACTCTGGAACCATCCCCAAACGCGCAATAACCGTCAACCCCTGATTGGCTGCATGCGCAATAATGGCATCACTGTGACTCCAATCGTAGTGACCCGCTTCAGGTTCGATATAAGCCCATGGGAAGTATTCCACAATCCACGCTGCTCCCATCTCTCGCGCCAACACCAAAGTCCGCTGTATCTTCCAGAGTTCGACTTCATCCATCAACCTGGTGTGGACGCCTACTTTGGGATTTGTAGTCTGCACTTGTTGTGGTTCACCTAATACAACCAACACCCCTGGCGGGCGCACGAGGAACGTCGTTAGCAAAATCAAGGCGACCAACTGCAAAATGCTCGTCCATGAATTACGCAAACGAGAAACAGTGCAAATTGCCGAATTTCGCAATTTCAGCAAATGGAGTTGTCTATCTGGTTGTTCTTGCCGTTTCACGTCGCCACACCTACCCTTTCTTGAATTATACCGAATCAAGCCGGAAAGCCAATTTTCTCTATTACCTTTTTCCCATTGCGGGCAACACGCGCTGAGATTACAATTATAATATGGTTATGTGCCTTTCTGTGTTAGCGGATCCGATCAGTTTTGCTGCGCGTCTCAAATCAGGGTTGCAGCTTCCGCTTCCTGGGCGACAGGCTCAACAATTGATGGCGCCAGCACCCCGCCGGTATGATCCCGAACCAGGGACAACTCCGCGGCGTTCAGCCGTATTGCTGCTCTTATACCCGAACGCAAGCACCATTTTCATTACCATGATCAAACGCCGTGAAACTCATAACCACCATGCCGGAGAAATCAGTTTTCCTGGTGGGGCAGTGGAGGCGCAAGATTCTGACATCATAGCCACGGCGCTGCGCGAAGCGCGTGAAGAGATAAACGCCCCGACTGAGTTCATAGAAGTTCTGGGATTATTGACGCCACTCTACATTGAACCGAGTGACAATCTAGTCCAACCCGTCGTGGGATGGCTCAATGCCCTACCGAATCTTGAACCACAGCCCGCTGAAGTGGCGCAGATTCTGTCCACGCCGCTGACACACTTCATGCGGGTGGAGACCTTGCGCTGGCAAACCCTGCAACAGAATGGACGGACCCTGACTTTTCCAAGCTATACGCTCGCAGGGGACTATGTCTGGGGCGCCACTGCTATGATTCTGAGCGAGATGCTCTCGCTAATCTGTGATTTGGAGCAAGAGACGACCGAATGAGTACGTCCCCAACATCAACCTCAGGCGCAGTGCGCGATTTCAACGAGTTTTGGGCAGCGTTACGACAGCTGCTGCCACAATTGCCCGTCGTACCTGCCCCAAAAAGCCCACCTGCCACATCCCACATCATTCCACTCGAAGAAGCGCTGCAGTTATCGCTCCAGCAACTCCTGGAACCTGCGCGCGTCACCTGTGATGCAGAAACTCTTCAGCGTTATAGTCCACAATTTTGCCACACGAGACAGGTCTCACAAGCAGCTGCTATGCCGGCGCCCGCAGCAGTTGCCTTTCCCAACAGCGAACAGGAAATCGCCCAGCTGCTGACATGGGCTGAAGAGCGCGAGTTACGGCTATTGCCCTGGGGTGGGGGAAGTCACCCTTACTATCACAAACACCCCGAGGCAGCACCCTACATTGTGGTGGATTTGCGATATCTGAACCGCATATTGGAAGTTTCACCCCAACAGCGGTGGGTGCGGGCACAGGCAGGTGTGGCATGGGCGCCACTTGAAGAGTCACTAGCCACACACAAGCTGACCACCGGGCAATGTTATCCCTGGATGACAGCTTCAACTGGAGGGTCCATTGCCGCTAACAACATCGGCGCCAAAGCGCTGCGCTACGGCGACTTATCCAGAAATGTTCTGGCAATCAAGGCATTATGCCCGGCGGGACCCATACGCCTCTCATCCCGCCCTGGCGCTCCTGATGAACGCTCCTTGATGTTGGGGACTTACGGCTCATGGGGCATCATCACCGAAGCCACCCTGCGTTTACATCCCGCGCCCCAAGAGCAACTCAACCTGATCATCGCGCGGAGCTCCATAGCGGAAGCACTGGCGGCGCTGGAGATTTTACGCAGTGTCGGGATCAGATTTGCTGCCGCCCGCATCACGAACGCGCGTGAACTATCGCTCTTCAGCAATGCCTCGAGTTCTTCGATACGCCAGTTGTTACGCAACCTGATTGGCAGCACCACAGCCGAGTTTCAGTTGCTGCTCACTCTCGAAGGGACACGCGAGGAGGTCAGCGGCGCCCGGCGCCAGATAGAGGAGCTTCTCCGCGAAAAGCCACTGCAGATGAGCGGTGGCGATGCGCAACTCTGTGAGCCAGATTACGCACAAGAGTGGGTATTGCTCCGGCAGTTGTGGATGCAACGAGTTTTGGCAACGGACCTGACTGCAGCTGTGCCCTGGCATAATGCCGCCCCATTCCTGCGTGATTGGGAAGAGGCGCTACACAGTATTCTGCTTACGACCGGCGGGCTTCCAGGACAAACGCTCACAACGCTGTGGGCAACAGAGGACCATGCAGTATTACGAACCCTGCTATTGGGTTTTCAGCCAGCAGGAGCAATGGCAGATTCCGAAGAGCAGATCCAGGATATTCAAGCGGTGGCGCTCGCAATCAAACAACGCTGGCATGTCGAAGAACCACCCACAGTCCTGGTGAGCAAGGCGCTGGATAATGCGGGAGATTTCCTCGACCCCAATAGCGTCATGCTGCGCTAATTATGGCGCAACATCAGCTGTCTCACCCACCAACTCACCGATTAAGTCATACTCCAAAGCATTGGTAATCTTTACCATCGCCATGCGATTCACTTTTGCTACCCGTTGCTCAATCAGTACCAATCCATCAATCTCGGGAGCATCGCGATAGCTGCGCCCCACCGTCAGGTTCGCATCAGTCCCCTCAAGCAATACCGGCAGAGTCCGCCCAATCTGCTCGCGGTTGCGCTCCAGTGAGATAGCCTGTTGCGTCATCATCAGCGCATCCAGACGAGCTGCCTTAGTGTCCTCAGGGATATCATCCTCATAACGCGCCGCCGGCGTACCTTCCTCGTGCGAATACGTAAAGACGCCCAACCGGTCAAAACGTTGCTCTTGAATGAAATCCAGCAACGCTTGGAATTCGACCTCAGTTTCGCCCGGGAAACCAGCGATAAGCGTCGTACGCAGGCACACGTGGGGAATTCGCGAGCGTAATTCTGCCAATGTCTGCCGCACCTCTTGAATATCTGAGGGACGGTTCATGCGACGCAAGACATCTGGGTGCGCATGTTGTAAGGGCAAATCCACATAGGGCAGCACCTGCGGATGCGATGCCATCACCTCTATCAAGCGGGACGTAATTTGCCCGGGGAACATGTACAAAACGCGCAACCAGGAAGATTCGGGCAGCACGGCAACCAGGCGCTCCAGTAATTCGGCCAGCCCATCGGCATACCCCAAATCGCGCCCATAGGTGGTGCTATCCTGCGCAATGAGATTGAGTTCCAATACCTGCTTATCGCGCAGCCGCTGAGCATCCTTCACGATCGCGTCAATCGAGCGGCTCACCATATCCCCCTTGATGAGAGGGATAGCACAGAAAGCGCAGCGGCGACTGCAACCATCGGCAATTTTGAGGAAGGCGCTGCGCCCCGCTATGGCATAGCCCGGCGCCCCCACCGACTCCGGCAGAATCATCGCGTGTTTCTCGGTGAGCACCAACCGTTGCCGGCGCGCCTTAATCTGTCCTAACAGCTCCGGCAGCGTCGCCCAGGAGCGCGTTCCTAAAACACCCGCTAGCTCCGGTATCCATGACATCAGACGCTCCGGATCACGCTGCGCCCAACATCCTGCCGCAATAAGCTGTTGGTCTTCGCGCAGTTCAGCGGCGAGAGACTGCAGGGTTTCGAGAGATTCGCGGCGCGCATCGGCAATGAAGCCGCAGGTATTGACGATAATCACATCAGCTTGTTCCGCATACGCTACGGGGCGATACCCCGCGCGCTGCAGAAGGAATGCGATGCCGTTCGCGTCAACCGTATTCTTTGGGCAGCCCAATGAAGTGAGGTAAAAACGAGGCATCGAACGGGTTCGAGAGACAGATTTCGTGGACATAAAGCTCAAGGCACCTGAAGGGCAATCTCACCTTGAGGGGACCATGCACGACGCACGACCTGCCCAATATCCCCCAAAGTTCCCCAGTCTACATCATTGACAGAGAGGGCAAACGCACCGCCATTGCCGGTCTCCACTTGAACTTGTGTGGACGCCGAAGCCTCCAGAGGCTGTCCCGGTGTCGCGATTCCCTGAAAAATCACGTTATCATCCGCGACCAAACGCACCCATACATGCTGCGTAGGGCTGAGTCGCAAGGTCACCGTTCCATCAAGATTAGGGACAAAATCACCGCTGGTTAAGACCTGTTGCGTGGGAGCAACAGGAGCAGCAACTGTAGCCTGTTCCAGCGTTGGCGTTGGCGCAACGACCGGCGGTTGTGCTTCCATAAATTGCAGGTAGATAAAAGCCCCTATCGTAATCAACAAAAACAATCCCATCGCCCCCAACAAAATCGGCATGAGAGTTTTAGGCATGGTTGAAGCCGGGTGCGTTTCCTCTTCCTCAGAAGGTGGAGAAGGGAACACGGAAGGACGGGTTATGTCTGGATTGCGGTTTTCATCGGGGACCGGACGTGCGCGAGGCTGCAGAGGGCGACCTTCGACCTCTGCCTCATAACGAGCAAGCGCCTCCTCCACCGGAACACCAAGGAAACGCGCGTAGTTGCGCAGGAAACCGCGCGCCTGAATTTGCCCGGGCAACGCAGAATAATCTCCCAGCTCTAGCGCTTGAAGATAGCGGCGCCGAATCCGTAGTTGCTTCTCGACGTCCTCCAGGCTAAGCTGGCGCGTCTCACGAGCACGGCGCAACCACAACCCCAAGCCTTCGGTCATTGATCCTCCGCTTCCACAACAACCTGCACTTGCCCCGTCACATTGGCAGGCAATTTGAGCTCTACCAGGTGCACGCCGGTTTGCCGAATCGGGTGCTCCAACTCGACCATCCGCTTGTCAAACTCGGCGCCCAGCGCCTTGCCAATTGCCTCAGCAATGTCCTTCGCCGTGATAGAGCCATACATGCGGCCAGTCTCGCCTGCCTTAACCTTGAAAAGAAGCGGCTTGTCTTTGAGCCGGGCAGCCATTGCCTCAGCGCGAGCGCGCTGTTGTGCAGCAATCGTCGTCACATGTTGCTGCTCGCGCGCCACCATCTCGAGTGATTCTTTGGTAGCAGGAATCGCCAGCCCACGTGGAATCAAGAAATTCCGCGCATAGCCTTCGGATACAGACTTCACCTCGTTAGCCTTACCCAGCCCCTTAACATCATGCTTCAACACGACCTGCATGTTATGCCTCCCTCCTCCGTAACGCACTCAGTCCAGCGTTCGGAATTCAAGTTTGTGCCGCAAACAATGCCACCAGATCGTCACACACAAAGTTAAAAAAACGGTATTGTTTCACGTGAAACAATACAGCCTCAGAAGTACCTAACGCACCCCAAAAACACGCATCT
The DNA here is from genome assembly GCA_022707705.1 of Chloroflexota bacterium. Classification (GTDB taxonomy): domain Bacteria; phylum Chloroflexota; class Anaerolineae; order B4-G1; family SLSP01; genus JAAZNO01. The sequence continues at coordinate 19,979 of JAKJAC010000054.1, forward strand.
GAAGCGCCAGCAACATACGGGTGAACTTCTGCATGGGAGTGGGGTTTTCGACCAACTGGATGCCCGCTTGATACGCAGCGAAGCCCGCCTCGCGTTGTCCGTTTTTGAATAGCGCCACCCCTAAAGCCAGCAAGGTTTCGCCTTGACGCTGGTTATCTTCCAATTCCGCAAAAGTCGCGATGGCAGTCTGCCAGGCGGGGATGGCTTCATCCCGCCGCCCCATCGAGGCATACACGCTCCCCAAATTGCCGAGGACTTGCGCCTCGCGCGATTTATCTCCAAGGCGAACGAAAACCCGGCGGGCTTCTTCCAAAGAAGCCACCGCCTCTGGCCAACGGCTCTGTTTGCGTCGTATGAGCGCAATATTGTTCAGCATCTCGCCCGCCTCAATTTCCCGGCCCTCTTCAGCAAAATGCTCTAGCGCCTCACTGAAACGTTGCGCCGCCTCATCATAAAGACCCTCCTGAAACAACCGCAAGCCTTCTTTTTGAAGTTCATCTGCGTTCATCATGCACCCACCCTTAGAATGTAATCTCTAGCAACGCTTCAGCAATTTGCCGCAATGAACCCGCCGGCATCTGCGCCAGTTTCATCGCCAGCTCCAGATAACTCAGGTTGATCGGGCGCGCGACAAATTCGCGCACCGCATCCGGCAATTCCGAGAACCGTTCAAAATCGGCTTGCAGCATGTGCCAGCGACCGACATGGCTATCGCGATCGCCAAAGGCATCTAGCGACACGCCTAATGCTCGCGCCGCCAATTCAAGTTCAGCCAAGGGCATGGCGACTTCGCCAAATTCATAGGACGTCAGTGTCTCCACAGGTAACTCCAATAATGCCGCCAGGTCCTCTAGGCTGCGTCCTGATTCCATGCGTGCCTGCTGCAAGCGAATGCCGACGATACGATGCCGCAGAGGCAAGAAATACTCCGGGCGCGGCAGTTGCGCGCGGGATTCATCTACTGTCACGCGCTCAGACCTGAGTGAATGGAGAGGTATCGCCAGAAACCGTCCCAGCAACTCCATCTCCGGCAAGGAGATCGGGGTCTCACCTGCTTCGTAAGCTGCCAATTGCTCCGGGGTCAAACCCAAAACTTCAGCGCACTCCTCCTGAGACATACGCGCGCGTTCGCGTGCGCCCCGGAGCACCACGCCGATAATCCGGTTACGCAGTTCGACGACTTGCCTGTTAGGCATATTTGCACCCCCAGTTAAAACAGCAACTAAAAGTACAGGCTCGAAAACTACCATCAGCAAACTCACGCATTGACGATGCCGGTGTGTTCAGCAGTTTTTACCGCTTAGCTTTCATTATAGCATAACCCATTTCATGGGCAATGCAGGCGCTGAATATGGGTGCGTTCCGCGACGGGGGAAAAAACTCAACCATCCCTACGGGGCGCAGGAGAAAATTGACTTTTTGCAGCGGGACGGTACTCACCGCAAAAAGTCAATCAAAGAGAAATCTTTTATATGACAATCGGCTTACTTTTTCCCCCAAAGATGAAACACACCCGTGAGTATAGGACGAATTGTTGGGAAGATCAAAGGTTGGTTTGGTCTCGAGTTTAGACAAAATTCGGGGCGGTTTTGCACTTGAACAAAACCGCCCTCTGGTAGATACTTGGCGTTGTGAGC
>JAKJAC010000055.1:0-2955 GCA_022707705.1 Chloroflexota bacterium
GGATTGGACCCAAAAGGTTCTATACAAAGTGCTCAACAGGCGCTACAACGAGTGTCTACCAACTGTAATCACGCTGAACTACAACTTGGACAGCAACCAAGTCGCCGCAATCATGCCGCCTGCGATTCTCGACCGCGTACTGGAGCGCATGTGGAAGGTTCTAATCTTCGACGGTCCTTCGTTTAGGTCCGGACTGGTGCTGACAGCATAAGGTCGGATATGGGGATTATTCTCTGATAATCCCATTTCCACTCATCGCACCACCGATGAATGATGAGCGAAAAGGCCCCGCGTAGTGCGGGGCCAGGCCGAGGTCACGCCAGTGAGACAGGGCCAACTGGGGCCGGAAGCCACCGAACTGCCCTGAGCATGGTTTGTCTGCGGTAGTGAGCCTCCCTCGGACAAGGAGATTATAGCATGGAGAACGGTATAACACAACTGACAACGCGAGATATTGATAAGCTAACACGTCGGATAAACGATGTCTTCTGGAATTGGCGCACCTTCGCTGGTACTGACAAGAACGAGTTACATGATGCCACGTCATGGCGCGATAGGATGATCAAGGCGCTGCACAGTGTCACCAAGCCATCACGACGCCCGTATGCGATGCCGGTCATCCTGGATGTACTGAGCCACACGCTAACTGAGATGGAGATGGCATACTACATGCTGGATGATGCCGAGCGAGCGAGCGGGGTCAGGACGTTCGTGAATGAGAACGCGCGTCTGAGCCATGAAGCGCAGGCGTTACGGGCACAGGTGGCGATGTTGGAGAAACAACTCGGCGCGACACAGGCTGAATGCGCGACCTGGCGCGAGCGTGCTCTGGCAGCAGCGCCCGCGAGCGTGACCATTCCTGCACAGACGGTGACGGTACGTTCGAAGATCGACAAGGAGATCCTACGTCTGATCGCTGTCACGGGTCTGGCGCGCAGCTGGCATGTTATCACGCGTATTGTCGCAGACGGCTGGACGGAGCATGAAAACGGGGTGCGCAATGCGCTGAAGCGACTCAAGGAAACGGAGCTACTGACGGATTTCACGTGGAATGGGAAGGCGCAGCAGTGGAAACCTCGCGCCGGTGGTGGACGTCAACTGCTACGGCTCACGGAACGGGGTCAGACGTGGGCCGAGATGGCGTTCAGGATCAAGGCAGTGCCGTGTGAGTTGGATGAATTGGTACAAAAACATAAAGGCGTCGAACATGCGGTGGGGATTCTAGAGGCGCAACACTGGCTAACGGCTAACGGTTTCGAGGTCGATGTGGAGCCGCAGGCGCGGCTGTACGATGAATCCGATCCGTGGGGTACGCGGGCGGAGCCGGACTTGACTGCTACACTGCATGGTGAGTTGTGGCCCGTGGAAGTCCAACGTGAAGTGGATGGGCGAAACGGCGACAAATGGCGCAAAGCGGTGGAACTTTACGGGCGATTGATGCTGATTGTCTTCAGCGAACAAGCCCGCGAGAAGCAGGTGCGCTTGCTCCGTATAGAAACGGGACGGTGGGGATGGCCCGCTGGCACAATCAGGGTGGGGAGCCTGGAGGCGTTAGAGCAAGGCGTTGAGCGCTGGACGGTGCTGGAGCGGTGACCCCTACGGGATGCAATCATTCATCATTCATCCCTGGTGCCATGAGTGAATGAGGGGTTATCAGGACGTTATAAAGTGGTGCGAGTACCGTGGTTCCCAATTGTTGTGAAAATCGATCCTCAGCAACACTACTTACCGCGCAGACTGCAACTGTAGTGTGCGCGCCTACCGTACAAGATACGGGCAACATCGCGCTTGCCGAGACCCTACCGGGGTGGAATCTTTTGGGGACACAAGCCATCCCCGTCTGCGGAAGAGGTTCCGGCAAACGTCTACGCTCCCGTAGAGAACGACTGCAACGCAGGTGCTACGCGTGATGGCCTTCCTTCATCTCGGAGTTCGGGGAAGTCAGAGTAAACTGGGCCATAGGAGGCCCAGAAATGACGACAACCGACGCCCAAGTGCGGATTATGATGCGCGAACGAAAGAAAGGACGGACACAAAAACAGGCCGCGGCAGCCTGGAAACCACGCGGTTGTGTACGACGCCTTCAGAGGCGGACTTGCAGGCGGCGACCGAACGGGTGAGCTGGGGGAGTGAAGAAGCGCCAGCCTCAAGGAGGCGGTGGGGCCGTGTCCTCCTCGGATGTGGATAGCGGCGTTTCTGAGAACGGTTCAGGAACTATGGGCAACCTTGGCATATGGGCCAGAGTCTCCGGCAGATGGTCTTTGACGCTCCAATAATGCTCTATTCGCTGGCGTTTCGCACGGATTTCAGCTACGGCTTGCAGACAAGGAAGGGTGGTCACGGGATTGAATAGTTGCCGCCGTTCGACGGCATTGATCAGGGTCACAGCCTCTTCCTGGGTCAGATAGGTATCAGCGGAGGGGGATAATGGCAACCACGCGGCCAGCCGGTTCATCAGAAAAGCCACGGCCCACCACTCGCGCGGACAGTGGTGGTTTCCAGCCGCCGGTGGAGCACTTCGAGGATGTAATGTTCCAACGTGGACGAGATGGCGTTGAGCCGGTAGTTCCGCGTATTGAGGGTGCCGGATTCCACCTCGAAGGCAAAAACCAGGAAACTCTCAGCCAGGTAGAACTCGAACGTGGCGTCCGATTGCACGTGCGCCAGAATCCGCTCCACCAGCGCGGTATGCCCAAAGCTATCCGCAACCCGCAATCCCCAGCTCACTATCTCGCTCCAGTCCAGGCAGCGCTTTTCGAGCTCGTTTGGCGCACCGGATATTTGCGGGTATTGGGCCTCGAAGTCCACCGCCAGCGCCCGTATATCCTTGGCGGTGATTGTGGGCAGCATCGCCTCGGCAGCGCGGTATATCGCAGGGAGCTCTTCCTGCGGGATAAGTGGTTGGTCTTCAGTGCTGTAATAGAGTTTCATGATCGCGATAAAGCGGCGGTCAAC
>JAKJAC010000055.1:2965-8205 GCA_022707705.1 Chloroflexota bacterium
ATCCGCTCCTCCTCCAGTTCGATTTTCAGATGGCCCGGAATACTCATCCATAAGCCATACCCCGACCCACAGTGCGACCAAACTATCTGCAGACGCGGCATAACGGTGCTCCTTACGCCTACCGCCAGCGCCAGGAGCGGCTCCGGCTCAGGGAGCATGCCTCGGCACGTAGCGCGGGAGTCAGGGCTGTTCTTTCTTTGCCCGGCCCGCAACGCTTGCCGAACGTGGCCATACAGCCCTGGTGCAAAGCGCATCACGTCTTGAATAGCGTATTCCGTCCGCGCGGGTGCTCTGCCGGAAGTGCCTGATCCCGCGCCTGGCGCTGATCTTGCCCGCCCTCAAACCACTCGCCCCAGCGGGCAGGCGCGTCCACGTCCTCCGCGCCGTGCGTGGTAAGGCGTTGCCGTACACGGCACAAGACTGGAGTGTTCACTGCCGCTCCGGCAATGATGGCTTGTCCTTTGGAAAGCGCTGGTAATTCGCGGAGCAGATCGCGGCCCACGCTTTCAACGCTTTCTGCCACGCGGTTCTGGTCAATGGGATTGACGATGCGTAGGATGAACTGCGTCATACACTGCGAGAGCACGTCGGCATCGAGTTTTCCGGGGCGTTGGCTTATCAGGCCCACTGCCACACCAAACTTGCGCCCCTCGGAGAGTATCGTCTTGAGAATCTGCGAGCTGACCAGATCCGCCGAGGCTGGCGCAAAATTATGCGCTTCCTCGATGAGCACAAAGGCCGGATAGGGCAGGTAATCATCGTCGCCTTGCTTGGTTTGGCGTTTCTCCGTTGCCATGCGCGCCTGGAGCAGTCGCCGCAATAGCGTTGCCACTACCACCTGTTGCTCGCGTTGGTCCACTTCGTTGAGTTGCAGGACCGTGCACTGCCCTGGATGGAAAAGCCGCGCCAACGGCAGGCTCTCCAAATCGTCGAAAATCCGAGATCCTTCCAGACGGGAATTCACACGCCAGATCACGGCCCCTGCTGTGCCATAGTCGTCTTTTGCCAGGGCCTCAGATTCTTCTTCCGGTGACTTCTTGCCGCTGATTTCTCTTTCCGCTTCGCCAATAGCCAGGCGGAACTGCGCCAGAGTCCACTTCTCGCCGAACTTGCGTTTAGCAATGCCGAAGGCTTTCCCCAGGACGTAATGCATTCGCTCAGAAAGTTCGGGCAGGAGATAGCGCAAATCTGCCAACGTCAATGAGGATGTGCGCACCTTGACATCTTCTGGCCGAATCACCTCCACCCGTGGACGGTAGCCATCTGGCGCAGCAAACTCGCGGTGTCCTTGCAGCTGGGTAAGGGTGTCATATTCCCCGTGCGGATCAATGATGAGCACGGCAGCCCGGTTGCGCGGATGCATGAGCTCTTCGATGAGCACTCCCGCCAGGTAACTCTTGCCTGCGCCGGTGCTGGCAATCACGGCCAGATGGGTGCTGGTAACGGCGCGCAGGTCAATGGCAATGGGTACCTCATCAGCAGGTCGGCTGAGCAACGAGCCGACGTGCGCTGCCCCGGTTTGCCCCATCGCGCGTTTGCTGAGGACATGTGCTAGTAAGTCGCTTGCGGCTTTCTGAATGGGCGTGCCCGGACGCGGCGGGAGACGGGGGTTGATAAAGTCGCCTAGCGCTGGATCGTAATACCCCAGGATGTTGACGGTAATCTCAAACAGGTCGTGGTTTTGCCCGTTGTAGCCGATGAGTGTGGCAACGGCTTCCGGCGGTACATTGGGATCGGCAAGAAAGCCGTTGGGGAACAGCCGTACCGGACGCCTTCCGGTAATGCGCCCTAGCACTTCCCGCGCCTCGCCTGCGATGGTTATGGCATAGGTAACAAACTCTCCCGCCCGCGCGGTCTCGTCGCGATCTGCCGTGATGAAAGTATACTCGTGAGACGTCTCGCCCGGGCCGCGGGTGATGCCCAGAGGTGTATGGTTGTTCATGCGCCACCTCCCAACGGGCCGATGGTAGTTTGCCAGATCAATTCATTGCGGAGCACGGCAAGCGGCGACGACTGCGCCGGAAAGAGCTGCTCCAAACGCGCGAGCACGCGCAATAGCAGATGCCCGGCTAACGAGCTGCCCGATGCCAGCAGCAACGGGGCGTAACCTACCTGTACGTTGCCTGATGGCGTTTGATGGAAAACACGCACAGCGGCGTCATCCATACGCTCTACCAGGGTGTCGATCTGCGCGGCTAGTGGAGGAATGCCGTGGGTGGGGACGTCCGCTGGTGAAATCATGCCCACAGCGGTGATGCCCACCAGCGTGACCTTCTCTGCCAGATAATCAGGCGAGAAAACGGCAAGATCGGAGGGCGGCGAAAGGCGCGGTCCGAGGTTGCCGAAATCCGGGTTGAGAAGCATGGTGTCGTAGATCACGCCGACCAGATACCCATAGCCCGCGCCCAGTGGGATGCGGACGAAATTTCCGAAAGCGTAATCCACAGGTACAGGCAGCCTCTCAATCTCGCCGGGACCGTAGATTTGGCAGACATAGTCGGTATGCGTATTGGATTTAACAAGTTTGCCTATAGCCATTCTCTCTGTCTCCTCAGTGCTTGTGAGTAGCTCCAAGAAATCTTCGCGATCATGTTCTGCGCCCCTTCTTGCTCAACGCCTTGAGCGACAACCGTAGCGGCAAGCCCTCTTTCTCTGCAAACTCCTGGAATGTCCTGTAAAAGCGTTCCCGATCCTGCATGGTAATCACCGCCACGGCATCGGCGGTTTCCACACTGTAGGGATAGCCGTTGCCTACCACGCATTCAGCGCGCACTACATCCAGTGTGTGCTCCAGTTCCCCGGCCTCCAACAGCCAGCGGGGTATATCCAGGCGCGCTGGCGGGCGATCGGCTGTGGTCTTGAGGTAGGTGAAGCATACCTCATCATAATACTTGCAGCCGCCCACCGGCTCCACGTTATCGTCGCGGGCGCAGATCCAGGCGGTGCTGCGGTCGCCCCAGGTCAGCCGCTCGCGTAACAGCGCTCCATCGCTGATACGCTGTGCGCTTCGCTGACCACGCAGCACATCCAACATCGCGGCGAGATCGTTGGCATAACTGGTATCTATGTAGCCCACCAGCGGCACCCGATGGGACTCCGAAGCCTCAAGCAGTGCCATCACTGCTTGAAGGTACTGCTGTTGGTGCGTTGGCCGCATCTGCGCTGTAAAGGAGAGGATCAGCGAGCCGTCAAAGAAGCATACTGGCTTTACGGGCGCAGTATGATGATCGGCCATCAACGTTATCAGTCGCTCACACTCTCCCGTGAAGCGCCGCAAGTTCACGCGCCAATCAGGGAAGCCGTCTGCACCATCGTCCTCATCGGCCAGTTCATCGGGCGCTAACACTTCGAAGGCGATATCTTTGATATAGGGTGCGTCTGCTACATGGGGGTTGACAAACCACCCCAACTGCACAGCCCCTACTGGCACGGAGAAGTCCTTGCTGGGGGTAATCTGGGAACCATCCACCGCGATAGTCGGCACTGCGGACAGAATCTGCAGCGCCCAGGCGCGCGCCTGGGCGTGATTCTGCCAGGTTTTTCCCGGTGCAAAGGGCACAACTAAATCTGGATACTGCGCGTGCTCCTCAGTCGGTCGGGCGCCTGGCCAGGGGACGCCTGCCAGACGCGCCTCAAGTTCTGCTGTACTGAGAGTGCGCAGTAGTTCCAGCGCTTTAATGTAAGCCTGTAAAGCGTCGTGCAACTCTGCGTCGTAACCGGCAAAGCGGTCGGCTTTAGCCTCCAGGGCGGCGATAACGCGCTCACGGTGGAACATCAGGCCCGTGCCTCCATGTCTACCGCGCTCGAGCCGTTGCGCTTGACGATATGCACAACATGATCTGTGTCCTCCTCGAAGGTATCATCGTGGCTAATGACGAAGAGCTGGGTGAAGCCTTTGACGTTGAGGATCTGCGCCGCCAGGTTAGCCCGGCGGTCGCGGTCGAGATTAGCCGTTGGCTCATCGAAGAAGGCTACATCAATGGCTGAGATCTCGCGCAACAGAGCCAGTCGCACAGCTAAGGCCGCTGCCATTTGCTCCCCGCCCGAAAGCTGCTGGAAGCTTCTCATGCGCCCTTCGGTGTTGAGAACGATATCGTAGTCGTCGGTCCAGCGCAAGCGTGCACTGTAATCCTGCATGATGTCGGCGTAGAGCTGATCGGCATGGAGCGAGATAACCTCTACCAACGCTTTGGTGATCTCCGGACCGGCATCTCGCAGGGTGCGGCGCAGGTACTCCAGCAACGTTAGCAATTCCCGATGCTCGGCATGTTCTGCGCGGATTGTGGATAGCCGTGCTTGCACCTCATGTAAGCGCGCAATCTCGGCTTGAAGCCCAGTCTGCTGTTTGCGCTGTTCCTGCAATTGTGCTTTCAGGCCCGCCAGCTCCTGACCCAGCGCCGCATGTTGTGCCGCAATCTGAGCGTAAGCCTCAGCGTCATATTCGCGGGCTATGGCATCTCGCAGAGCTACCTGCTCTGCGTGGGCAGCTTCCGCCGTGGCGACTTGTTCCGTAAGCACATTGACGGCGGCCTGGCGTTCGGCTGCGGCCTCAGCTTCGCGAATGTGTTCCTGGTAACGTTGGTATGCTCGTGTATGTTCGGCGAGCGTTGTCCGCGTGGCTGCAATCTGGTCATCCAGCCCTGCGTAGGCGACCAGGGCGGTTTCCAGCTCCTTAAGGGAGGTTGTGTGCTCTTCCTGCTGCCGCTCAGCCTGGCTTTGCTGTTTTTCCACAACACCGCGCCGTCTGGCAATGGCTGACGCACCCTGGTAAGCTTGGCGCGGGTTGCCCAACGCCGCTAGTACCTGTTCCTGGCGGGCGACTTCCTCCGGCGCGCCGGACAAGTCTGCAACTGTGGCTTGTTTTTCCGCGATGGTGGTGGATAAACGCACCACCTGTTCTTGCAATGCCTCAACCTCAACCGGGCGCGGCAGCGTTTGCAGGTGTTGTGCGAGCGTATCGCGCACCTGCTGTTGCGCCGCTCGCGCCGCGGTGAGTTCCTGATGTCTGGTCTGCGCGGCGCTCAGTTCGGTTTCCAAACTCGCCAACCGCGCCTGCAACGCAACGCGTTCGGCCTGCGTCTCGGTCACCGCTGTCTCGTGCTCAGCACACGTGCCTTTTTGTGCCGCAATCTGCGTATCCAGAGCCTCAACTTCATCGCGACGGGGCAAAGTCTGTAGTCGTTCCTGCAAAGTCCGCAGCACTTTCTCCTGCTTGCGCCGCGATTTGTCATCGGCTTGTT
>JAKJAC010000055.1:8215-15945 GCA_022707705.1 Chloroflexota bacterium
CCAATTCCGCCCGGCGCAGCTGTTGGCGTTCCAGTAACGCTGTGCGGTGCTCGGGTGTCAGCAGGCCTTCGCACACCGGGCATTGTGCACCTGCAGCGGTGGTCAACGCAACGATTTGCGTCTCGAGTGGCTGCAGAGCGGCTTTGTGGGCTTCGACCGTCTCGATATGCGCCACTCGCTGGCTTTCGAGGGTATCCAGGACACTGCGAACCTCCGCCAGCTCCACTTCGACTTGTTGCCGTTCGGTCAGCCCTTGCTGTACCTGTAACAGGTGTGTTTCCAACTCCGTTAGGTGCTGTTGTTGTTGAACCAGAGCGCGCTCAGCTTGCTGAATTCGCTTCTGAACCTGCTTTTGCTGGTCACCCAAGCTCTTTTGCTCTGCTTGTTGCGCAGCTATAACCTGTGCGAGTTGCGCATGTTCCGCATCGAGGGGGGTGAGAGCAACCTGCACTGCGTTGAATTCGACCTCGACTTGCGCCCGCTCCGCTACGCCAGCCTGGGTTTGCGTCAGCCGTTGCTGCAAGCCCAGTTGCTGCGTTTGGGCTTCAGATAGCGCTTGCCGCGCCGCGATAAGCCGGTCAGCAGCCAAGCGGGCGTCTCCCAGAGCCGCTTCTGCGCGTTCCTGCTCCTCTACCTGCGGGTGCAGAGCTTGCATCTCACTCTCGGCCTCAGCGATTCGCCCCAGCTCTTGAGTCAGGCTCTCCAATTTTGCTTCGATTTGAGCCAGCTGCTTCTCTACCTGCTGCCGTGCAGTATGAAGTGAATCCCGCTCCTCACGTTTACTTTCCAGGGCTGCTAACTCAGACTGTGCAACGAGATAGGCTTGATGCCCTGCTTCCGTTTCTGCTATCACAACCTGCGCTGCCATAGCTCGTTCGAGTGCAGCCTGGCTCTCCTTCAACCGTGCGGCAAGGGCTTGCTGCTCGCCCGCAGTCCGCAGTACGGCTCGTTCCAGATCCTCCAACCGCGCTTTGAGCGCCTCCAACGCCAATTTGCGTTCCGTGACTGCGCTCAGTTCGCTTTCTACTGCAGCCCGGCGCGCTTCACCGGCACCAAGGAGCTCTTCGAGCGACCTCAATGCCGCCTCGCGCTCAGGTAGCGCGCGCACCTCAGCCTCCAGCCCGGCAATCTGCTTCTCGTATTCCTGAAGACGCTTCTCAATCCAACTCTTGGCTCCGCGTGACGCATCCCACGCCCGTTCATACTCATCTACCCGTAACAGAGGATTGAAGACATCCTTGCGACGAGCTGGTGTCTCCAGGAAAGCCGCTGTGAGCAACCCTTGTGGCACGCCGACCGCATCGCGGAAGAGTGTGGTCAGGTCACTTGCCTCATCCACACCCAGGAATTCGTGCAGCCAATCGTGTGTATCGGTATTACCTTCCGCGAGTTTCTGTTCCAGTTCAGGGTCGTAGATGTAGACCTGGTTACTGCTCCCGCACTTGCGCACGACGTGATAGAGCCGTTCGTCCGCGCCGATGACGTGGACCGTAACGATAGCCGTCTTCTCCCCCTCACGGACAAATTCAGATCGTGTCACCTGGAGATAATTGAACAATGCGAAACCGATAGCCTCCAGCAGCGTACTCTTGCCTGCGCCGTTCTGTCCGCAGATGGCATTGGTCCCAGGTGCGAAGGCGATGCTGGCGCGGGCGTAACTCTTGACGTTTTCGAGGTCTACTTGCACGATCTGCATCTCACACCTCCTCCGGGGGAATCAAATCAGCGCGCAGATGGCGCAGGTGCGCCACGATTGCCTCCGGTGGGCTGCCAGCTAGCGCTAGCCGTTTGAGTTCCAGTGCTCCCTCGGCCCAGGCGGCGGCATTGAAGCGATAGCGGATATCGCGAGCCAGTAATTCTTGGAGGATTTTCTGTTCTAGCTCGGGGCGGCCGCCCTCATAACTCACGCTGACTTCAAATTCGGTAGGGGTGGCTTTATTGACTACATGCGGCTGGCCCAGCGGCATCCAGGCTTCCGCGAGCAAATGCTGGATGTGCGTAAGGTCGAGATCGTAACGGTTGAAGGGCAGCTTACCGGTGAGGGTTAACTCGATGATGGGCTGCGGTTCGCGGATCACACTGGGTGTCTCACGCTGAATCAGGTGAGTGACTGCATCATAGACGGCTTGTGGGTTGGTTAAGAGGTCCACGGTAAGCGTGAAGCGGTGGAAAGGGCGGCGCGGCACGGGAAGCAATTGTGCAAGATGTTTGGGCTGGCGGCGCGGCAGGATTTCGACCAGGTACGCGCCACGCTCTGGCCAGGCGATCTCGTCCATACCGCAGGTCTCTGGCGAGCCGGGATTGAAGAGCCAGTTATCCATGGCAAAAGGTTTGTGGAAATGACCCAACGCCACATAGTCAATGCGTTTGCGAAGAGGCGTGAATTCCTCGTAGCTGCTGCCCCGGACATGGGCGATTTCCCCTTCCAGCCCGGTGTGAGCCATAAGGATGGCGTAGTCTACAGCGCTGTGGTCAGCTTGGACCAGGTCAGCAGCCAAAGCCTCGAGCACCTTCCCGGTGGCTGCGCCATAGTACTTCATGCCATAAACGCGCACGCCGTTGGGCAAATCTACATAAGCGCCGCTATTCCCCTCATGTGGCTGTAAGCCATCTTGTGGGCGGTAATTGAGCAGGCGCAGATAACCTAGCGCATCAAGGAAATCCACCCAAGAGAACTGATCGCGGTAGGTGGCACGCTCGTGATTGCCTTCGACGGCCAATGCTGGAATGCCAGCTTGTTGCAGGTGTGAGAGGCCTTCGATGGCAACGCGCATCGCCAGGGGAGCCACTGTGCTCTTTTCAAAGAGATCACCGGCGATGAGCACGAAGTCGACCCGACGGGTGACCGCGGTATCCATGAGATACAGGAAAGCCTGGCTGAAATCGTTGAAGCGCTCGTTCAAACCATATTGTTGGTAACCTAGATGAATATCGGCAATGTGCAGAAAGTGCATGGTTAAGCCTCCAGGATAGCATTAAATGCGCGACGGTCCATTTCCGTATCTACTCCCTATCGCCGCAGCCTCGCGGCACTTGTTCTTAAGGTTGAATTTATACCCTGCAGCAAAGTGCGGTCGAACTTGTGGCCTTTGAGAATCTCCCACAGTGGTCTTGGTACGCCACTTATTCCTGTCGTGACACGACGCACACCCGAAAACCGACGGTCCTGTACCTAAGGTACGGGTAGTTCCAGTAATGATAGGCGCACCGCGCTTCCAATCGATCACGGTCGAATGCACCTCCACGCAACATCCGTGGAATATCATCTCCTGCCGCTAGGTCTTCGACCCCATCAAGTGGGCTAGACTGACAATCTCTCCAATGACTCCGTGTCCACTCCCACACATTGCCCACTAGGTCCAGACACCCATACGGACTCGCCCCTTCCGGAAAGACACCTATCGGTGTGCTACAGTTCACACCCAATTCGGATGAGTTACAATGTCCTTCTTCCCACTCCATACCCCAGGGATACTCCCGTTCATCCTTGTCTCCCCGTGCAGCTTTTTCCCACTCCGCTTCAGAAGGCAAGGTTATGGCCTTCCCTGTCACCTCGCTCAGCCAGCGACAGTAAGCCAACGCATCATGCCAGGTTACGTTGACCACTGGATGACTTTCCAACCCACGTGGGATTCTGCCGTTCTCCCAATACTTTGGTGCTTCACGCCCGGTTGCCTCCACAAAGAGCCAGTACTGCGCGTTTGTGATCGGTGTTTTGGCCATCCAATAATACTCCAGATAGACTTTGTGAATGGACTTTGCATCATCAGTGATTTTCCCACTTCCCATCCAGAACTCACCCGCCGGAATCTCCACCCACACTGGTTCACCGTAGGGCAGCGCCCAGAAGGCAGGTTGCGCACCATAAGCCCCACTCTCGATCTTGTCCAAGGCTTCCGCTGCCGCCGCCCGCCGCTGCACCTGCGTCGTCAGGTCGTTGCCCCTATTCAGCGGCTTGGCAAACGCCTGCCGCAAGCGCTCCTGAATCTCACCCACCAGGTCGCCCTCAGTGCGCGCCTGACCCACTTCCCGTAGGGCTTCCGCCGCCAGCACCAGGTTGTGGTACGGTTCCGGCTCCCTCGGGTGCTCCACAACGGCGCGAATCAACTCCATCGCCCGACGCTTGCCCTGGGTGCCCAGGTGCCCTGCTTCCAGCAGGATCACTTCCCGCCACCAGGAATCGCCCAGACGCTCCAGCACGTACGCCACATTGCCCGCCTTTCCTGCTACTGCTCGCGCAGCCAGGTATTTCTGGAAGGCGAGGTGGCTAAAGGCGTAGATCCCTTGTCCACGCTCAGTCAGCAGCCCGCTGCATGCGTTGATCAAAGCGATAAAACCATCCACAGCCTTCGTTGTTAACTGCCAGTCTTTGAGCATCGCGTGAAATGGCGGGGCTAATTGTCTGCGCAGATCGTAGAGTTCGATCTCTTGCAAGCGCTGCTCCATCAACCATAACGCTACTGGTTCGAGAAAACTTCGCCAGTCGCCTGCATCAAGTTCCAACCCTTGCAGCGCCGTGATGCCTGGTAAACCCTTCCCCGCGTCCCATTGCATCAGCAGTACCTCGATGGCTTCTTCGTAAAATTCCGCACGCCGGTTGGGCAGAACGACATTTTCGCGCTGCACCAGCGCAATCACGGTGAGTAGCAGCGGGTTCACGGCCAACTCCCGCACGCGGGCGTTCTCTTGGATGGCTTTGGTAAGTTTAGCCGCTTCAACCTTGGCTTTGCGGAGAGCGTAGTCCGTTTCCGCCCCCGCCAACACGATCTCCACGGCGCGGTTCCAGTGTTGGGCAAAGCGGGCGATATCCTCGTCGGTGAAGTCGCACACCGTGGTCACGGCGTAACTTGCCTCCAGTTGCGCCCCACCTGTGTAGCCACCGATGCGGCTCGTTACCACATAGCGGTTATCGGGATACGCCGACGTGAAGCGCTCCAGAATGCGGGCGATACGCTGGCGCGTGCTCATGCTCGCCACCTCATCCATGCCATCGAAGAAGACGGCGCACTTCCCTGTCTTCAACCGCGCCTCGAAGAAGTCGGGCGGCAGCTCAAGATTCTGGTTAGTGAAGTAGAGCCGTAGGTAATCCAGCAGCAATTTGGGACCATCGGCGCCCACGTTGGGACATTCTTGCTCCAGATAGCGGGCGAAGTCGCGCAACGGCAACAGCACCGGCAGGCGCCGCTCATCCAACCCCAGGCGTTCCTTGATCCAGACGCGGTCGGCAGTCGGCGGTCGGCGGTCATCTGCAAAATCCCGCGCGAAGGTGAGCGCCAGATAGCGCAGCAGCGTGGTCTTGCCGCAGCCGGGGTCGCCCAGGACAACCAGGCGCGAGTGCAGCGCGAGCGCCTCCTGCACCTGCACTTTGACCTGCTGCACGCTCTCGCGCGGACGCTCCAGGCCCTGGCGTTTTGCCTCTCCGGACGCCAGGCGCGCCATTTCCTCTACCCAGGTTTCTTCATCCGTGACAGTCTTGCGCACGGTTGCGGTTAGGGTGATGTAGACTTCTTCCAGAGCGATACTCACCAACCCAGAAGCCGAGCGTATGCCCTGAAGTTGCAGATGGCTATTCTTCTCGATGACGTGGGTTAGGTAGCAGGCAAGGGCTTTGGCAGGATCACAGGTGGGTTGCGGGGGGATTGGGTCGCCTTTGATTGTATTAGGGTCATCAAATCCCTTCTTTATCGGGTCGGTAGGTTCGTCTGGCGTTCCTCGTGCCTTGTTCTGATTGACGCCTTCTCTGCCACTCTCCTCGGCCCGGACGGTGGATTGATTGGAGGGTGCCGGGCCGAGGTTAAGATTTTCGATATTGATCTTGATCTTTGAACCAATCGAGGCTTTTTTGCCCGTCACCACATCCCCGCCTACGCTGCCGCCTATTCGCGCCGCACCCTTTCCCAACGCAGTGGCATGATCGCCCAGCGCCTGTGCGCCAGAGCCGCCAACCTGACTCTGCCATGCGCCTGGCTCCGGCTCAATCTCCACCGCTTCTGTCGCAAAGGGCAGGCCTTTGGGCTGTACGTCACCCCCGGCATAATAGGCAATGACGTAGTTATCCGCATGCTCGAAATGCAAAATCGGATGCTGCTTGCCTTTGGTGCGCCCCGGTACGACCTCACGCGCATGGAGCGCCAGATCCGCCACACGGACGAAGCCATCCTTCTTCGCTACACCCACGCCTGCCAGCGCCTCGATCAATGCCAGCGTGAAGACGCTGTAGGGTTTTCCCGCAAAGGATTGCTCGTCCTCCCGTGACGAGGCAATGATTACCCGTCCCCGCCCTTCTTGGAGCAGCGTCAGGGTTTCCGGCAGCGGCGCCTTGCTCAAGGCTTGGATGCCAGGAACTTTGACAGCGCCAACGCCGCCCGCATGGCAGCAATCCAGCAGCACCAGCAGTTTTTGCGCAGGGATGGCGCGTAGTTTGGCTGCGAACTCCGTGCCTTTTATGGCCGTGGTTTTGAGATGGTTGAGATCGTAACCATAGGGCATCAAAAAGTAGAGATCGTCTGTCGAAGTGGAGATGGTGTATCCATGTCCTGAGAAGTAGATGACGACGGCGCTCTCGGCGGTGGCGCACTGGGCCAGGACATCCAGTCCATTGAGGATGGCATCGCGTGTGGCTGCTGGACCGGTGAGGCATTGTACCTGTCCCGGAGGATAGGCACAACGACCCGCATCCGTGAGGATGGCTGCAAGGGCCTGGGCGTCGTCCACAGTAGTGGATAAATCGGCACCCACGCCGATGATGAGAGCATGGCCGGATTTGAAGGTATCACGCATTTCTCTACCTTCTTGTGTGTCGAAGTCTTGCTTAATAGAGTCTTGGGGCCTGTACACTGCCCCCTGTGGTTGTTGTTGGTCCACCGTTTTCCCGCCATCGACCGCTCCCGAACTATCAAAGTTACCGGGAAGTGCCGGGCCTTGCGCGCCACCTTCAATGTTGGTTTGCGTGCCCACAATCTGCTCGTCCTGGTCGGAAACGGTGATTACCGGGGCGGGTTGTATAGGATCAGCGTCCAACGTTTCAGGCGCGGGGGCGGGCTCGCCTTTTGCCAGGCCCTTGCCGCCCAGGAGCAGCGCCACAGGGAAGTTGCCGCTCACCTGATAGTCGGGGGTCTGCTCACGTCCACAATCCTGCTGCGCGCTCACGGGCACTGTCCGAGTCACGTAGCTCATCACATCGAAGACTAAAACCTCCGAGGCTTCTGCGGGTGGTTGCGCGTGCCCAGTGAGGGCTTCGATCAGATGATAGGTGAAGATGCTCATGCGCCGGTCCTTGCGGATATGCGAGGATTGCTCGCCGATGGAGGCGCTCAGGACCGCGCGCCCGCGCCCTTGCGCCAGGGATTCCAGCCCTTTGGTGCCTGGTGCAACACGGCCCGGTTCGCCCTGCATGAACAGCGCCGACGGCGGCGCTGCGCTGACATAGCCTTCTGGAATTTCGGTGATCTCCCTGACGTCCATGCCGCCTGCATGACAGCAATCGAGCAGCACGAGCAGGCGGCGGGACTGCATCTCGGCGATGGCGGCGGCAAAATCCACAGCGCGCAACGCCCGGGCGCGGATGCCCGTCTCGCGGATATCGTAGGGAATGAGGTAGAATTCCGCCGGTGTTTGCACAGTATCGCGCCAGCCGTGTCCAGTGAAGTAGATGACGGCGGTTGCATCCGAATCCGTTTGCAGGCGCTCAGCTAGCCAATCCAGGCCATCGAGGATGCCCTGGCGGGTGG
>JAKJAC010000055.1:15955-20969 GCA_022707705.1 Chloroflexota bacterium
CCGCCTGCAATGCGGCGATGTCTTTGGCCACATCGGGCAGCGCCCAGCGGGTGACGGCGTTGGCATCGACGGCGATAAGCAAAGCATAACCGTGATCGAAGTTATTCATTCTCGCTATCCCCTTTAGGTCCGAATCTTTGCTTTACATATTGAGGCCTATGGAGCGACCCCCTGCGAGTCGCGCATGTCTACGGCTTTCACATTGCTATTGGTAACGGGAGCCTCAAATTGGACGGAGAAAACACAGAACTCGTGCCATTTCTGACTATATTATTCCGCGTTCCAAAAAAATCATCTGACCACTATGGGCAGGAACAAGACTTTGTCCAATCGCTGACTCTAACTCCTCCCTTGGCTTCGCAGCCGCAGCAATTCTTTCAGATCACTATCGCTACTCTGAAAACGTGTCATTTTCCCAGGGAATAACCTGCATTGTGTTGCACCCTTCTCCTAATTTGTCGTTCAGACCTTAAACTACTAACTTTGGTTTCCAATACAGGGCCACCCCATTGCATTGAGGACACAACGCCATGTCACCTCGTCTCACACTCCATAGAACCTGCTCAGTTAGAGCAATAGAACAGTGTGGGCAGTATTCTGTATCTCCCACAAGGGGGAGTATTTCTGCATCTGGTGACAATGTCTTCAGGATGTTTATCTCATCGCCATAACCGGCTTGTTGAATTTGCGCTAATAAAGTTTGCCCCTCTGGAGTCTGGTCTCGATAGTGTTGCCGTAGTTTCCACCAGGCGAAGAGATCAACATACTTTTCCTCCACAGGGGTGCGGTATTCCGCCAACTGCACGAAGTTTTGAAGCATTGATGCAAAATCAACGATCAGTGTATCAATATCCGACAAATCACTCAAATGACGGAATCCCCACACTGCTTGTGTATCGAAGGGAGTCTCGCGCAGGGTCTCCCAGAAATGGGGAGACAACGCCAATTCGCAGTGCTGGATCAATGCCTGGGCCAGCATATAGACTTGGATTTGGGCCTCGTCTCCCAGCAATTGACGCCAATGCGGAACTCGCCCCCACGCCTCAGTTATCAGCAGAACCAGTAGCGCAGAAAGCTGGCGTTGGTCCCATAGAGTATGCAATTCAGTCAAAGTACAGTCACCCGCGATCAAACTTTGCCATGCCCCCGCACCTTCTAAACCGGCAGCACGTGGCCAGAATAATCCTCCGATCAACAGCAACACACATTCCCGAAAGTCCTTGTTAGAGAAAATGCTTGAATCTACTTTGTCTGCAAATTCCAGCAGAATCCTGCCGAGAGTATAATGATTCTCAAAGAGTAAAGTCGGCCCAACCTGTTGCACGAAGGCAAAATCAAGCAGGCGCTGGGCATACCGACGGCAGTAGCCCATTAGATAGTTGCGCAATTGCTTTAGCACGTCGTTGCGCTGTGCCTCTTGCTTGGCTTGGCGTAAGGCTTCTTCGTCGTCATTTCGCTCTGCGGTGTCACCCGCATCCACGATCGCTGGTTGTGTTTCCGTGGTCAATTTGAGTAGGGCCAGCGAGAGCAAATCTCGAAGGCTCAACGTACTGCGATCATACGGCGGGTAGCCCTCGACCCATCCGCCCAAGGTAAGTGATACAATCTCATCTGTGATGAAATCCGCGGGTGGCGGTGGTTCAGGGAACTCGCTGTCTAGTTTTTGCTGGTGTCTTCTACGGATGGTGCGTGCGATTGCGATTTCCTCTTCGCCCTGTTTCTGAATAGCGCGAGGATCAACCCGCTCCCACAGGAAATTCAACAGCTCCTCGAATAGCTTGCCGGCCCCATCGAACGTTCGCAAACTCTCCCTGATGCGACCGTGATAAGAACGTTGCCCATAACGGGCCAATGCCGCCGGCTGGTCAATCCAATGGTAAGGGGAATAACCGACAATCCTGCCATCGACTGTCAACACGAGACGCGCAGCTTCACTGCTGCTTATATCACCATCCAGGTTCAGGATGAAAGGGTTGGCAGGGCTGCTGTTGAGTGATATGGTCTGTTGTGTGCGCAGAAACTCCAACGCCCATTGGTTGGTTTCAGGCGGGATAGCACGTGATTTGTAAAAGCCTTGTAGGTGGCCGTCTTCATATCGCAAGTCGAGTAGATGCACTGGATAGAGCTGTGTATTGGGATCGCCATCTGAAGATTTTTGTGGAATGGGGTGAACCAAAGTCGGGTCGCAGCTACCTACGCTGACTTGCGCGTCTTTCCAGAGATCGAGATATGCACTAGGGTCTTGGGAACGCTGCCAGATCATAAACTCCAGGTTTCCGCTCCCGCGCCAGGCATGTAAAATCGCGGGTGGCGTACAATTCGCGCTGCCGCTTAAACACCAGGAATCTCGCGCTCCGACCCCGATGATGGCTTTGGCATGCAGCATCCGCGCCTGCGTTGCTCCACCCAGCGCACGCAATTCCAGTGTGCAGCCCACATCCTGGCATTGCTGCGCCAGGTTGGCTCCATCCAGATTAGGCGACAGTGCATCCACCCCTACAACCAGGCGCCGGGGATGCAGCCGCTTGAGCAACGCGGCCACGGTGCTGACTTCAATAAACGGCGCAATGATGTGCAATTCTTCAACCGCCGGGACCTCCACCAGACGCGAATAGATGGAGTGCTCCAGAGTGTGCCAGAATTGCATGCCTTCCGGAGGTCGGGCCGACAAAGTGAGCCACGGCGCAATCTCTTGCAGTGCTTCCAGCCGTTCTACCGCCGCCTTGGATAGATTCCCCGCCTGCCGTAGTTGTTGCAATAACTGCCAGAGCACAACAAAGGGATACAGTGCAGTCTCGGAGTCTGGGCGTTCGCCTTTTACTGTAACGTCGAAAACATTACACAACTCCAGGTTGCGGCAATACCCGTAGAACGAGAGATTCCCGCTACCGATCAACAATCGACCCGTTTCTGGCCCAACTAGCAAAATCGCTTTGGCATGTTGGACGCCAGCGCCCGGATTCAACAGCGGCGCACAGACGTACCTGGATCCCACACCGCTTACACCACGCGCCGCATTGGCCAGTGCATCATCATACCCGCGCCGATCGGTCAGGATCAGCACGTTGGTGCAGCCCATTTGCTCCAGGCGCGGCGCGACCAATTGTTCAAAGAAATTCAGGTTGAGAGTATATGTCAGGATGACCGCACCTCTCAAATTTTCCCCGTTCTCCAGATAGTTATGGAGAATATCAAGCGCCATTGGCAGCCTCCAACACCTGGTCCAGATAATGCTGTCCATCTGGGGTCAATCGGCAGATGCCTGTCTGTTCCTCGATAACCAGACCCAGGTCGATCAACAGGGTCAGGGCATTATCGAGCCGTAGCGCCGGATACCGCAACGGCTCATTGTATTCAGAACCATACGGCCATCGAAAAACTTCATCCTGGTAGTGGAACTTGAAGGTGTCATAGCCCTGGTAGCGCAGTTTTTCCAGGGCTATAAACTCGTGTTGCCCCAGGATATACTCCCGAAATAACCATGCCAGCAGGTCACGTACACTCCAGGCCGGATCTATCAGGCGATTACCCATATCGTCAAAGAATTGCAGCAACGGTAAGCGTGGCCGGCTTGCGAATTGTTGCCAGAGTGGAGTAGCAGCTTGATGCGCAGAATAGAAGCGTACGAAAAGCTGGCACAAAATCCGCACGGCTGTTCGCACGAGGATTTGTGGGGTGCTGCGATTCTTCAAAGCGTGCGTATAGAGGCTTAACTCATCCCTGCCGGTCCCCAACTTGCAGGCGGCCTCAAACTGTGGATGAACCGCGTGCCAATCTTGATTGAGGCCCACCTCAGTACATAATCGGTCGAGATACATGGAGACTGGGTGTGTGGCCTCTTCACCGATTAGAGAGACGAGCCAATCCATGAACTCGTCCCACATCAGCCCGGCATCTTGGCAACTACGCAAATGATTGAGAAAAACCACCCACAACAATTGTAAGGCCGTGGTATAGGTTTGGCGCACTTGTACATATCGCCAGCGGGTGTACCAATCAGCGAGCACGGGGGCGGGGCTGTAAGATTGTCCCGCATCATATTCCCCGAGATAGAGTGACGGACGTAGTCTCTCGCGCAAAGGTGCGCTGCCGGATTTTGCTGTTAGGTCAAGGAGGACTCCCAATGTGAGGCGACGACGGATATGAGAATTTTGTTCATCCCCATGCTGATCAAACCGGAAGAAGGCATCTAGCAGCAATGGACGGTCAGCACCATTTGCCAAGGCTTGCGCGCACAAACAACCGTGCATGCCGTATTCCGTAGCGAGATCATAACTGAGAGTTGTGAGTTGCCCTTGCAGTTTCAAGGCGCGAAAGTACGTTGTATCCTGAATTGCTGTCTCATACGCTTGTGCCAAAGCTTCGCCGCGCCGGGTCAGGCGGTAGACCCACCGTGGATGTTCCGCCTCGGCCACAATCCCCATTGCCTGCATCGCGGTGCGGTAGTATTGCCCAAAGCCTCCCAGTTTGTTGTTGAAGTAGTCGAAATCCAGTGAAATCGGATCTCCGCTTTCCCACAACCGGCGTGCCTTGCCGTTGTTGCTACCACCGCCCACCAGTCCGGTCAAGCCACCAGTGTCTTTGTGATGGCTGAAACACCCCAGGATAAAGGCTACTTCATGCCGCCGATAGTAGGAGCCGCGAAAGTCAGACAGTAGACGGCTTGATCCCTCTGCATTGATAAAACGGTATAACACCCAGGCGTAGAAACTGTAATAGCGTGCCCGATCAGTGGTCGTGATGACGCCGGGAATAAGGTATTGTTGGTATCCCTGTGCGGCTCCTTCTACTCCTAGATTATCTTCACCTGTGACAGTGTCATCGGAAAAGCGGGCTGTCCATTGCGGGGTGGTCATCTCGCACCTCCCATCGGTGATTTGTGTGGAGGTATCAGACTTACCTTGCCGTAAGCATTTGTGGCTTTGACTTCGCCAATTGTTGTAGTGCTTTGGAATGGCCCAGAGGCTGCCTCCGCGTTGGGCTTGTCCCCTATCCCCAGCAAGTTACGCGCATT
>JAKJAC010000055.1:21030-21266 GCA_022707705.1 Chloroflexota bacterium
AGGCGGCCCTTACAGTTTCAGGTTGACGTGGTGAATCTCCTGGCATCATTGCCTCCTTTAATCAAAGCTTGAGTGCCAGTCGTCGCATGCAATCTGCCCATTCTGCAGTACATGAAAAGCGTTCTGCCAGCAACCAACACCCTTAGTATACGCTCACCTGGTCATGTTGACAAATTTTCTTTCACGCGATTTCGCTTAACATCTCCTCGGGTCTCTGCGCACCACTGCCGGTGCTC
>JAKJAC010000056.1 GCA_022707705.1 Chloroflexota bacterium
CGTCCTGCGACATCGAACCGGAACAGTCGGCAATCCAGATGAAATGCAGTGGGCGCGTCGCCAATTCACCGCCAGGTCTTCGCATCATGATCTAACCTCCTGTGAAATGCAAAACATCGGTTGATTTGTCAAGAATATCCGATAAAGGTGCAAATCTCTATCATAAAACATACGCACACACACGCGCGTAGTTGCAAGGCATTTGACCTATGAGCCTAGTATAGGCCAAGTTGCGTTATCGTCAAAATCCCAGAGGCACATTCCACGCCCTAACGGGACGCGGGACAAAGTGTTTGCATAATGATTGCCTTAGCTTTATCCCGAAGTGGAAACGTCCCCAATCCCACAGAAAGCGATGTGATGGCTATCATAGCCACAGACACGCGCTCAGGTTAAGATAGAGGCGTAATCAGAAAATGATCCAGAAAAGCACAGTGAGGTGAAGCGATGCACACAACGACTGCAAATGGGATTCGGCTCACACCGCCGCCAGATTTTCCCGTTGCCTGGCACACACCCGAATGGGCTGATTACCATTGGACGCGCGACCGGGAGCATATGCCCGATCCCATCACGCCCATGTTCAACAGCGCAGCTGCACTGATGGCAATCCCAGCGCACGCTCGCACCGTCCCCGTCTACGAGGAAGCCATCGTACGGCGGCGCGATGTCCGCATCAACACCTATATCTACACCACACTCCTGCCCTTCACCGGCAACCCCACGGAGCTGGCGGAGCGCGCCCGGCGCAACCGCGAGAAGGTCAGCGCCGTGGCTCTGCGACTCGAGGAGGTTTGGGAGCGCGAATGGAAACCGGAATTCCAGGCGCTATGGGCTTTCTGGGAGCAGTTCGACCTGAAGAACGCCGGTATGCAAGCCTTGCGCGCGCACCTGGAAGAAAGTCTGGAGCGCGGTTCGCGCCTGTACGAATTGCATAACCTGATGGGACCGCCAATGTGGTTCGCCATTGATGAATTCGAGACCTTCTACTGCGACCTCTTCCCCGGCAAAAGCAAACTCGATGCGCACCGTCTATTGCAGGGTTTCGACAACAAGACTCTGGAAATCGGGCGAGCGCTGTGGCGTCTGCGCGATCTGGCAGCCATGTCGCCGGCGGTCTGCGCTTGTTTCGCCGGGTTTCCCACCTTCCAAATCATCCATGCGCTTGGCGCTTTTGCCGAAGGGCAAGCCTTTCTGAAGGAACTGCGCGCCTTTCTGCGCGCGTTTGGAGGGCGGAGCAGCTTGTGGGATTGGGGCTATCCCAGCTGGGAAGACGACCCCACCCCCGTGATCAACAATCTCAAGAACTACCTCGCACAACCCGCTCGCGATTTGGCAGCCGAGCTGGCGCAAGCCGCCGCCGAACGCGAGACTGCGATTGCCGCAGCCCGGCAGGCGTTGAGAGACTATCCGGGTCCGGTGGTGGAGACCTTCGAGAGGTTGCTTCGGGCGGCGCAGACAGCGCTCACGCTCACCGAGAATCACACCTATTACATTGACTTTAACGGTTTTGGCTGGATTCACCGTGTGCTCCATGAAGTGGGAGCGCGGCTTGCAACACAGGGTCAGTTGGCGCATGCGGATGACGTCTTCTACCTGACCATCCAGGAGCTACGCGCATTGCTCGATGGCGATACGCAGGACTATCGAAGCCTGGCAGCCCAGGCGCGCGCAGAAATCGGACGGTGGGCGCTCTATGAGGAACCACGAGAATTGGGGACACGCCCCGACAGCCCGGTGGTGCTCTACTCGCCGGATGCACGGCGGATGCTGCGCTACATCGGCGGATTGGCCGGCGAACCTGCGAGTGATGCTGCGGCCGCGCCCCTGGAGGCAGGTGTGCTGCGCGGGCAAGGTGGGTCCTCGGGCAAAGTGCGTGGGCTGGCGCGGGTCATCCTCTCGCTGGAAGATGCCTACCGGTTGTGTCCCGGCGACATTCTGGTGACAACAACGACCGCCCCACCCTGGACGCCGCTCTTTCTCACCGCCGCCGCCGTCGTTACCGATGCGGGGGGTTTGCTCTCGCATGGCGCCGTGGTCTCGCGCGAATATCGACTCCCTGCGGTAGTGGGCACGCGCTACGCTACCACCACCATCGCCGATGGGCAGCTCATCGAGGTAGATGGCGATGCCGGGACCGTGCGGATTTTGGAATAGCAGATTACAGGCTTTGAATCGAGAGCGACGCTCAATTCTGGAGCATGCGATGCACTGCAAGCTTTTTCATATAGGAGGCGACCTATGAACACGATGCAGATTGTCTGGCTCGAACAACCCGACTGTCGGAACCCCTTCCTCGTGGGGGGCAAAGCTGCCGGTTTGGGGAAGCTGGCAGCCCAACACCCTGTGCCGCCCGGATTCTGCCTTGCAGCGCGCAGCGGTGTTTCAGACGCAAAGATAAGCCAACCACGGGATTTCACCCGCCAACTTACCGCTGCCTATACCCGATTGGGGGAACGTTGCGGCAACGACCGTCCCCGCGTTGCCGTCCGCTCCTCCGCCGTAGATGAAGACGGGCAAGAGACTTCCTTTGCCGGGCAACATGAGACCTACCTCAACGTCATGGGCGCCGACGCCGTTGCCGAAGCCGTGGAGCGTTGCCTCGATTCGGCGCATTCCGAACGCGCAACCAGCTACAGGCGCGCCCATGGTCTCGCCGCGGCGGGCGGAACTGGCATCGCGGTCCTGGTGCAGCAGCTCATCCTCGCCGATGTTTCCACCGTCGTCTTCAGCGCCGACCCTCGGACGGGCGACTGCGACCACGTGCTCATCAACGCTACCTGGGGATTGGGAGAAAGTCTTGTAGGGGGCAGCGTCATCCCGGACCTCTTCGTTGTGCGGAAAGCGACCCTGGAGATTGTGGGACGGCAGGTCGCCGACAAAGCCGTGATGACCATCGCACAGCCCGCCGGAACCCGCGAGGTGCCCACACCGCGGTTTATGCGCACGCAACCCGCACTCCAGGATGAGCAGATTGTGGCGCTCGCGCGACTCGCCCGCACGCTGGAGACCACCGAGAAGCAACCCGTGGACCTGGAGTGCGCTTACCAACAGGGGCGGCTGTATCTGCTGCAATGCCGCCCGATTACTACGGCGCGGTAGCGCGCAGAGCGTGCACACGGAGTGGAAACCGGGAGAGCTTCTGCAAACAGATGAAGAGGGTCCTTTTTAGTGATTTTGTGCGGTGGGCTTTGCCCCACCGCACAAAATCAACTCTCTCCAGCGCCCCTCGCCTCCTCGCGTTTCCCTATTGACTTTCGACTCAAATTCGCCTATACTGGGATAAGATTGGCTGGTGGTTTTACCAGATTTCGAAACCGGTACGATGGCATGGTCAACCCCTCCCCCATATGCTTTCGAGACGGAACTGTAGCCATCACAGGAAAGGCGAATGGAGTTCACACTCGAACCTCTGGCTGTACCGAGCTTGAAAGAAGCCTGTATCCGCAGCCTGGAAGGGCTAATCCTCTCCGGCGCCCTGCAGATTGGCGCGCGCCTGCCTTCAGAACGCACCCTGGCAGCCCAGCTGGGCGTGAGTCGCCCCGTGCTGCACCAAGCCATCGTGGACCTGGCGGCTAAAGGATTGGTGGAAATCGCCCCACGCCGCGGCGTGTTTGTGAATGATTTCCGTACACAAGGCTCCTGCGCCCTGCTCTCTTCGCTGCTCACCTACCGCGAAGGCGAATTAGCGCCAGACCTGCGCGATAGTCTCATTGCGATGCGGTTGCTGGTGGAAACCGAAACAGCCCGGTTGGCGGCGCTGCACGCCGCATCCGAACAGCTGGCTGAACTGCGGCGCCTGCTGCATGCAGAAAGCACGTGCGATACTACGGATAGCGAGGCTCTCGTGGCGCTGGATTTCGCCTTTCACCACCAGGTTGCGCTGGCATCCAGCAATCTCATGTATCCCCTGATGCTCAATTCTATCAAAGGCGTGTACACCAATCTCACCAGCCAATTCTTCGCCCATCATCGCGGCAGTTCGGTCATCGAGGATGTCTTTGCCTTTCACCGGCGTCTGGTTGTCGCTATCGAAGCGCGGGAAAGTGAAACCGCTCGCGCCGTCATGGGTGAAATGCTAGAACACGGCAGTGCGCACCTGCCGGGCAACTAGAAAAGCCGGTACCCACAAGCAATTTCGGTAGGAGGTGCAGAATGGCAGTTGGACTCTGTGCAGAGCCTGAAGCTCCGCGTTATGCAATCAAAACCCCCCACAATCTCTCGCCGCGCATTCAGTGGTTACGCGACTATTACTTCCAGGGCGTGAAACGCGCCTGGAACAACGAATTCACCGCCTGGACGACCGGCGCGCCCTGGGATTTCCAGTATGAAGAGCTCAATTTCTACATCGTGCCGGAGACCTATGCCTTCTTCCGCACCTTCCGCGCCGCTTTCAAGCAAACGGCGCGCCCGGTGGCGCTGCACCCCGATTTCTGGACGTGGAGCCTCCCGGAGCGCAAAGCCTGGTTCAACCGCGAGGTTGTGGTCAGGCATCTCCCCCAGGAGCTCCTGCCAGGAGACCTGCTCGCTGGAGCACGTTTCAACGTAGAGACCTCAACGTGCCTCACCGAAAAAGAGGCGAAAGCCTACCTGCGGTTGGTAGATGGCAAGCACGGCACCCGAGCTGCCATCACCTGGTTCCACAATCATGGCTATGGCAACGCCGGCGCTACCGGGGGGCACCTGATTCCGGATTATCCGCGCGTGCTGCGAGAGGGCTGGAAGACTATCTACGCTGACCTGGAAACGCGCTATGCAGCGCTCTCGCCTGCCGAGCAACAGGGCGCGCACGGAGTGCAACTCCGCGCCATGCGCACGGCGGCGACCACGGCGCGAGACCTGGCGGCAGGCTATGCGGATTTATGTGACGAGCATGCCGCGCACGAGACCGACCCGGCGCGCAAAGCCGAGCTGCAGCAGATGGCAACCCAGTTGCGCCGCGTACCCTGGGAACCCGCAACGACCTTCTGGGAAGCCGTGCAAGCGCTGTGGCTCACCCATATGCTGGTGATGGCAGACGAGAATTATCCCGGACCCGGCGTCTCTTTCGGACGACTGGACCAATACCTCTACCCGTACTGGCGCGCCTCGGTGGATGCCGGCATGGATCCGGAATTCGGCAAAGAGATTCTGAAGTGCTTCTGGATTCACTGCAACACCGCCTATGATGCGATGATTCGCACCGGCGGCAATCAGGGCATCACGGCAGGCTATGGGCAGCTGTTCACGCTTTCAGGCATGGGACCCCACGGCGCCGACCTCACCAATGAGCTCACCACCATCCTGCTCGATATCATTGATGAGATGTCGCCCATTTTGGAGCCTAAGCCCAATGTCCGCCTCCACCGGGGGACGCCCGATACATTGCTCGACAGAGTGGTTGATATGGTCGCCGACAGTCAGGGCGCCCCCTTCCTCCTGAACTTCGATGAGCGCTCGATGGCGGGCATGTTGCTGCAAGCTGAACGCTCCGGCGCCCACCACCTGATCAACGCCGCCAACGTCTGGGACTATGCGCCGGTTGGTTGCCTGGAGAACACGATGCAGGGCAACGACCGCTCTGGAACCGTGGACTGCAATCTGAACCTGCTCAAGGCAGTGGAATTGACACTGACCGGCGGCTATGACCTGGTCCCCTTCACGGACCCGATGACCGGCAAGACGGAAGCTCCGCGGCGGTGGGGACCTGCCACCGGCGATCCCACCACATTCACGACGTGGGAGCAATTCTGGGGAGCCTACACCACACAGACACGCTTCATCATCCGCCAGATTGTCGAACTCTACGAACGCTCTGAAGCGCTTCGCGCGCGCTTCTCCCCCGCCCCTTATCTTTCGTGCCTGGTGCGCGGTTGCGCGGAAAGCGGCTTGGATATCAACCAGGGCGGTCCAGAGCTGGGCTACGTGACCATCGAGGCAGTGACCTACGCCACCACGGTGGATTCATTGCTCGCGGTGAAATACCTGGTCTACGACGAACACCTCTGCACTATGGCGGAGCTCGTCCAGGCGCTGAAGGATAATTGGGAAGGTCACGCGGTGCTGCAAGCGCGCGCCTTGCACAAAGCCCCCAAATACGGGCGGGATGATGATAGCGCTGACGCGCTTGCCCACCAGGTGATGGAACTATGGACCGAGGAGACCTGGAGATACAAGACCCAATGCACCGGGAGACAATTCCGCCCCGGCATGTTGAGCTGGAACTACTGGGTTGCCGACAGCTTCATTCTCTCCGCAAGCCCCGATGGTCGCCCCAAGGGCAAGTTCCTCTCCAACGCACTCTGTCCCTCGAACGGCGCCGACATCCACGGACCGACCGCAAATGTGAATTCCGTGGGCAAAGCGCTTGGGGGGAAATCACCTCAGGGGCAGTGGCAAGACTACGTCAACCTGCTGCCCAACGGGGGCAGTCACACGATGACCTTCAGCCCCTCGCTGTTGCGCGACCCGGAGCACAAGGAGAAGTTCAAGGCTTTCCTGCGCGGCACTATCGAGAACGGCGGCACAGCGTTACAGATCAATCTCATTGACGCGGACATGTTGCGCGATGCCCAACGCCACCCCGAGAATTACCGGCACCTGCTCGTGCGCGTTACCGGCTATAACGCCTATTTCACGAGCATCGGCAAGGAATTGCAGGACGAAATCATCGCCCGAGAAGCACATCAGATGTAGAGAATGCCAGGCAAGGAAACAGCGTAAGATGACGTCAGACACCGCCCGCATCCTGCACCTGCAACGCCTCTCCACCGAGGATGGACCCGGTATCCGCACGACCGTGTTCTTCAAGGGTTGCCCGCTGGCTTGTGCGTGGTGTCACAACCCCGAAAGCATTCCCTCACAGCCGCAAGTGCAGTGGTTGGAACAGCGCTGCATCGGTTGTGGCACCTGCCTGGAAGCCTGCCCGCGAGGCTGTCTGAGCCGGGATACTGCGGGCGCCATCGTCATTGACCGCAGCTGCTGCGCGGGATGCGGAACCTGCGCAACCGCGTGCCCCGCGAATGCGCTGGAATTGCTGGGACGCACCCTCACTGTAGACGAGCTGGTCAGGGAAGTGCTGAAAGACCGCGCCTATTTTGAGGCATCTGGGGGCGGGGTGACGCTTTCCGGCGGGGAACCCACTTTGCAGGCGACCTTCGCAAAAACCTTCCTACAGCGCATGCGCGCTGAGGGTGTGCAAACCGCGCTGGATACCTGCGGGCTGATGTCGCCCGCGACGCTGGAAACGTTGTTGCCCTATGTGGACCTCGTGCTTTACGACCTCAAGGAAATTGATGCGGAAAAGCACCGCACTTTCACAGGACAATCTAACACCACCATTCTGGAGAATGCGCGCTTGTTGCGCCGCCTCATCGCCGAAAGCGCGCCCGCGACACGGCTATGGATTCGCACGCCGCTCATTCCCGGCGCCACGGCGACGCGAGAGAATCTTTTGGGTTTGGGCGCCTTCATCACCAGCACTCTCGACGGTGTGGTAGAGCGCTGGGAGCTCTGCGCGTTCAACAACCTCTGCCGCGACAAATATCGCCGCCTGGGGCTGACCTGGGCATTCGCTGCAACCCCACTGATGACGGCAGAGGAGCTGGCAGAGATGGAGCGCTGGGCGCGGGAATCCGGCGTCGCACCAGCGATGGTCCTGGCGACGGGTGCGGCGAGAAGCTAAACCGGCAACCAAAAACGAGGCGGGTACCCATTTTGAGAGCTGCTCCACTTCCTGCCCACGATTATAAGGAGGCATGATGGCAAACGAGTTTCCACGACATGAGTTCTCACCCGAAGACATCGAGGCATTTCACGCCGAGATGAAAGTGGGATTGCTGGCAACGGTCAACGCTGAGGGCTTGCCTCACATCACGCTGATTGCCACACTCCAAGCTGCCTCGCCTGCCACCCTGGTATGGGGGCAATTCGTCGAGGGCTTGAGCAAGGGCTTCATTCGCCGCAACCCTAAGGTGGGATGGCTGATTATGACACTCGATAAGCAGCTCTGGCGCGGGCAAGCGACCTTCACCCATACCGCGCAGCAGGGACCCGATTATGAGCGCTACAACACCACGCCGATGTTCCGCTACAACGCCTATTTTGGCGTACACACGGTTTACTACATGGCCCTGGAGGGGCACACCGGGCGCCATCCGCTGCCCATGGCGCCCATCGTTGTCGCCTCGATGGAAACGCTGCTAGCGCGCGCGTTCGCGGGACGCAAGGCGAAACACGAGGCTCTCAATCTGTGGACGCGGCAGCTGTTGAGCAAAATCGGCGCGCTCAAATTCCTGGCGTATGTTGATGCCAGCGGCTATCCGGTCATTGTTCCCATTTTGCAAGCGCAGGCCCCCGATTCAGAACGGGTGCTCTTTGCGCTGCATCCTTTTGGCGCGGAGCTGCGCGCGATTCCCAAGGGAACCCCAACCGCTATCTTTGGCATGTCCCTGGATATGGAAACGGTGCTGGCACGCGGGACCTTCGAAGGAGCAACGCGCGTTGGCGGGATCCCCTGCGGCAGTGTGCGCGTGGATTGGGTTTACAATTCCATGCCGCCCACCCCCGAACAGATTTACCCGCCCGTCACGCTGGAAGCGGTCAGGAGTTTCCAGGACGCAAGTTAGGGAAGCCAACAACAGCCCCCCAAAGCAACGCCCCTCGTGGTTTTCCCACGAGGGGCGCGCGCTTTCAACTTCGAAGCAGCGCTTCAAGCTTTAGCCATACACCTGCTGCAGCAGACCCGCGACGATGTCATCCGCGGACATCGGCAACAGATTGCCCTGGAATTCGAGCACGTCGCGCAGCGGCATATCCAGCAAGAAGCCCATCACATCCATCCCAATTCCGCCTTCCTCACCACCGCCGAACATGGCGCGCATGCCCGCCAGCATCTGGTTGAAGAAAGGCTCGAAGACCGGCTTGCCGCGAGGATCATCCAACCACTCGCGCAGGGTGGATTCGCGGTTCAGGAGGCAGGGCAGCTCAACCGTGGATTCCAGATTCACCGTTGCAGTGCAGCGAATATCGGCTGAGGAAGCGCCCACGAGGATATCGAATTCACCGCCCTCCGTAATCCAGCGCCTATAAGCCGGATGATAGTAGGCGAAGGCGCGGAAATCGAGAGGCACCGTGACCGTCTTGGTCTCGCCCGGTTGCAATTCGACCTTCGCAAACCCTTTCAGCTCTTTCAGCGGGCGCACCACCTGCGCGTTTTTGTCGTGGACGTAGACTTGCACAATCTCCTTGCCTGCCACCGAACCGTTATTCGTGACCTCTACCGAGACGGTCAGCCCGTCCACATCGCGGAAGTTCTGCGCCGAGACGCGCAAGCCGCTGTAGGCAAAGGTGGTGTAGCTGCCGCCATAACCAAAGGGGAAGAGCACGGGCTGCTCCCGCATCTCATAGTAGCGGTAACCGATGAAGAGTCCCTCGCCATATTGCACCTTGCCGTTGACACCGGGATAGTTGATGAACGCCGGCGTATCGGCGAGTTTCAAGGGGAAGGTTTCGGTCAGCTTGCCCGAGGGATTGACAACGCCGAAGAGCACATCCGCGATGGCGCCGCCGCCCGCCTGCCCCATCATCCACGCCTCGAGCACCGCCGCAGGTCCGGCGATCCAGTCACTCATGGTGACGGCAGAGCCGTTATTCAGGATGACCACGCTATTGGGTTGCGCCGCGCACACGGCTTTGATCAGGGCAACCTGCTGTGCGGTGAGGTCGAGATCCGCCCGGTCATAGCCCTCAGATTCCTTGTAAGTGGGCAGGGCGATGTAGAGCAACGCCACCTCCGCCGCCTGCGCCGCCGCGACCGCAGCCTCAATCAACGCCGGTTGGCTGCTATCATCGGGTGGGTAACCCTGGCTGAACGAAATCTCGGCAGCGCCGGCCAGTTTGGCGAGCTCATCGAGGGGGACATCTACCTGTGTGGGGTTGATGTGAGAGCTACCGCCGCCCTGGAAGTGCGGCTCTTTAGCCGCCTGCCCGATGACCGCAATGCGCTTCACGCCCTTTAGGGGCAGGATACCGTTGTTCTTGAGCAGAATCATGCCTTCGCCGGCAATGCGACGCGCCAGCGCGTGATGCGTCGCCGCATCAAAGGGAGCGCCCTTGGGCGTTTCCGCCGCCTTGAAGACAATGCGCAAAATCCGCCGCACCGCTTCATCCAGCATGCTCATTTCTAGCGCACCGCTCTGCACGGCATCTATGACCGCCTGCACGCGTCGCGCGCGGGGACCGGGCATTTCGAGGTCAAGCCCAGCCTTCAGGGCGACAACTCGATCGTGCACCGCGCCCCAATCGGAGACGACGAAGCCCTGCAAGCCCCATTCGCCCTTGAGGATTTCCGTGAGCAAATAGGTCTGCTCCGAGCCATAGACGCCGTTGATCCGGTTGTAGGAGCACATCACCGTCCAGGGCTGGGCTTTCTTGACCGCGGTCTCGAAAGCCGGCAGGTAGATTTCGCGCAGGGCACGTTCATCCACCTCGGCGCTAATCGTCATGCGCTGATATTCCTGGTTATTGGCTGCATAGTGCTTGAGCGAGGTCCCCACACCCCGGCTCTGGACGCCGTTGATGAAACTGGCAGCCATTTCGCCAGCAAAATAGGGGTCCTCGGAGAAATACTCGAAGTTGCGCCCGCACACCGGCGTCCGCTTCATATTGACGCCGGGTCCCAAAACCACATCCACATTTAGAGCGATACATTCTTCAGCCAGCGCCTGCCCCATCTCATGAATCAAGGCTGTGTCCCACGTCGAAGCCATGCAGGAGAACGTAGGGAAACAGGTCGCGGGCAAGCTCTCCTCGGTTATGGAGTTCACATTGGCCACGCGGCGCACGCCGTGCGGTCCATCGGACACGAACATGCCAGGAACTCCAAGCCGCTCGATAGGGGTAAGCGTCCATGAAGTAGCGCCCGTACACAGCGCCGCTTTCTCTTCCAGGGTCATTTGGGCAATAATGGATTCGATTTCAGCCATGCCAGCACTCCTTTTTTACTAAAATTTGATCTGCCAATATGAGGGTATTCGAGAACCCTGCGTTCAGGTTTTATCTGGTTCAAGTATAGCACGGCTTGTGAGGGAGCCAAACATTGATGAGGGAGATGCGTTTGCGAAACGCGCTGGCGGTGGGGATGCGGCTGGTCGTGAGTGGGAAATACCACGAGGACCGCGGCATCCAAAACCTGTGGCGAGCCATCCGGCAAGCGGGTCTGGATACCATGCTTAACCGTTCAGTCCGGGGCTGCGGCAGCAGCTAGAGGGGGCGGGCTTCACTCACCCGCGCCGTACATCATCCCGGAAGGCTTTTTGGTCTTGCAGCGGAATGGCAATGGCGGCAAGCGCTCGCGGCGACGCAGCGCTCCCGCACCCGCTCCAGAGGCAGCTGCCGCGCCACCGCCGGTGGAGGAAGCTCCGGCAGCGGCGCCAACGCCAGCAGCGCCCACGCGGCGACGGCGGGTGGCAAAGCCACCGGCGGAAGTGGTAGGAACGGCGGCAACGTAAGCAGTGCTGACTGGAGGTAAGAGGGACAGGGTAACCGTAGTTACCCTGTCCCTCTTTTGTTAGAGGGGAGAGCATGAATAATCCGGTGATGGATGATACAGCACGCACTGTTCTAACGTGTGTCACCCCGTGCTCTTTGTGTGATTCTGGTATGGAGTTACTGGAAAATCACGACTTCACTATCGTCAGTGGTAGAGTGGTGCCTGGTATTGTTGTTCGCCCGAATACCTTATTAGCAAAGACCTCACCAGTTTGTTTCAGTTATCTTGCTCGTTCACGATAGCATGCGTTACAGGATCAATTTCAAACATACATTTCTGCCTGCCAAGAGGTCCCGAATTGGGTTCCGTACACAAGAAATGCCAAGTGAGATCAATTCTAGTCATGGTGACATCACAAGGCTGAAACCTACTGGAAACAATGTATGCTTCAGCACGGCGCGCGATGTTTACTATAGTCTCGGCGTCTTCCAGTACTAACTGTGACGTGTTACGATATTTCTCGGAGTGATCTGCAAAGTAAATATCCATTGTTTGCGAAATCGTATTCGTGGAAGCAAGACCTGATAGAACTTGTGACTGTATCAAGGTCGAGCGTACCTCCAGGAACCCCAGATTTATCTCGCCGCGTAGTTGAGATAGACTATTACAGCTCCCCGCGAATGTAAAGGAAACCAAATATGCTTCTGGTAGCACCTGTTGCACTTGCTGTTCAGCATTCGTGAGGACTATCGTGAGATCGACAGGGCCGGTCTGTGGTATGTCAATTGGTACACCTATAAAATCGGAGTCTTCAAAAGACGGTAAGCAAGAAATCACGCAGGTAACCAGCAAGACACCGAGTGTGGCTCGTAGCAACCAAGGAGTGTGCTTCATTGCTGTGACCTCCAACGCAGGAAGTCATCTAAAGTTTGGTTGTCGCATTTTGAGTCTTCGATCATACTCCAAAAACCGCGCTTGGTGATTTCAACAGTGAAATCCGGTGTCCATCCCCAATTATAGGCGATTAATGTCAGCCGCTGCTGCATTTCTGAGCTTAGGTCAGTGTACCCTGGAATAGTCTGCAACTGATCTGATACATATCTTAGCATACCAGCCACATATTCCACAGAAGTTTCACCATTCAGCAAGGCGGCTCTTCGCGCCATATCGCTTCGCTTAGGCGTAACGTAGCCCATTTCTTCCAGCTCCCTGGCGCGCCGAAGTTGCATTTGTGCAGGTCCAAGTGAAGCTTGATCGCCGAAACGGATGAAACTACCTGAAAAGCTCTCGGGCAGTATGCTTTGAGCGCCCTCGGCCATATTCGATATTAACCCGGGTTGTGCGCCGGGCAAGAGTGTCAACATGCGTCGCTCTGTCGCAGCACCCTCCAGCCGCAGCACAGCCCCTATCAAGATTGGATCAACCGAATGCGATGCCGCTTCGCGTTGAATAACATCTGAAAGGTTTGTGACCAGCGTACCACCGATATTGTCACGGTGGTAGCGATCTAGAATTGGTATTTTTGCAACCGCAATTTCGCCAGCAACACGCCCGCCCATGTACGCTAAACCTGCTCCAAGAAGCACAGCGAGGAATGGGTTGTGACCATTGTAATCAACATACTTCAGCGGATTCCCCAGGGTATAGCTGTAGCGGTTGAGCGACTGCGGGTTCGCCGGATTGGGAACGATGGTGTCCGCCTGCAGGAATCTTCCCAGGGTGGGGTCAAATTGCCGCGCCACAAAGTCGTAAAATCCCAGGCTGCTCTCGCGACGTTGCCCGGTGAACTGCCGATCCGTGGGCATACCCCCACTCCGCGTCCCGCCGTAGGGGAGATGCGCCTGAAAGACAGGCGAGCGCTGCTCGCCCACTTTCGCGCCGCTCGCGTTGGTGGCGAGGGAGGCGCTGCCCAGATGGTCGCCATGCAGATATGTGAGCACCCCGCCCTGCCGCATGGCTACGCGCTGACTGCCCAGGTAGTAGTACTTGGTCACCGTCGCTCCCGTGAGACTCACGTCATCCACTGCCACCCAGCCGTCGGTCATGTAGTCGAACAGCTCCACGCGTACGGTCGTCGCATTGCCTGGTAGCGTCACCGTTCCGCTGCGCTGCTGCAAGCCATGCCGCATGGCCGTAGTGGTCAGCGAGCCGCCCCCACCGGAGGCGATGGTCTGGGTGCTAATGAACGCACCTTGCCGGTCATAAGCCAGCAGCCTGAGCGTCCAGCCGCCGCCGCTGGCTTGCGCGTTGAGTTTGCCCCGCACCCAGGCGCTCAGGGTGTAGGTCGCCCCAGGTAGCACGGCGATGGGATCGGTTTGGAGCGTTCCGTAGCTGTGATTGCTCAAGACGAAAGCATAACTGCCGCTGCGTGGAGTGCCCGTCCCCCAATTGCCGCGCCACAGCGAGGTTCCGGGGAAACCCGCAGTCGGTATCACGCTCCAACCGGTACCCAGTTCAAAGCCGGGGTCCGGCGTCAGGTTTTGGCTCTGCCCCACTTAGCTGCTCGCGTTATATGAAGGCCGCCAACGTCAGTGAAATTGCCACAAAGAAAGCTATGAAGGAAACCATCGAGCCATTGTCGCACTTTGTCTCAGCCAGTAAGCTTTTGAAATCTGCAAACACCTGGTCAAAATGCACAAAGCATCGTCTGCGTTTGACTTTCATCCAGACTTGCCCAAGAGGCGCTGCCATCACTTCGATTGAACTGTCACAGTGAGAACCTTTGATTGTGATGACTCCTTGCTGATAGGGTTTTATGCGAGAATCGGTTGTACGTTTTGCCGTATACTCACATTCGTTCCTTCGTAATGCCTCAGTTAGACAATCAAAGACACTTGAGGCGGTTACATTAAGTAACCAGAGTCGTTTAGGCAGAATGGCTATCGCTGCGACAGCTAAATTGACAAGAATCATGAAAAGAACACTCAGGAATTGTCCCAATGACTCGGTCAGATTCTCTGCGACGAAAATCTCTGTGAACAAGCGCCATATTAGCACGGCTAGCGCTGGTGCTGATGCTGCTAGAAGAGCACCAAATCTCCCCAGTGGCGTAATCAATACAGGTTTACCCTTTGTAAGCCTTAGTGCAAAAACAAAACAGAAAAGGCCAAATATGAGAAGTGGCAATCTCCTTACGAACAACTGCTCGATGTCAATCATATCAAGGCCTCCTAGGGAACACTCTTTCGCCAACGTGGGTAGTCTCTCCATTGTTCTTAGCAGGAGAATAATCCAGCATAGTGATATGTAGTGTGCCTGACCCAGTATATATGCCGATGGCTCCTTCAGTAGGGATTTTACCTGTAAGGCGACCAAAATCATGAAGTGCGGAAAAACCACTAGTCAATGTATCTATTGCTTTGCCCGCTACGATGGAAGCCCCTTCCGTAGGTGCTCCTCCTAGTAAACCAACAAGGGTAGAAACTCCACCTATGATAGTGTCCATCGTGGTGACCACAGGGTCTTGTCCAAGGACCAACATTTCTGGTGCGCCAGGATAGGGTCGCCCCCAATACGTCTCTCCTTGTAGAACGCTAGATTCAGTTGCGATAAATAGGTCAGCCCACGCCGGTATCTGATCCACCCCCGGAGGTGCAGCGATCTCAACTAGATCCAGTCCAAAATTCCACAAACCAAGTATAGTTCCGATTGTGTCTACGATCTGACCGCCTAGCAGCTCAACTGAATTAGCGGCAGTAACACCATCTTGGCCCGCTGAATAGCTAAAATCATGAAACTGCACATTGGGAGGATCTCCTAATTCAGGCTCTTCACATCTATGCCCACTCGGATCCGTATACCTGAGCGGGACAAGCAGAACACAAAGCCCCTGAAAAGGCGCAGACGGTGAGGTATGTGCAGGTGGTCTACCCACACCACCCCTTGAGTGGTCAAGTGGTTAAGGTGCTGCATCAAATGACGCACGCTGGCGACGGCGAGCGCTGTTGGGTCATCCAGACCCCGGATTCCTCCTGGGCACAGATCCCTTTGCCCTGGGCTGTGCCAGTGGTCGCACCTACAGCGGCAGAAGCACAGCTTGCGCCCCCCCGCTGTGACAGACTTGTGGGCCGATGTCGCCAGTTTACTGGTATTGGTTACCATGGTACGGCAGCTGTCCAGTCATTTCACTAAGGAGGTCCGTACCGATGAACCCATCCCCACTGCCTGTCCCCCAACCGTTACCGGCGCACACGCTCCCACGTTGGGAGCAACTCCCGACCCACCGGCGCCAGGAATTGATCCTGACTCTGACCGCCCTCATCACCCGGTGTCTGCCGTTACCTTCAACAGCAGCTCCGGCACAGCTCGAGGTCCACAATGAGCCCACACCCTAAGATCCAGCCACTACACCTCGCGCGCGCCGCCTACGTCTACATCCGCCAGTCCTCGCTACGCCAGGTCGAACAGCATCTGGAAAGCCAGGATCTCCAGTACCAACTCGCCCAGCGCGCCGCCGCCTGGGGCTGGGACCCCGCGCAGGTTGTGATCCTGGATGATGATCTGGGCAAGTCGGGTGCCTCCACGACTCAACGACCCGGCTTTCAGCAACTGGTTGCCGCCACCGCCCTCGCTCATGTCGGCATCATCCTTGTCACCGACGTCTCCCGCCTCGCCCGCAACTGCGCTGACTGGTACCAGCTGCTCGATCTCGCCGCAGCCACCACTACGCTCATCAGCGACGCCTCGGGAGTCTACGATCCGCGCGTCTACGACGACCGCCTGCTCTTGGGACTCAAAGGCACCTTCTCCGAAGCCCAATGGTATGCCATGCGCGCCCAATTGCAAGCCGCGCGCCTCAATAAGGCCCAGCGCGGCGAACTTGCCATGCGCCTCCCTGTGGGGTATGATCGGTTACCACAGGGCGCCATCGTTTTGGCTCCCGATCAGGAGGTGCAACACGTGATTCGCCTGGTCTTCGATCTCTTTGACCAGCTCGGCAGCACCCGCGCCGTCCTCAGAGCCTTGCGCGACGCCCAGCTACAACTTCCCCACCGCGTTGCCAGTGGCCCGGATCGCGGTACGCTCGCCTGGGTGCGCCCCAAATACGCGCACATCTACCACTTGCTCAAGAATCCCGCCTACGCGGGGGCCTATGCCTACGGCAAGCGCCGTACGCTGCGCACCCCCGGAGCCCCAGGACAGGTTGCCAGCCAGGCGCTCCCGCTAGAGCAGTGGCCCGTGCTGCTACGCGACGCCTTCCCAGGCTATATTTCCTGGGACCAGTATCTGCGGAATCAGGAACGGTTACACGACAATGCCCAGTCCATGCAACCCACTCCTGGCGCACCGCGCGGCGGGCGCGCGCTGCTCCAGGGCCTCGTCTGGTGTGCCCGCTGCGGACGCCGCATGCGTGCCCGTTACCGCGACAAACCGGCCTACGTTTGCGCGCAAGCTGCCCAAGACTTCGGCGCACCCCGCTGTCAACACGCGACCGTCGCCCACGTGGATGCCGCGGTCGTGCAACTCTTCTTCGAAGCCCTCCAACCGCTACACCTGGAAGTTGCCCTGGAGGCCGCGCGGCAGGTCGCCCTCCAACGTCAGCACCTCGCTATGCAGTGGCAGCAACGCCGCGAGCGTGCGCGCTATGAAGCCGATCTCGCCCGCCGCCGCTACGCCTGTGTTGACCCCGACAACCGGCTGGTCGCCGCCGAACTCGAACAACAGTGGGAAGATAAACTCCGTGTCTGTCAGCAGTTGGAAGCCACATGGACCGCGCTCCGCGAGCAGACCCTGACACCCCTCACTCCTGCCGATGAGACCGCAATCCGCCAACTCGCCGCCGCTGTCCCCGCGCTGTGGGCGGCTGAGACCACCGCCATGGAGGACCGCAAGCGCCTGCTGCGCTGTCTGATCCAAGCCGTTACCCTCGACCCCTTCACGACTCCGGGCGTCACGCGCCTCGTCGTCCAGTGGCACACCGGCACAGCCACGCTACTCGCCGTCCCGCGCCCCAAGCCTGGTGGTCCCCCTGCGCCGCCAGCGCTGTTGCAGCGCGTCTGCGAACTTGCCCAGACCCATCCCGATGATGAGGTCGCGCACTTGCTCAATACCGAGGGTACCCGCACCGCCCGTAACGCGCTCTGGACCCCGGCCCGCGTGCGCAACTTTCGCAACAAGCATCGGCTGCCCACCGGCTGTCCCGCCATCAACTCCACACCGGGACCCCGTGGGGATGGGCTGCTCAAAGCCAGTGAAGCCGCTGCCCAATTAGGGGTCACGCCCAGTATGGTCGCTGATTGGTTCCGCCGCGGCTACTTGATAGGGCACCAGCTGCGTCCCGGTGCGCCCCTGTGGGTGCGCCTGACCGACGCCGACCACCAACGCTTCGACGGCTCCGCCTCGCTCACACCGGATCTGGTGCCGGTACAACAGGCCCCGCTCGCGTTGGGTTTGAGTCTTGAGGCACTGCAGCTCGAAGTCCGCGCCGGGTGCCTATTGACTTACCGGTTGCGGATCAATCATCGGTGGCGTTGGTACGTCCAGCGCCCCGTTGGCAACCCGCAACCCTGATACCAGAAAAGGAGCATCATGTTATCCGCTACGGTGAATTCAGCACATAGCTATAGCGGTTGAGCGACTGCGGATTCGCCGGATCAGGGATGTCTGGGACAACCGCAGCGCCGAAGGTCTGTAAAAAATCGGCGCCAGCAAAGTCCGCAAGACCTGCCGTTCCATATTGCATCGTCTCCGCTACCAATCCTAACACTGTACATTGTGAAACTGCTGGAGGGTCATACCTGCAATATGCAGTAAACCGTGAAAACCTATATCGGGTTGGTGCACAAGCCGTCTACTCACTCGTATTAAGACTCAGATACTCAGCCGTGCGCGTTTCGATACCACCTACAATACGTTCGATATCTTGCAAGGTCATCCTGTCGGGAATCAGCCAGGCGTGAAAAACGATGATATATTCTTCGTAAACACCAGACCATTCACACACAGACTGTGAGATATCGTTGTACCAACCACAAGTGAAGGTATACGTACTTGCCAGCGAACTTTCATATTTCCATTCTGGTGGCGTCTCACCCCAATGCCCAACCTGCACATCACTTTGGTAAATCTGCGTAGC
This sequence comes from Chloroflexota bacterium, assembly GCA_022707705.1. Lineage (GTDB taxonomy): Bacteria > Chloroflexota > Anaerolineae > B4-G1 > SLSP01 > JAAZNO01. The sequence goes on from JAKJAC010000056.1 coordinate 18,546, forward strand.
CTGACGGTGATTATGATATTGATAGACTCTATGTGAAGCCGTCTGAAATGGCGCGACAGTATCCTCAGCCGTGAACACAATCCACAGGCTTTCTCCCACAGTGATTGAATCGCGCAAATCCTCCGGTCCAGAGCGAACCTGCCAACCGGGTGGCATATCCTCCAGGGTTATCAACAGATCCTCGGTCGAAAAGGGACGTGTGGGCGCCGGGTCAGGCTGGTCCACGCCACAAGAGAGCATCAGGAAGCCCAAAAGGAGTGCTATCCACATTGTGGTGTGTTTGTGTGATATGGCTTGCCGCTTCACGTCCACATCCAACTGATCTATGAGTAAATGTTGTCCCAATGAGTGCCAGAAGCTCTTCGGTTACTCCCTACTCAACTCCACAACTTTTCCACCGCTGCTGTTGACGGTGAGCGATGTTGGTGCCGGCGCATCGCGCAATGGGCGGACTGCACTGCTTCGATTGTCGGACAACTCACTTATGGTACTTACGCCAGATAGCCCAAATCTCTGGGACTGACAGACCAAGAAAACCACAAACCAGAATCGCTAGTGGGCTGCCGAATATCACCAGCCCTTTATGAAGAGGTTCCAATTGCTGGATTCTCCAAGTGATGAAACAGGCAACTGCTAACCCGCTCCCCCATGCAATGACAATGGTTCTTTCCTCGTCTCCTTGTTCGGTTTGAAGTCGGGTTGGCCACCCTAGTCGCCGGTAGACGTATCGCCAGAGACGTTGATACACGAAACCAGAGCCGTAAATCGCTACTGTACCCAGAATCCATATGCTTAGAGTTTCGGCAAAGTTCAAACCCGACATAGGTTCTCCATTTAACGCCTTTCCAACGCCGCAACAGCCCGCCGGTCCATGGCTTCCAACACCGCGCGGAAATCCGCTATGCTCAAATAGCGGTTCTCATACACATTGCCCAGCATGGTAACGACCAGATTTTCGTAACGTGCCACTGCCGTACAGGCATGGCTCGAACTGCCATTGGTGTTGCCTGACAAGCAAGCTACGTGCCATTGGTCTGCATGATGCGAGAATTCCAACTCTGCGATTTCCTTCCAATGAGTAGCGTATGCGGGAGGAATATGCTGATCATGCTGTTGTTGGTAGCCCACTTGTGCTGCGGTAACGTCGGGATACAGCAGCAGGATTTCCCCCACATTGATCCAGGATTCTTTAGGGTCTGAGGTGCCATAGAAACGAATTGAACGTCCCTCAGCTTCGGGCACGGATTCCACCATCATATCATCTTGACGCCATCCCTGCGGCAGATCACTCAACTGAATCGCGGCTTGAGCCAACAAAACCTCAATTGGACTTGGAGTCGGACGTCGTTCCCAAGCCCAGCGATAAACCACACGGCCAATGAGTGACTGTAGGATTAGCAGAGCACCCAAGGCTATAGCCATAATCAATGGCCAAAGCCAGCGTTTGCGCTTCATTCCAGTTACCCTTGATTACAGACTTGTCAGCTATCACACAATCGGAATCCGATTACAGCATTATCGTATTCATGAAAAGATGAAAGTCAAGTCAACCGCCTGGGTCTAGGATAGATTATTGGGAAGTTCAAGCGGTTGTACTCAACCGCGGTTGGCCTGGTGAGGCGATGCGTTTAGACACTTGGGCGCACCTAAGGGGCGCAGAGGCAGGCTTCTTTTTGTGGTTTTTGTGGACGAGGGAAACCCTTCGGGTTTCTTAGCTCCGTCCACAAAAATCGCCAGCAGGAAAAAGGCGCACTTCTCAGAGTATACGCCAGACTATTGGTGAAAACCGGGAGAGGTTCCGTAAACAGACGGAGAGGGATCTTTTTACCAGGCTCAACGAATTTGCAGAAGGTACGGAGGTGGCTATACTTTAGGGGGTATGGAGAAACCGGGAAACCATCGCAGCGCCAGACGCTTGTGAAACCGCTGCAATCTCATGAGCCAAGCTCAAAGGAGCCATCGAAATTCCTATGGAAAGAGCTACCCGACTTAGTCCACGCAACTGGTTCGTGCTGATTCTACTCGCTATCACGGGGCAAATCGCCTGGGCAGTGGAAAACAGCTGGTTCAACACTTTCGTCTATGATGAGCTCACCCCCGACCCCCGACCTATCGCCTGGATGGTCGCTGCAAGCGCCATCACCGCGACGCTAACCACGCTGCTCATGGGCACGCTCAGCGACCGGACGCGCTCCCGGTGGGGCAGGCGCAAGCCCTTTATTCTGATCGGATACATTCTGTGGGGCGTCTCAACCGTACTTTTCCCCACAGTCGCCTACATTCGAACGACCTCGATAGCCGTCATCATGGTCATTATCGCCGATGCCGCCATGACCTTCTTCGGTTCGACCGCCAACGACGCCGCCTTCAACGCCTGGAGCGTGGATATCGCCGATTCCTCACAACGCGGGCGGGTAGAGGGCGCGTTGAATCTGGCGGTGTTCCTGGCGCAGATTATCACCCTCACCGCCGCGGGCGCTTTGATTGACCAGGTGGGCTACTTCACCTTCTTCTACGTGCTGGGCGGCATCGTGATTCTCGCCGGTCTGGTGGGCGGCGGGATGCTCCGCGATGCGCCGCTCCCGGCTGAGGAGCACCAACCGCAAAAACCCTTCCGCGCCGAATTCGCCGAATTGTTCCAGTGGAAGACGGTGACGCAAAACCGCACCCTGTTCCTGCT
>JAKJAC010000057.1:0-10188 GCA_022707705.1 Chloroflexota bacterium
GTTGCCGTTACCACCGCCGACACACCTACCCCCGAAGCCGTTGCCGCGGTTCCAACGCCAGTGACGCCGGCGCCGGCATCGCCACCCCCCGCCATCAATGCGCCCGCGGAGATCGCCAATTGGCCCGCAGAAGTCTTCGCCCTCATCAATGCCGAGCGCGCCGCGGCGGGACTGGGTCCTTTCACCTGGAATGATACCCTGGCTCAAGCCGCCACCCTCCACGGGCTGGATTGCCAGCAGCGCGGCTCCTGCAATCACACCGGGTCGGACGGCTCGACCGTGAAGATGCGCGTGCTCCGCGCAGGCTATCCCGCGGTGGGCGCGGCTGAGTGTATCGTCTACAGCAAGACGCCGCAACAAGCGGTCTTTTGGTGGATGGATGAGGTGCCGCCAGATGACTGGCACCGGCGCACAATCCTGAGCACCTGGGTTACAGAAATCGGGATTGCCGTCGTGCCCAATCACCTGGGAAGCTACTACTTCATCGCAGATTTCGGCCGCCCGCAGTAAGCCCTTCGCGCTCTCCACGGATGTCGCCATAGAGGGATTTGCGACTCCACGTTCACGTGGTCAGATAGTTTTCCAATAAGGAGTTAGTCGTGCCATGACTCTGAATCCTGAAACCATTGCCCAACTCATCAACGGTATCACGCCCGAGTTCACCGGAGTCGTCTCGGTGCACGAGGGAGAAAATGCCATTTTCGCGCAAGGCTACGGATATGCCAATCGCGCCGAGCGCCTGCCCAATACGCCAGAGACCCGCTTCGGTGTGGCTTCTGGAAGCAAGATTTTCACCGCTATCGCAATCTTACAGCTGGTAGAGCAGGGACGTCTAGGCTTCGATTCGCGGTTGCTGGAGCTGGTGAAAGCGGATTTTCCGCACTTCGATCCCGGCATTACCGTTCATCACTTGCTCACACACACCTCTGGCGCGCCGGATTACTTCGACGAGGAATTCATGGACGACTTTGAAGCGATGTGGAAGGAGGTTCCTGTCTACACCTTACACGGTCCGCGCGATTTGCTCCCGCTGTTCCAACACCAACCGATGAAGTTTGCACCGGGGATGCGCTTCTCTTACAACAACGGTGGCTACGTGCTCTTGGGGCTCATTATCGAAGCCGTGACCGGGCAGCGTTATGTGGATTATGTCACAGAAAATGTCCTTGTGCCCGCTGGAATGGTGAACACCGGGTATTTCCCGATGCACGCGCTGCCTGAGCATACCGCCTATGGTTACATCGAGGGAGAAAATGGTTCCTGGGTTACCAATATTTTCGCGGTGCCAGCTTTTGGGCAACCGGATGGCGGCGCCTTCACCACTGCGGCAGATATGGCGCGCTTCTGGGATGCGCTGCGCCAGCATCGCCTGCTCGTCCCGGAAATGGTGGCGCGGATGCTCACGCTGCAGGCAACTGAAGATGATAGCAACGGCTATGGTTACGGCGTCTGGCTCAAGCATCAAGCAGGGGTTGTGAACGCTTTTTACGTGGTAGGCGAAGATCCCGGCGTGAGTTTTCTCTCCCGCGTTTATCCTGCCACAAACCGGCTGTTGACCATCCTTGGCAACACGGATAGCGCCGCCTGGCCCGTGGCCAAAGCGCTGGAACCCTACCTCACGAGTGGGTGAAGACGCCAAATTCCAAATAGATCGCAATTGCTTGCGGAATTCCCCCCATAGAAGACAATCAGCGAGCCAGAATCTGGCTCGCTGATTGTCTTCTACGCTGATGTGTTTTTTCGCGTTACTTGCCGAGGTTCGTGAACGCCGCCATACCCGCGTACATAGCCTCTTCACCCAGCTCTTCCTCGATGCGGAGCAGCTGGTTGTATTTGGCGACACGGTCCGACCGGCAGGGCGCGCCTGTCTTAATCTGACCCGTATTCAACGCCACCGCCAGGTCGGCAATGGTCGCATCCTCAGTCTCGCCCGAGCGATGCGAGGTCACAGCGGTCCACCCGTGCCGTTGCGCCATCTGAATCGCCGCGATGGTTTCGGTGAGCGAGCCAATCTGATTGAGCTTGATCAACACTGAGTTAGCAGCCTTTTCTTTGATCGCGCGGGTGATGTATTCGGTGTTAGTCACCAGCAGGTCGTCACCCACGATTTGGATTTGGTTACCCAAGCGGGCTACCATCAGTTTGAAGCCATCCCAGTCATCCTCCGCCAACCCATCCTCAATGCTGATAATGGGATATTTCTCCACCCATTTGGCGAAGAAGTCCACCATCTGTTCGCTGGTGAGGACACGCCCTTCCTTCTTGAGGTTGTACTTGCCGTCTTCATAAATCTCGGAAGCGGCGGGGTCCATCGCAATCCAGATATCCTTGCCCGGCACATAGCCAGCCTTCTGAATGGCTTCCAGAATGACCTCGATGGCCTCTTCATTCGTCTTGAGGCTCGGCGCAAAGCCGCCCTCATCGCCAATGCCCACACCATAACCCCGCTTCTTGAGCACAGAGCGCAGGCTATGATAGGTTTCCGCACCCCAGCGCAGCGCCTCAGCGAAAGTCGGCGCACCCACAGGCATTGCCATGAACTCCTGGAAATCAGGACCATCCATAGCGTGCTTGCCGCCATTGAGAATGTTCATCATGGGCACCGGCAACACGTGCGCGTAAGTGCCACCGATGTAGCGGTACAGGGGCATTTCGACGTAGTTGGCGGCGGCTTTAGCGACTGCAAGCGAGACACCCAGGATGGCGTTCGCGCCCAGCTTGGACTTGGTCGGGGTGCCATCGAGCGCAATCATGTAGTTGTCAATGCCCTTTTGATCGGTGACGTCCCAACCGATCAGCTCCGGGGCAATAACCTCGTTGACATTGTCCACAGCCTTGAGCACACCCTTACCACCATAGCGCCCCTTATCCTCATCGCGCAGTTCCAAAGCCTCGCGAGAACCAGTCGAAGCGCCAGAAGGGACGGCGGCACGCCCCCACGCACCGTCTTCGAGGATCACTTCGACTTCGAGGGTCGGATTGCCCCGCGAGTCAAGAATCTCCCGCCCGGTAATATCGAGAATGTACATATTAACCTCCTTAGTGGTTATCGGATTTCGTGTTGCAATACTTAATCCATAATACATCAAAGCACCCACAGAGCAAACTGCAGTACAGGCAGTTACTGCCACGCGAAGTCGCCCAGATACAACCGGTCCACGCCAGTAGCCAGCGGCAACCGTTGCCCTGATTCAGGTGAGTAGAGCAATGCAAAGAGCTGGTAGCTGCCCGCAGGCAGGTCCGGAGGAATCACCATCTCATAGCGATCAGGCAGAATTTCTCCAACAGGTAGTTCAGATAACGTCCAGTAATCACTGAGAACCAGCTTGTCCCGCTGCACTGTAGGCGCTGAAGCGGCATTCGGCGCCAGATGCACCGCCCCCATCCATGCCTCGGGCTGTGGTTCTAACAGCTCCCAGAAGAGATAAACTGCCAGCAGGCGCTCCTCGCGGTGCAACGACCAGCCTCGCAACGCTATCCCACCCTCGAAAGTGCTCTCAAGCGGGTGTTGCGGCGCTAACGGGGGGATGCTCACGACTTCAGGGAAAGCATAAGCATAGAGTCGCAACTCACGGCTGTAGCCCATCTCCACCCGGTACCCCCCCACTGCCTCCAACGTGCCAATCAACACCTGCCCCGGGTCCACTGCCTCATCCTGGTACAACAGGGTCCAGATGCGCCCGGCGCCATCCCGCGGCATATCTGCCAGACGCGCCGCCGCTTCGGGTTGCAGCCGCTCGCCAATGGTTGGACCAGGAATGAAGGCGACCGGGCTACGATAGGCGGTGAAAATCTCCGCGCCGTGCGCCGCCACCGCGATACCGCCATCGCCAGGCAGCGCGCGTTCGTTGAGCAACCGCACCGTATCGCGGAAATCAGGATACCAGACGGTGCGCTCCGCGGTCATGAAATCCAGAGATTGCCGCGCGCCCCATAGAAGCACGGGCAGACTGAGTACCGCCAACGTCCAGCGCGCCGCCGCGCGTCGCCGCCCGAAAAGTGTGCTCACCAGCCCCGCCAACCCCAGCGCCAGCAAGGGCAACAGCCACACAAGATAGCGGACATGTTGCACGGGACGCAACTGCCAGCTGATAAAGGTCGCTGCCGCACCCAAAGCCGCAGCCCCCAGGCAAATTCCTCCACGCGACGGCGCCTTCCACGCGCGCAGTATCAGCCCCAACAATGCCATGCCTAGCAAGCCGTAGCCCCACCAGGAATTCAAGACATGTCCCAGAGGCTCCAGGAAAACGCGCGCCGTCAACAAGTCAGGACCCGCGAGCCCCACAAAAGTCGCCCCATCAGGTGGGCTGCCGGCGCCAAAGCTCTGGAAACCCAGGGTAACGCGCAGCGCAATGAGCATCCATACCAGCAGGAAGAGAAACGGCGCTCCCAGCGTGATGATATTCATCAGCCAACGCGGACGCGCGCTGCTTTGGGAAGGAGGACACAGATTGCCGGTCAACAAGGCAATCGCCGCGGCGCCCGCCAGAGGAAAGAGCGCGAAATAATGCGTGAGCAATGCCGCAGTCGCCGCGCCCCACCAGAGCCAGCGACGCTGCGACGCCAGTGCATAGAGCGCAGCAAGTGTGAACAGCACCCACATCGCGTACAGCCGAGCATCGCGGGTATACCAGAGGAACATGGGATGCAAGGCTAACAACCAGGGCAGAAAAGCCGCACCGGAGATGCGTAGCCTGCGTCCCAGAGGCAGGAGCAGCGCCAACGAACCTACGCCAGCGAGCACACTGGGAAAGCGCAGAAGAAACTCCAAACCAGATCCGGGTTCGAGACCGGGGGCGTAAGGACGGGCGCCCACCAATGCAGCCCACGCTTTGAGGAAGAGATAGTAGAGCGGCGGATAAGGCTGTTGCGTGCGAAGCACCGCAAGCATGCCGGGAAAGTCATGTCCGAGGGTCAAGTTGACATTGAAGAGCTCATCATACCATAGGCTCGGTGCGCCCAGACGCCACAGCGCCACGCCCCAGAAAAGAAGCAGCGCCGCCACAACAGATATCCGCTCAGCCCAAACACGGGTGATTCGTTTCATCGTTGCGCATTATGTCACGGCTCAAGCGACTGTCAAACTATTTCTGCCACGAGTCTCTTCCCCAAATCGCAAAACTGAGTACAATTAAAAGAAACATTCCTTCCAAAAGGAGTTACAGATGAGCACAGAACGAATGCTGTTGATCCGCGGAGGCACGGTGGTGACCCCAGAAACCATGCTCGATGCGGATGTATTGATTGTGGGTGAGACCATCCGCGCGATCGGCGCCGGCCTTGCCGACCTGCTTCCCGGTGCAAGCCCACTGGAGGCGGTGGGCATCCCCACCCCGACCGGTGCTGCTCTGACGCGGGGCAAAGCTGATGTGCGGTCCGGGGCATTGGAAGTCATTGACGCGACGGGATTGCTCGTCTTGCCCGGCGTGATTGACCCCCATGTCCACATTGAACTCGATACCGGAATCTATAAGACGCCCGATAGCTGGTTTGTCGAAAGCCGGGCGGCAGCTTTTGGAGGCGTCACCACGGTGATTGACTTTGCCACCCAATTTAAGGGGCAAACGCTCCAGGAAGCTGTGGAGCAGCGTCTGCAAGAGGCTGCGCCTTCAGTCATTGATACTACCTTTCACGTGATGATTACCGACCTGCCGCCGGGACAAGAAGAGGAGTTGGGTGTACTCGAAGAACTGGGCACGACCAGCATCAAACTCTACACCACCTACCGCCCCAACTACTACGCCGATGACGCCACCCTGCTGCGCCTGCTTGAAGCCGCAGGACGCTACGGACTGATGACGCTCGTCCATTGCGAGAACGATGCCCTGGTGACGGCACAGACACAAGCCCTTATCGCGGCGCAGGAAACGGGCTGGCGTTATCATGCCATGGCGCGCCCCGCACTGGCGGAGCATGAAGCTGCGGCGCGGGTGCTCTTCCTGGCAAAAGAGGTCGACGCGCCCGTGGTCATCGCCCATAACTCAAGCGCGCGGACATCTGCAATGGTCGCCCAGGCGCGAGAGAGAGGGCAGGTGGCTTACTGTGAAACGGGACCGCAATACCTGGTGCTGGATTCTCATGTGTATGAGGGCAGCGAGCCGTGGCGTTACATCCTTCAGCCGCCGCTACGCGACCCCGGTGAACCCGAGGCGTTGTGGCAACAAGTCGCTCAGGGCGCGGTGGATATGTTGATGACGGACCACTGCGCTTATACCCATGAACAGAAACTCGCCATGGATGATTTCACCAAGACGCCCGGCGGTTTACCCGGATTGGAAACGCTGCTGCCGCTCACCGTGACCTATGGTATCGGCAATGGCTATATCTATTGGCCCGATGTAGCGCGGCTCCTCGCCGCCAATCCCGCGCAAATCTATGGGATGTGGCCCCGCAAGGGCGCGCTCTTGCCCGGTTCGGATGCCGATATCGTGCTCTTCGATCCAGGGTATGAGGGCATTATCAGCGCAGAGACACTTCACAGCGGCGCGGGTTATACGCCCTATGAGGGATTGCCGGTGAAGGGGCGCGTTGTCAGCACGATTCGACGCGGCGAGATTTTAGTTCGCGATGGCGTTTTCCTGGGGCAAGAAGGTAGCGGAGAATTCATCCCTCGCTGACAGATTTGCCCGTTCGCTGATGTGACAGGAGGGTTGTGATGATGAAACATTGGACAGTGCTGCTGCTTGCGGGGCTATTGATGCAGCTGCTCTTTGCTCCCGCTGTGGATGCCGCACCCAGCCTGCAAACGCAAACTATCCACACGGTTCAGCCGGGAGAGAATCTGTTCCGCATTTCCCTGCGCTACGGTGTCACGGTGGATGCCATCAAGTCGACCAACGGGCTTTCCAGTGACATCGTCTACGTGGGACAGCGCCTGATCATTCCCACATCCAGCGCACCTGCCCCGGCGCCCGCACAGCCAAGCACGCCCACAGGAGGGCTGCACACCGTACAGGCAGGGGAAACGCTGAGCGCCATTGCGCTGCGCTATAGGGTCACCTCATGGGCGTTGGTGCAGGCAAACCATCTCGCCAGCGCCAATTTGATCTATGTGGGGCAACAGCTCATCATTCCCGGCGGCGCAACTACGCCGGCGCCTACAGCGGGAACCTATACGGTGAGACCTGGAGATAGTTTGAGCAGTATCGCGGCGCGCTTCGGCACCACGGTGGCGGCGCTTGCGGCACAGAATGGCATATCAAACCCGGAGTTCATCACCGTTGGGCAGGTATTGCGGCTTTCTGGGAATGCCATCACCCCGGCAACGGGTGGAGCACGCCATATTTACATCTATCTTTCGCAGCAGCATCTCTATGCCTACGAAGGCGACCGGTTGGTGTACTCCTTCGTGGTCTCCTCTGGCAGAGCGCCCACGTACACCCGCACGGGCGATTTCAGGGTGCAGAGCAAGGTTCCGAACGCATGGGGTTCGACCTGGAATATCTGGATGCCGAACTGGTTGGGCATCTACTGGTCTGGAGGATTGGAGAACGGCATTCACGCACTGCCGGTAATGCCCAATGGGCAAACCTTGTGGGCAGGATATCTGGGGACACCGGTCTCGTTTGGCTGTATTGTCTTGGGCACCTACGAAGCACAACAGCTGTATAACTGGGCTGAAATTGGCACCCCGGTGACGATACGCTACTAGACCGGCAAACTGCAGCGCGTCCAATAGGAGCCAGGGAATTCCCTGTTCGCCGGTTGCGGCTTGCCGCGCGGCTCATTCGCTGAGGAACATAGCACTTGGAAATTCCATTGATCGCCCTGGGAATCATCATCGGGGCAGCACTCGCATATTTCTTCCTGCGCACGCGTTTCGAGGCAGAGCGCCAATTGCTGCGGGTGGAACTGTTGGAGGAATTCGAGACCCGTATTCAAAGCTCGCAGGCGCGCTTGATTCAGAACTATGAGACGCGAATCCAGATACTCCAGGAAGAACACTCCCGCGCCATCGCCAGCGCGCGACGCGATAGCACCGATCAGAGCCGCGCCGTACTCAAAGGCAAAATGGCAGAACAGATGGCGCCGATGCTGCCGGGCTTCGATTACTGGCCCGCCGATGCGCGCTTTTTGGGCGATCCCGTTGACTACGTAGTCTTCGATGGGTATTCGCAGGGAGATGATTCGCCGAATGCTCTGGAAGTTGTCATCCTCGATATCAAGAAGGAGCAGACACCGCTGAGCCAGGGGCAGCGGCGCATCGCGCGCGCCATCGCTGCCGGGCGGGTGCGGTTCGAGGTCGTCCGGGTCTTCGAAGATGGCACGGTCAAACGACACGCGTGGGGGAAGCGGGATGAGTCATCGCTCGAAAAACCATGAGGGGTTCACGATGCAGCCTTTAACCATCAACAGCACTGTCACCTTGAACAACGGTGTGAAAATGCCCCTGCTGGGCCTGGGCGTGTATCAAGCGCGTGGACGCGAAGGTGAGCAAGCCGTCACCTGGGCGCTGGAAGCAGGCTACCGGCACATCGATACCGCGAAGTTCTACGGCAATGAGGCGGAAGTAGGACGCGCCGTGAAACAGAGTGGGTTGCCACGGGAAGAAATCTTTGTCGTCACCAAACTGTGGAACAGCGATCATGGCTACAACGCAGCGCGCGCTGCCTTCCAGGAAAGCCAGCGACGCCTCAATCTGGGCAGCGTGGACCTTTACCTCATTCATTGGCCCGTCTCGGCGCAGCGCGGCGAGAGCTGGCGCGCGCTCGAAGAGCTCGCTGCCGAAGGGCGAATGCGCGCCATTGGCGTGAGCAACTATACCATCGAACACCTCAAGGAGCTGCTTGCCACGGCGCGGGTGATTCCGGCGGTCAATCAGGTAGAATTCCACCCGTGGCTCTACCAGAAAGAGCTGCTCGAGTTCTGTCGCGTGCATGGCATCCAATTGGAAGCATACAGCCCACTGACGAAGGGCGAACGGCTGCGCGACTCGCGGCTTGAAGCTATCGCGCGCAAATACGGGAAAAGCCCCGCACAGATGCTCATCCGGTGGTGTTTGCAGCATGAGGTTGTCGTCATTCCTAAGTCAACCAACCCGCAACGCATCCGCGAGAATGCGGATATCTACGACTTCGAGATTTCAGGCGAGGATATGTGCCGCCTGGATGCATTCGACGAACGCTACCATTGCACCTGGGATCCTACAGGGGAACCGTAGCCCCTTTAGCGCTCCCTCTCACCAAACCAAAGGAGATTCCATGAAAGACATCCTATCTGATCTGAAACGTTGGAGGGCGGAAGGCAAGACCGATTGGGCCATTGCCACCATTATCGAGACACGCGGCTCATCGCTGCGCCCGGCAGGGACGCGGATGCTGATTACGGATGAAGGCGATGTTGCCGGTTCGGTGAGCAGCGGTTGTGTGGATGGCGATGCCATCGCCGAGATGGAATTTGTGCTGCGCGGTGAAGCCGAGATACGCCGCCCGTTCTTCGGCATCAGCGATGAGCAGGCATGGGGCGCAGGTCTCGCCTGCGGCGGCGCGATTGATGTGCTGGTGGAACGCTATGATCCGCTCTACGAGGACCTCATCGAGGAGTTGGAAGCCAAACGCCCGGTAGGCTTTGCCAGTCGCACGGATACGCCCCGGCACCTGCTGCGCAGAGCCGATGGCAGTGTTGCAGGTTCCCTGGGTGATGCCGAACTCGATGCGGCGGTGCTGGCAGATTTGAACGCCGCATGGCCCGGACCTTATGCACAAAAGCATACCTACTCCCAGGGTGAGATATTTGTGGAGGTGTTCCCGCAGCCGCCCACTCTGTTAATCTTTGGCGCGACCGACATCGCCGTACCGCTGGCGCAGATGGGCAACCTGGCGGGCTACGAAGTCATCGTGAGCGACGCGCGACGGGCTTTCCTGCGTGAGGAGCGCTTCCCGAATGTGCAGACGCGCTTCGGTTGGCCCCAAGATGCCTTCACGACCGGGGATCTCGGTCCGGGTTGGGCGATTGTGGTGCTCTTCCACGATCCCAAATTCGATATCCCGGCGCTCACGCTGGCACTACAGAGCGAAGCCTCGTATATTGGCTTCCTCGGCAGTAAGAAAACGCAGGCAGACCGGCGCGCGACCCTGCTGGAGTCCGGTTTCACCGAAGCAGAGCTGGCGCGCATCCATGGACCGGTGGGGTTGGATATTGGCGGCAAAGAACCCGCGCTGATTGCGCTTTCGATTTTGGCAGAGGCGG
>JAKJAC010000057.1:10362-20747 GCA_022707705.1 Chloroflexota bacterium
CCCGTCCACGAAAATCCACTTGGCCAATTAGGCTATGTGCTAATCCATAAACCAATAGAAGTAATTCCCCGGGTCAAGCCACATCAGCCCGAACCAAGCCACCAGTGTTACAAGATAGCCTGCCGCCATCACCCCCAACCGGGATTTGGGGCTACGATTGCGCCACAGCCAAACCAGAGCGCCCCCCAGGACCACAGCCGAAGCCATGACGGCAGGCACACTCACCAAGACAGCAAGATGGTGCAAATCAAAAGCCAGGTCCTTGGGGTCAGGATGATAGGGTGAGGGCCAAACTCCGAGCGCAAGATAAGCTCGCCCAACAAAGGCGTAGAACAGGGCAATTGCGCCCGTGGGTAACAGCCCCAAAAGCCCCCACGCTCTTTCCGCGAGGCTCAGCTGCTCGCGGAACAGCCAGTAAACCGCGCCCCCACCGATGAGGAGGGAGATAACCAACAACAAGACTACCTGCATGATTTCCTCCGAGAGTGGATTTCCAACTCAGTCTGATGCTTCATAGGGTGTGACCGTGAGCTCCACCTCAACATAGCCCACGTTATCACTCAGAATATCGTCATTGATGCGCAGATAAAGCAAGCCTTCCTGGTCTGCGACGACCGCCCCGCCCCGTCCCACTGGGAAAGGCTGTGCCTCTTCGCCGATACGGCCCAACAGAATGCCACCGGGGATTGCCGGGATGGGATAGGTGTTCGGCGCGCGATATTCCGCATGCCCCTCTGGACCGTGATATTCACCGGGCGTATACAACCACGTTCCACGGGCGCGAATGTAAGCCCGATCTCCGGTGTGCAGCATGATGCCGGTACTCTGCCAGTCCCGATAGGCATAGATGCGCGGTTGTGTGAGGAGCTCCTGACGCAAGGGACCGATGCCATTGCGTAGCAACATTCTGGCGCCGAGTATCAATAGCAGCAAAGCCAAAGGTAACAGCAGCAGCGATTTCTTCATGATTCCTCCTGCCTTATCCAGCGCCAGGGCTGGCAGGCAACCTGTTGACCCTGTTACCATGAGCGTACCACACACAGACGCCTCCCAGTACAATAATGTTCACCGGCAACTGAAAAGCCCAAAAAGCGGTCACATTGCTAAATGCGGTCACATAGCCTCTACCCAGGTAATGTAAAGGCACAAAGATGAGAGGAGCCCACAGCAAAGCGGTCAGGTAAACCCCACCGAACTCCTTCCACCCTCGCAACGCGGCGCTCTCAGCAAACCACACCTTACCCAGGTGGTCCCATAGAGCAAATCCGAGAACCGAGGCTATGACCGCAACGGGCAACTGTACGGCTAACTGCGGCGCCGGACGCAGCAGAACGTAGACCGCAAAACCCAGCAACACGGAACCCAGATTGATGCCGGCAAGCCCTAATCCATGTATGATGCTCTTCAGTGCTTTCATGGCAGTCTCCCACACCACGATCAAGGCACAGTCGTCGAACCAGAGCTCTTTGTTGAATCACGCAAGTCGAGAATAGGTTGCCCTTCAGCGCCGATAATCCATTTGCTGTTCTCACTCAGCTCCTGCGCCAATAGCACCTGAATATATTGCTCTGCCAGGGGACCACCGCTTGCCAGTGTCGCCAGGATGGCCCGCGTCGCTTCCTGCTGCGCCGCAGAGACCAACGTGATGCGCTGCGCTTCGGCCTGTGCAATTTGGGTAATCTGATAAGCCTCGCCATCGGCGCGCTTCTGCGCCGCATAGAACTCCGCATCTGCCAGTGTGCGTTGCTGCGCTGCTTCAGCCTCAGCCTGCGCCTGCCGTTGCCCCGCGACCATGCGGTCCTTGATGGCGGCGACCACCTCTGCCGGCGGTGATGCGCCCTGAATCTGTACGGTGATGAATTCGACACCGTAGCGTGACTCAATCTCACGCAGCGTAGCCATCACATCCAGGTTGAGGGCGGCACGGTTATCCATCACCTCAGCCATGGTCTTGGTGTTCACCACATCCCGCAACTTACCCTGGACGAACTCAAACACAATGCGTTCGGGGTCGCTCACTTCCAGAGCAAAACGCTCCGGTTGTGCCACCCGGTAGGTGTACTGCAGGGAGACATCCATCGTCACATTGTCAGAAGTCATGGCTGCGAGCCGTTCTACATAGCCGAGTCGCTCATTGACGGTAACGATGATAACGGTATCTACCAACGGGATTTGCACATGCCATCCAGGCGTCTCGACACGCACAAAGCGTCCTCCACGCAGATGCAAGCCCCGCTCGTATTCGTGAATCTTGTAGATAGCAGAACGTCCTATCACCAGCGTGGCACCCAGCAGCACAAAAGCCGCCAGGATTACGACAGCGAGACGGTACAACCTTCCCAGCCAATCTCCCGAGGCACGGGGACGCGGCGCAGGAACCGCTGTTACGCCAACAGGCGCTGTTACATTCTGAGTCATACGGGCACCTCCAACGGTTATGTCTGAAAACAATCCATACTACAACTTCAGTGTAACAGAACCGCAAGCCCGTGTCTACTGTAGAGATTACCAGTTAAAATCGGAGGTGATTTTGGAGAGACGTTTTCGGCGCCCGGTGACGCTTCGCGCAAGAGGGCGCCCGAAACACTCATAGCGAATCCAGAATGGTCTGCTCGTAGGGTTCAGAATCCAGATCGCGCGCCAATACCATCAGGGTGATGTCATCCGTTTGGCTCGCCTGACCGACAAAGTCATGCACCGCTTTCATGATGGTATCTTGCACTTCTTGAGCCGTGTGCCCACCACCATTGGTGTTTGCCGCCGCTATCTCTAGCGCTTCCAGCAACCGGTCTTCGCCAAAGAAATCACTGTGGCTATCCTCAGCATCGGTCACACCATCCGTATAGAGAATCAGCAAATCCCCTGGTGCGATGCAGATGGTGTGCGAGGTCCAGGTTTCCTGCTCCCGCACACCAAGAGGAATCCCCGTCCGTCGCAATGCTTGCATGCGTCGCCCGTTTTGCGCGCTGAACAGGAAAGGCGGATTGTGGCCCGCATTGCAATAGGTCAATGTGCCATTTTCCGGGTCGAGAATCCCATAAAACACCGTCACAAAGAGGTCGGCATGGGTGTCTTTGAGGATGCGCGGGTTGGCGGCACTGAAGACCTGCGCCGGGTCCTGCGTATACTGCTCGGCAAAAGTTCGAATCACGGTACGGCTCACTGCCATGTAAAGCGCCGATCCCAACCCCTTGTCCGCCACATCTGCAATCACCAGCGCCATTTGGCCGTTGGGCAAAGGGATAACGTCGTAAAAATCACCGGAGGTCTCGCGCGCAGATTCCAGCGCCACCGCTATCTGCCACCCGCTGACCTGCCAGTTGAGCACTTCGGAGAGCTGACTGAGCAAGAAACCCGCCTGAATCTCTCCGGCGACTGCCAATTCCTGCTCGATACGCTGATAAGCCAGAGTCTGATTGTGGACTTTGGCTGCATGTAACGCAGAGGCAATCTGCGCTGCCAGTGTTTGCACCGCCGGAAGCAAGTTACCCAATGGTTCTTGGTGACGCACGCGACCCGTAAAGGTCAGGCAGATACCGCCGATGGGCAACAGGCTCTCGGTATCCAGAATGGGCGCCAACAAGTAGGGCGTTTCAGCGGGTTTGTCCTGCCACGGGAGCGCTTCTCCCTGCTTGAAGCAGCGAGACTCTGCCACCGCACGCAACCAAATCCAACCAGATTCCTGCAGCGGGCGCGCGCTGAGCGGATATAGTAGCAGCGTCGCATCCGGGAAGATGCGGATTTCGATACGACAACCGGGGAACATGCCCGGAACATGCTCATCTAGCGCCTCAGATAGCCGCAGCTCCTCAGGCGGACCTCCAAGAATGGCTCGCGCCAACCGTTCGAGGTTTGCCATCTCATGAGAACGCCACAGATTGCGGATGGCAGTATGGCTGAAACGGTATGCCATATAGCTCACCATCAGCACACTGAGCAAAAACAACCCGTAGCCCACATGTCCCACCTGCGCCCACAACCCTGCCGCGAGCAAGGCAAAGGGATCCATCAACACGGGCCAACCCAAGGCTATCAGCATAAAACGCATGTAGGCGTGCCTGGCAGAGGAATCGAAACCCAGGGTCTTGGAAGTAAGGTAGTAGAGCACATACGGTGCCCAGCAGAGCATCGAGAAGACCTGCCGAAACAGTGTCGCCGCAATGGCGGGCCATAGGACTTCCAGGCTCAATCCCGGGAGGGGCGTGACACCTCCCCAGCGACCATATAACTCCAGCGCCGCCAGACTAACCAACAGATAGCCCGCATAGCGCAACACCAAATTCCGCGCCCGGTTCCAGCGGGAGTCAATATCCTGTAGCCGGCGCCTTCCAGTGAGCAGGTCTATCACATCCCAAACCAAACCGAGCCAGAGGACGCTGGGACCGAACATCAATGCGGACGACCACGTGATGACAGATTCGAATGTCCCGCTGGCATTGGCGAGGCGGCGTGAGTTCAGCTCTGTCAACAGAAAAAACTCGAGGCGACGCAGCAGGTAGAGCAAGCCAAAGAGAATCAACAACAGGGGCCAGATTTGCAAGAGCAGCTGCAGGTCGGTACGCAAGATGAGCCATACCAGGCCCGCAAACGCCAGCGGGAGACCATACAAAAAGCTCACGACATCACTGATCTGTGCGACGCGTTGCACGCCATCCGCAGTTTTCTCAATCTCAGGACGAAAACGCTTCGCAAGTGCTACCCATAATGCTTCCATACTGAACTTCTCCAAACGACCCAGCCTCAATCAAACCGGGCAACCACCATCACGGTCATATCGTCGTGTTGGGGGGCTTCCAGCATGAAGCCCGTCACAGCATCCTGAACGGCCTGTTGGATGACCTTTGCAGGCTGCCCCGCCTGCAACTTCAGCACCTCATACAAACGCTCTGCGCCAAAAAAGTCTCCCTCAGCATTTTCAGCATCCACAACACCATCAGTAATTGCCACCAGCGCGTCTCCACGGGACAGCTGCAACGTGGAGGTCTCCCAACGTGCTGATTCACACACGCCCAGCGCCATACCCGTGCGTGGCAACAATGTCAACGCTAGCTCTGGCTGATAGTACACCATTACCGGCGGCAAGTGCCCGGCGTTGCTGTACGTCAGCACCCCCGTCAGCGGGTCGAGCACGCCATAGAAGACTGTAATGAAAAAACCCGCATGGGCATCCTGCAGAATGTGTGTGTTCGTCAACACAAGCACTTCTGCTGGATCTGGTTTTTGCGTCGCATAGATACGAAGCAACGTGCGACTCAAGGACATGTACAGCGCAGCTCCTAAGCCCTTGTCGGACACATCTGCAATGACGATACCTAAACGCCCGTCAGGGAGCGCGATGCAGTCATAGAAATCCCCTGAAGTCTCCAGCGCCGATTTCAGGACAACTTCCAATTGCCACCCTGGAAGTTGCGGCATCTGAGCAGGCAACAAGCTGGTCTGAATCTGGCCTGCCAGGGCGAATTCCTGCACCAGACGCTCGTAAGCCAAGCGCCGGGCGAGGATGCGGTTCGCCTGCACCACAGTAGCAATCTGCGAAGCGAAAAGGCGCAATGCCGGCAATACCTGCTGGAGCGCTTCCAGGTCGCGGAACCGCGCCAGATAGAGCGCCCCAATGACCTGCTCGGTCTCCACATCCAAAACGGGGACAAGCACGACCCCTTTAGCTTCAAGACGCTCGCCCCACGGTGTCAGCTGGTTCGGCATGAAACAACACGCCGATCCCGCCGCCGCTGATTCCCAAACCGCTTCTTCTACCGGGGACCAATCATCCGGGTAGTGCAGCAGGGTCTGTGCTGGAAATAGTCGCAGCTCCACATGGCTGTAGGGAAACATGCCGCCAATATGCGCTTTTAGCAGCGCCGATAGTTCATCAAGATTCGGCGCCGCCGCGAGCAGTTCCTGCCCTAGCCGCTCCAAAATCTCCAGCTCACGAGTTCGCAGACGGCTGAGTTCCAAAGCCTGGCTGAGCTGGTGCGCTAAAGCCGCAGTGATTCCCAACGCAGCGATAGAGAAAAGATAACCGGCGAAACCTGTTTGGGTGAAGAGCACCGCCGGCAGCACTGAAAGCGGGTCCACGAAGAGGCGCCACCCAAGCGTAATCGCTAAAAAGCGCCAGAAAGTCCAACCGCTGCTATGCGCCCAGGCATATTCCCGACTGGCGCTGAAGAAAGCCAGCAACGGCGCCCACAACAAAGCACTCAAGCCGACCCATGCCAGCAGTGCAACCAGGGCGGGGCTCAGGTTCTGCCATGTGAACCCAACCAGAGGGATTTCCCCGCCCATGCCGGAATACACTCTGAGCGCAGCCAATCCACAAAAGACAACAACGGCACAATCCAGTACCAGGTTGCGGGCGAGATTCCAGCGCCACTCGGGCAAAGTGGCTCGCCGCCAGCGGAACATGAAGTAACCCAGCAGCCACAGCACCGCCACCCAGAGCGCACCTGGTCCCAAAGTGAAGACCGCGGACCAAGCAATCAACCCCTTGAAAGACCAGGCCCAATCCGCGAAAATACCCGGCGAAGTCTCGACAAACAGTGAGAAACTCAACCAATCGAAAAGGCTCAATAAGCCCAGGATGAAGAGCAGCAATAGCCAGTGTGAACGCAGCAGTGGAATATCTGTAGCCGCGCCAAGCCAGATAAGCCCTGCAAGCGCCAGTGGCGCGGCATAGAGCGTGGTTACAATATCGCCCACGGCACGGGTATAATCTAGTCCCTGCAAGCGCACCACGCCGGGCCATAGACGCCGGGCAATTCCATGCCATAGATTCATCCTCACCCCACCGCCTCGAAGACCCGTAAGCTCACTACGCACGCGAACTTACTCGCTCAACGAGCGACGTTTGAACAACATCAATACATTGCCCTGCTCGGCATCGAATTGAAAGCAGAAATCATCCGTTAGTTTACGTATGAAGTGTAGCCCTAGACCACCCGCATCGCGTTCCTCAAGAGGCGAGTCGAGGTTTGGTGGGGGAACCAAATCTGGGTCGAAGGGGTCTCCATGGTCACGCAGGGTAACGACCAATCCATCAGGAGTCGCCTCACACGTACATTCGATATCACCGCGCATGTTGTTGCCGTAGGCGTGCTCGATAATATTGTCGCAGGCCTCCTCAACTGCCAATTGAATGGCATAAGCAGCGTCATCATCCAGGCCCGCGACATCAGCTGCCTCCTTGACCTGCAAGCTAATCGCTTCCAGGCTGGCACAGACCGCGGGAAAACTACACGTTTTGGACTGCTCCATGATTAACTCTTCCTGGTTCCTTCACGAGCCTTTATGAGATAAAACAAACAAGCTGCCTGTCTTTCGATCAAGCAGCTTGCTCTTTTGTTTTGCACGTCCCAAAACAGAACGGGACCCGGCGCTAGAAGCTACCGACGGCCTGAAGCACGTCGTCTTCCATGCGGAACAATGGGACAAAACCAGCCAGGTCTAAAGCGCCGAACACGCGCTCGCCGACCTGCGCCAGCACCAATTCTCCCCGGTCGAGTTTGCGACACGATTTCTGCACGTTGATCAGCAACCGCAGTCCCGCACTAGAGACAAATTCAACTTCGGAAAGATCACAGACCAGGTTAAAATGTCCAGCTTCCAGAAGGTCATTGAACACGGCCTCAAGTTCTTGGACCGTCAGGCTATCAATCCGCCCGGAGACCTTGACCAGATCACAATGCTTGAACTGCTGGGTGGTGTACTTCATCATCGCGCTCCTTTCCTCAAATAACTGATCACAATTCTATTATACCCCGAAACTCACGAGAAGGGAAAACAAGTGTGGGGGTATAGGACAAATTATTGGGAAGTTCAAGCGGTTGTACTCAACCGCGGTCGGCTTGGTGAGACAATGACGCGTTGAGACACGTAGACGCGCCAAAGATACGCAGAGGTAGGTTTCTTTTGTGATTTTCGTGAACGGGGCTCAGCCCCGTTCACGAAAATCACACCAGCAGAAAGAAGACGCAGATAGTTTGATCATTGATAAGGCCATTTACAAGATGGGAATCTTATTTTTCCCAATATTCTGTCGTATACCCCAAGTGTGGATGAAATTCATGATTGGCGTGATTTTGGCGTTTCCAGATGCTCCTTTGCCCAGATTGCCGCCTCAACCCGAGAAATCAAATTGAGTTTGCGTAATACATTGCTCACGTGGAAATCGGTGGTGCGCACGCTGATGGTGAGCGCCTGAGCAATTTCCTTGTTGCTCAACCCTGCTGCTACCAGGCGGAGGACCTCCTGCTCACGCTCAGTCAGACTTTCGCGCAAAGCCACAACCTCGGCTTGCCAACGACGCACACGCGCGAGCTGCTGCGCCGTCCACAAGCTTTCGCCACGCAGCGCTGCGCGCACAGCCGCAACGATATAGCCCGGCGCTTCGTTTTTGAGCAGGTAGCCCACCGCACCGACCGCCGCCATACCCGCCAGGTAGCGATCATCATCATAGGCAGAAAGCGCCACAACCTTTACCGGCAATCCCTGCGCCCGCACGACCGCCGCCACCGAGACGCCATCGCGACCCGGAAGCTGGCAATCGAGCACCGCGACATCCGGCAAAAGCGTCTGCAACAGCGCCAATGCCGCGTCGCCATCATCAGCCTCGCCTACGACGGCAATATCCGGCTCTCGATCCAGCAAAACGCGCAATCCCACCCGCAACGCGGGATGATCATCCGCCAGAACCACAGAGATACGATCACCCACCATCCCATTTCCCTCAGGGGTGCAGCGCCAAATCCGCCGTCACCAAACAATGGTCGGAAGCCCCACGACAAACGACTTCCGCATGACTTGCCTGCAAGTCAGCCGAGTGAAAGATATAGTCAAGTCTTACAAAAGGCCCCGGAATTTTCCAACCGTCAATCCAAACGTCTTGCGGGAAAGTGAAGCCCCACCCCTGTCCCGCTTCACGAAAAGAATCGGTTAGCTGATGCGAAATCAGACGATATGCTCGTGAGTATTCCGCCTTATTGAAATCTCCCAATATAATAACCGGTTTTTCAAGAACATGAGCACGCTCCAAAACATCAGCGATTTGTGCCTCAAGATTGCCATAATACAGCCCTACGGGAACAAGTGACTTGCCCAACCATGCAATTCCCGCGGGCAAGGGATGAACCGCAAAAACATGCCAGAACTGCCCTTCAATATCAATCACTGTGTAAAGCGCACCTCTGCCATCTCCTGCGGGACGGAACCACTCAGAATGTATAATCGGGTAACGGCTGAAAAACGCTAAATCAGATAGCGATGATATTGGAATCACATATGGGAACTGTGGCTTCAACATCGCCACTAGATCTGACATTGCGGAAGGCGCGACCTCTTGAACGGCTACCACATCCGCATCTTGCGCCAGAATGATGGCAGACAGGTCGGCCGGTTCATAGTATTCATAACGGAGATTGAAAGTCATCGCCCGCACAATAGGGGTGATTTCAGGCGCGGCCAAAGAGGATTGATGAGGCAAGACATAGTGCCCGCAAAGCACCAATAGCCCAAGCAGCGCTGAACTGCCAAAAAAGAAACCCGGCTTCGACTTAACGCTCAAGGACAAAAGGAGCATTGTCACCGTTGGCAATGCCAGAAAGGGCAAGAATACACCCAGTAAGGTTAAGGAAGGGAGCTCAATCGGCAACACCACTTGCCAGATGACCACACCCAATAACGCAGCACTGAGGCCGCTCACACCGAAATCAACCCACAGTCGCCAACGCTTCACAGAAGACTTCACCTCCGGTGAAACAACACGTCTGAACAGTTGGCTCTCAACCTTTGACAGATAACCCTGGTTTCTGTTCATTCTGCCCGCAGTAGACTATCGAATTCCTCTGCTGCATCTACCAAACGCCCCGGGCGTTCAGTGAGGCTGAACCAATCCCACTCGTCACCGTGCGGGAACTCATCCATAAACCAACACAATGCTACAATCTGCGGCTCGCCAGCCATCACCTGGGCAGCAGTGGTGAGCCAACCACGGGGGTAATTTTGCGCCGGTGGGATTTTCGCCTCGCGGTCGAAAGTATTCGTGGAGATGATATAGACCGGCAAGCCCTGGGTAGTCGGGTAGGCATTAATGACCGCCAGCCAATCCTGGTAAACGCGGAAGCCCACCTGCGCCCCACCCCATGCCGCGCGTGGCAAATCCTGCCGTGGCTCGGAGGCGCGTTCGCGTCCCGCCATCTCCGGTGCGTCAGGGCGACCAGGCGCCTGCACGTCAAAACCATCCGGCGCAGCCAGTGGAATGCCTGCCGCAGATTTGGCTCGCGCCGTTTCATCCAACAGCGCGACCAGGGTGTTCATGTAATTCAACCAGGGGACATCCGCCTCGGTACGCTGAACCCCATCCCGGTCGAAGACCCACGGACGCAGAGGACCCA
>JAKJAC010000057.1:20801-21038 GCA_022707705.1 Chloroflexota bacterium
CCGCCTGCACGACATTATCGCTATGCGCCACCGGCTCACCGTAGCCGTTGAAAAGCCGTGCGTACCACTCAGGCGTCACCGGTTGCTCCGGCGCCAGCGCGTTCGCTTCGGTCGCATTGTAATCCGCGCCAATGATGATGCCCACCATGTCCTGAAGCCGCGCATCGCGCGCCAGGCGGCGCACGTATTCCAGATACTCCGAGAGCGCGATGTAATCCCCGGTTGGCGGCAAACTCT
>JAKJAC010000058.1:0-2425 GCA_022707705.1 Chloroflexota bacterium
AAGCACGGTGCGTACTGGGTCAATGCCGAGCAGAAGGTGGCTCTGGAACGGACGCTTTTCTTCTCCGATGGCAGCATCAATCCGCGCAGCGTAGGCAAGACGCCCCAGAAGCTGGCGCAGATGGCGGGAATCGTCGTTCCCGGTTCCGCGCGCGTGCTGGTTGCGGAACTCGAGGGTGTGGGGAAGGAATACCCTCTCAGCCGGGAAAAGCTCACCACCGTGCTGGCTTTCTTTGTGGAGGATGGTTGGCATGCTGGTTGCGAGCGCTGTATCCAGCTGCTCAAATTCGGCGGTGATGGGCATTCGCAAGTGATTCATGCTCGAGATGAAGAAGTAATTCTGGCTTTTGGTTTAGAAAAACCCGCTTTCCGTATCATTGTCAACTCCTGGGGAACGATGGGTGCTATCGGCGCAAGCACCGGTGTCGCACCTGCATTGACATTGGCGCCTGGCGGTTTGGGCGGCGCCATCTCGAGCGACAACATCACAACCACACACCTGCTCAACATCAAACGGGTGGCGTATGAACTGGTTCCGCCTTCCGCGTTGGCGCGGACTCCCGCACCTGATGTCACGGGGCATGCTGCCCCGGTGCCGGTGCTTCCTCAAGATGATGCCGTGCTCGAGGAAATCGTGCGCCGTGTGCTGGTGCAGTTAAACGCGGAGAGGTGATATAATGACCGAATCACGTCTGTGCAAGGCTGTGACCCAGAGCGGCAAACTTTGTCGCAATCGCGCGTTGGAAGGCTCGGACTATTGCCGTTTGCCAGCGCATCAGGCGTTGGCGCAGACGGAAACAACCGCGACAATAGCGGAATCCGGTGTCGAGATATCTGTTATTCCTACTCTGGCGCCATCAGTTTCTGCGCCAGAACCATCTCAGAAAAAGGAGTCTGGTATGACAAACGTACAGTTGATTGCACTCGGTATGATTGAGACTAAGGGATTGGTGGGCGCCATCGAAGCCGCCGATGCCATGGTCAAAGCAGCCAATGTCAAGTTGATTGGTAAAGAAACTATTGGCGGCGGTTATGTCACGGTGATGGTGCGCGGCGACGTAGGCGCGGTCAAGGCAGCGACGGATGCAGGTGCAGCTGCGGCGCAGCGTGTGGGCGAGCTCGTCAGTGTTCATGTCATTCCCCGCCCTCATGGCGATGTGGAGTTCATCCTGCCCAAAGCGCCGGAAGCATAGTCGTCTGTGTGGCGCAATGTGCGGGCTGGTCGCGGTGAATAGCCTGCGCGATAGCCTGAAAGGAGCCGCACGATGAAAAAACGGTTGATTACCGCGGCTGATATTCGCTGCATGAAAGATGCGGGTAAGCTGCAGCTCGTGGTTGCCAGGGGCGAGCTGGTCACACCGTTAGCGCTCGATACCGCACGGGAGTTGGGGATAACCCTCAGCTACGAGGGCGACAGCGTTGGAGCCGAGCTGCCTGTTTGGAGCGGAGCTGCTCAACGCGTGCGCCGTACGATGCCACAGACGCCATCTGTTGCCGCGCCCGCTTCTCCTCCTCCGGCGCCGCAGGCGGATGCGCTGGAAACCCGTGTGCGGGAAGTCGTCGCCGCATTGCTAGCCAAATCTTATGCGCCGGCATCGAGCTCACCGGTGCGTCATATCACGGGGCGCGGTTTGCACCTGGAACCGTTTCCCTTTGATGTCGGGCATCCAGAGATGGATATCCGTGTGCTGGACGTTGTGACTGGCACGCACGGTTCGCCCATCGCCGGGGGGATCATGTCTTTCCGCAAAGGCAGTTTCCCGTGGACGCTCAACTATGATGAGATTGAATACGTCATTGAAGGGGAATTGCACATAGGCACGTCGCAGGGCACGGTGATAGGCTTGCCAGGGGATGTGCTTTACGTTCCTAAGGGAACGAGCATTACATTTGGGACGTCCGAATGGGCTAAGTTCTTCTACGTGACCTACCCGGCGGAATGGGGCGGGTGACGCACGCCAGTTCTCCTTCTAAGGTAAAAATGTGAATCCTGAACTTGCTGCATATTTGAACGCTGCCGATGATGCGCTCAAGCGACCCGGAATTAACGGCTATGGTGGTCCAGTCCATGTTGGCGTGGACTTGGGCACGGCGTATACGACGTTGTTCGTGCTGGATGAGCACTACCAACCGCTCATCGGAGCTTATCGCTTTGCGGAAGTCGTGCGCGACGGATTGGTAGTAGATTTCGCAGGCGCGACGAAACTGCTTCGGGAGCTCAAACGGGAGGTGGAATCGCGGTTGGGCTTTGAATTGACCTCCGCAGCCACGACCTATCCGCCGGGCGTGCCTCAGGTCGAGGTGCGCGCCACCCGCTACGTGGTGGAGTCTGCGGGCATGGAATGCACCGGTGTGGTGGACGAGCCAACCGCTGCGAATGCCGTTCTCCAGGTGGAGAATGGCGCGGTCGTGGATATCGGCGGCGG
>JAKJAC010000058.1:2489-5155 GCA_022707705.1 Chloroflexota bacterium
CCGCGAAGGTCAGGTGATTTACACCGCCGATGAGGCAACGGGCGGTGTGCATTTTACCCTCGTGCTTGCTGGTGCGCATCGCATCTCCTTTGGAGAGGCTGAGGCGCTCAAAATCAACCCTGAGAAGCAGGAGCGGTTATTTCCCATCGTCCATCCAGTGATGGAAAAAGTGGCGACGATTATCGCCCGGCATATTGCCGGTTACTCGGTGGAGACGCTCTATTTGGTAGGGGGAACCAGCGCTTTCAAGGGGATTGATGAGGTCATTGCGTCGGTGACGGGCGTGCGCACTTTTGTGCCCACAAATCCGCTTTTTGTGACTCCATTAGGTGTGGCAAAGTATAACTGAGCATAAGGGGTGGTTATGGCTGACGATTTTCAACTACGCGCTTACTGTTACCTGGACCGTATGCAACCTCAGTACGCGGCTTTTGTGGGCACCATCACACAGGGTGATTTGCCCATAGAAGGGATGGCGAGCCTCTACGTGGAAATGGCGCCCGGAAACTGGGTTTTCCGCGTGGTGGATATTGCTGTCAAAGCCACTGATGCCAAGCCGGGCGCCCAGATTGTTGAGCGCGAGTTCGGCATGTTCGAGATTCACTCGCTCTCGCAAGAGGACGTGATTCAGGCAGGACAGATGGTGCTGCAGCAGCTGGGGTTGAAGGTCACGGATCGCAAGAAACCGGAAATCGCTTCGCTGCAGGTGATTACCAACGTCAACCCATATCAGGCACAGCTGCTCAACCGCTTTGCGCGGGGCATGATGTTGGTGCCTGGACAAACGATGTTGGTGCTGGAATGTGCGCCAGCAGCCTATATCAACCTGGCAGCCAATGAGGCGGAGAAAGCGGCGCCGGTTAGCTTGATGCACATCAGCTCGGTGGGACGCTTCGGCCGGCTCTGGATGGCGGGCACTGAAGCGGATATCCTTGCCGCGCGCGATGCGGCAGTAGCTGCTCTCAATGAGGTGGAAGGACAACCGTAACGCGTCAGGCGGCAAAGCGGTTGTTTTATCTTACCCTATAGGGTTTTTCGCGACGCGGCACTGCCACGTCGCGAAAAACCCTCAAAAGTAGTGACTATATCTCCGGCAAACAAGCCAGGCTCTCCACCAGTTTTTCCTCGGTGTGATTGTAATCCACCAATTCCCCGGTCAGGTATGTCTGGTAGGATGTCATATCCATAAAACCGTGCCCGCTAAAGTTGAAGAGGATGACCCGCTCTTCGTTCTTTGCTTTGGCATCGAGCGCTTCATCAATAGCGGCGCGTATGGCATGGGATGTTTCCGGCGCGGGAATAATGCCTTCGTTACGCGCGAAGAGCATCGCTGCCTCGAACACGGTCAGCTGGGGATAAGCGCGCGGTTCGATGAATCCGAGGTCTACAGCCTGCGAGATGAGGGGCGCCATGCCGTGATAGCGCAATCCACCGGCGTGGATGCCTGCTGGCATAAAGGTGTGTCCCAGCGTGTGCATTTTTACCAGTGGTGTGAGTTTGGCGGTATCACCGTAATCGTAGGCATATTTACCCATCGTGAGCGTGGGACATGCTGCCGGTTCGACAGCGACAAACCGGGTGTTGCGCCCGTTGCGCAGCCGCTCGCCCAGGAACGGAAAGGCGATGCCCCCGAAGTTGCTTCCCCCACCCACGCAGCCAATGACGACATCAGGATAGGCGCCTGCCTCATCCATCTGCTGCAATGCCTCTTGCCCGATGACGGTTTGGTGGAGCAGGACATGGTTGAGCACACTGCCCAGTGAATACTTGGCGCCAGGATCTTTGACGGCGACTTCCACCGCCTCACTGATTGCCACACCCAGACTGCCGTTCGTTTCGGGGTCTTGCGCCAGGATTGCGCGCCCGGATTCGGTTTCGTTGCTCGGACTGGGTGTCACCCGCGCTCCAAAGGTTTCCATCAGCACGCGGCGATAGGGTTTCTGGTAATAGCTAACCTTGACCATGTACACCTGCACATCAATTCCCAGGAAGGCACCTGCCATGGCAAGCGCTGCACCCCACTGCCCTGCCCCGGTCTCGGTTGTGAGGCGTGTGATGCCTTCTTTGCGGTTGTAGTAGGCTTGCGCCACAGCCGTATTGGGTTTGTGGCTACCCACAGGGCTCGCGCCCTCGTACTTGTAGTAGATTTTTGCCGGCGTCCCCAAGGCTTTCTCCAGGCGTACGGCGCGGCGCAATGGGGTCGGGCGCCAGAGCTTGTAAATCTCGCGTACCTCATCCGGAATCGGAATGTAGCGGTCGGTTGCGACTTCCTGCTCGATACAAGCCATCGGAAAGAGCACCGCCAGATCATCTGGCGTCAGAGGTTGGTGCGTGGCGGGATGCAACGCTGGCGGCGGCGGCGTGGGCAGGTCGGCGATCAAATTGTACCAACGAGTAGGCAGAAATGGCTCAGACATGGGTTCATCTCCTTCTAAAATCTAGATTGATCAAGCATCATTTGTTTAGCAACAGACTGCGCGAGAGAGCACAGTCGCTATCTTTGCGCCTTCACTTGAGCCGGAATGGCGCGTTACTCTCCAGCGCGCCGCGCAGACGGGCGCCAACCATGCCCATCGCATCGTAGACCATAGTCAGGGTGATGCGCGCTTCCGTCTGCATCTTGCGAGTGCCTTCCACCAGCACCTCTTCGACGAGACCGGGGCGAG
>JAKJAC010000058.1:5197-20755 GCA_022707705.1 Chloroflexota bacterium
ACGGATGGGATCGAGGAAGGCGTTGATGGCGCGAGCTAGTTTGCGCTTCACTTCCACATCTCCCACTTTCCCTAGGAGATACCGCTCCTTGAGGTCATTGACTTCGTCTACATTGGGGTTGAAGGCGTCGTGATAGATGAAAACGGGGTTACCTTCCACCCGTCCGGGGATATCGGCGCGCACGCGGTTGGGATCGGTATACATGCCGCGCACTTTCTCCTCGACCGTTTTGGCATCATCGGAGAGCATGATGGCATTGCCCAGGGATTTGCTCATCTTTGCCTGCCCATCGGTGCCGATAAGGGTGGGAACTTCGCCGATCATAACCTCAGGAATAGGGAAGACTTCGGCATCATAGAGCCGGTCGAAGCGCCGGGCGATTTCGCGCGTGATTTCGACGTGCGCCTCGTTATCCTTCCCAACTGGCACCAGGTGCGCGCGCGGCAGCAGGATATCAGCCGCTTGCAGCACGGGATAGCCGATAAGACCGAAGGGCACAGTCTCATCATCCATGTTCGCGGCGCGAGCCATATCCTTGATGCTGGGCAGGCGGCTGAGGCGGGGCAAGGTGACCAGATTGCCGAAAAGCTGCGCCAGCTCGAAGGTTTCACGGACGGCGGATTGCAGGAAGATGGTGCTGCGCTCTGGGTCAATGCCTACGGCAAGGTAGTCAAGCACAACATCGTAGATGTTCTGCGCCAGCTCGGTCACGTGTACCTTCTCCGGACGCGTGGTGAGCGTGTGCAGGTCAGCGATGATAAAATAGCATTCGTACTCATCTTGTAGCGCTACGCGATTTTTCATGCTGCCCACAAAATGCCCCAGGTGCAATTTCCCCGTAGGGCGATCTCCAGTCAAAATGCGTTTACGTTGGGTATTCATAAGCTCCTCCTGTTATATGAAAAAGCGATAAGGCGATAAAGCGATAAAGCGTTATTGTTTGAAAGTCGGCTTGGGTCATCAACTCCAACAGTCGGCAAACGGTTTTCAGAAAACAAAAAACGCCCATCCCTTGCCAGGGACGAGCGTTTTGCCCGTGGTGCCACCCTTGTTGGACTGTCTAAACAAAAAACGCGCCACCTTGTAGAGGTATGTGATGCGCGTTTTAGCCAGCCCCACTCTTTTCAGGTACAGCCTTTTCGGCGATACCTTGCGTCCTTATAACGGTGACGCTTCCGGCTCGGACTACTGAGGTGGATTGCCCCTGTTCGGCGAGCAGCTCCCGGGTCCATTCAATATCGGCGCTGGTGCCGGGCTTCCACCTTGCCCCGGCTCTCTGGAACCTCGCTGCGACATTTACTCTTCCCGATCACAGCCTCTAACAAAGATATTTATAGCACGGAACCAAGATGTTGTCAAGTGGCGCGCCGCTGAAAATACCTCTACCGAACGGATTTTGGTCCCCAAGCTGACCACTTACTTGGTGGTCTCGACCCGTTGCCATAACTCCGTGAACTGCATCTTCTTGATGCGCACATTGAGGAGCACCAACAGCCATAAATGCAGGCGTGCGAGGAAGAGTAGCAGCGTCCATAGAAACTCTCGCGCGCTGCGAGGATATTTCAACGCCAACCAGGTGCCGTGACGGATTTCCAGCCAGGCGGAACGCATTTGCACGGGCGAGCGGCGCACGTAATCCTGAGCATAGCCCCCTGCCGAACGCACCTTCTGCCTGAGCCAATCTTTGTAGGTGGTGGGATATTTCACCCGCACCTGCGCCTCCGGTGCGTAGCCGATGCGATAGCCCTGCTCTGCGATGCGATGGGAGATGACGGCATCCTCCGAAAGCGCATCTGCCGGAACGGGTCCCAGAACTGCGCGGCGTACTGCAAAGAGATAGCCCGAACAGACGAGGAATTTGCCGGCTTTGGCGCGTGCCACCCGCACTGCATGGGCGCTATCGGTGAGGAGCTGCGACCAGTATCCCAACACCGTATCGCGCGCATTCGCGCTCACGGGACGTCCGCTTGCGGCGCCCACCTGCGTGTCCTCGAAGGGACGCAATAACGCTTCTACGGAACCTGGTTCGACAACGACATCGCCATCGCTGAAGATAACGATTTCCCCCTGCACGGCTTGCAACCCGAAATTCAGCGCGGTAGGCTTGCCACGTTGGGGATCGAGAATGTGTCGCACAGCGGGAAACCGCTCGGCATAATTTTGTACCACTGCCGAGGTTTCTGGATCCGGCGTCACCACCAGCAGCTCCGCCTCCTCGGGTAGCTGCGCCAGGAATGCCTCGATGGCTCTGCCAATGGTTTTCGGTTCGCGGTAAGCGGTGATGAGGATGCTAATCATAGGGTTTCTTCTATCTTTGGAGAGACCTCAACGCCGCAGCAACGGCGCGAATGTGTTCTGGAGTGCTGCCGCAGCAACCGCCGAAAATCCGTACACCGGCTTTGGTTACAAAACGTACCGCGATGTCCGCCATCGCTTCTGGCGTGACCGCGTAGACCAGCGCGCTGTTTTCGGTGTGGGGTAGCCCGGCGTTGGGTTTTGCCATCAGCAGCGCTTCAGGCGCAACTGCGCGCATTTTGAGCACAGCTTCCAGCGTCTCACTCAGCGTACGTCCACAGTTGGCGCCGATGATGGTTACGTCGAGCGCCAGCAGTGCTTTGACTGCCTGCTCCGGTTTGACGCCAAACATCGTGCGGCCTTTGGTATCGAAACTCAAAGTGACCGCTATCGGCAGGTTGGTCACCGAACGGATACCCTCAATGGCAGCGCGGGCTTCTTCCAGATCGCTGATTGTCTCGACGATCAGCGCATCCACTCCGCCTTCCGTGAGCGCCGCTGCCTGTTCTGCAAAGGCGTCTATGGCGACCTCGGTTGGCAGTGTGCCCACCGGAGCGAGTAAGGCTCCGGTAGGTCCAATATCGCCGAAGACAAGCCGGTCTCCAAATTCTGTCGCGACGCTGCGCGCGAGCTGTGCCCCGGTAAGGTTGATTTGCCGTACCTGGTCAGCCAGACCTTCGCGACTGAGACGTATCCGTGTTCCGCCAAAGGTGTTTGTGTAAATGATATCTGCGCCAGCTTCGCAATAGCGACGGTGCAGGGTCTTGACCGCATCGGGATGCGTGAGATTCCAGGCATCGGGTGCATTGCCCGGCGCCAATCCCATTTGCTGCAGCATTGTGCCCGCCGCGCCATCCGCAACGAGAACGCGCTTCTGTGATAACTGTGTGTTTAGGGCTGTGTTCATCGGCTCTCTTTGGCAAAATTGGATTTCATTTCTGCCGTTGTTCGAGATGGGTTGCCAACCTTTTGAGCTTGTTCCACTCACCGCGTAGCGCATAGATGATGGCGAGGTGGGTCAACCAGCGCAGCGAACAGTCTGGCATAGCCGCGAGCGCCTCGAAGACTTTGACCGCGGCATCATCGGTGCGCCGGGCTTTGACGAAGGCGTTGGCGGTCTGCTCGAGCCACTCCCGGCGTGAGGGTTGAGTGGGATGAGCCGCTGCCGCTTGGACGCGGGCAGCAACTGCCAGCTGGCGCGATTTTTCGAGGATGCCGAGCACCTGCTCCGCGGTGAAGGGTTTGATGAGATAGGCAGCGACGCCCACTTCAACCGCCTGCTTCAGCGTAACCGCATCTTTCTCTGCGGAGACGATGATACAGACCAGCTCTGGGCGCCGGGCGCGCATGCGGCGAATCGCCTCTAGCCCATTCATCTCCGGCATGTTCACATCCACCAGCGCCACATCGGGTTGGTGACTGACTGCCATCTCTACGGCTTCACGTCCATTCCGCGCTGTTGCGACAACCTCAGCATCCGGCGCGAGTGACAGAATCAGCTGCATGCTCCGCCGCGTCTCCGGTGCGTCATCGGCAATCAAAACGCGTATGATGGGTCTCTGAGTGGGTGGTGCGGTTACAGGATTCATGGCATCTTTAGCATCATCTACTGGTCGAATCGCCAGGACACGAAGAGCATAATCGTCGTTGCCGAGCGTTGCCTGTGCCCACGCGCCCTGGCGATAGATTCCCATAGGGTTGTTTTAGAAGGCTTGTGTGGGCGTCCTCATTTGACCATGGGCAACCATAAGCCCTTGGTCTTGGCGCACGCGATGGCTTCATCGTAGCCCGCATCGGCATGCCGCACCACTCCCATGCCGGGATCGGTGGTGAGGACGCGCTGTAGGCGTCGCGCTGCGGCTTCCGTTCCATCCGCAACAATCACCACGCCGGCGTGCTGCGAATAGCCGATGCCAACGCCGCCGCCGTGGTGGAAGCTTACCCAGGTTGCTCCCCCCACTGCATTGATCAGGGCATTCAGGATGGGCCAATCGGAAATGGCGTCGGAGCCATCCTTCATGGCTTCGGTCTCGCGGTTAGGGCTGGCAACGGAACCTGCATCCAAGTGATCGCGCCCGATGGCGATGGGAGCGCTGATGCGACCTTCGGCGATGGCTTGATTGAAAGCCAACCCGGCTTTGGCGCGGTCGCCATAACCCAACCAGCAGATGCGTGACGGCAAGCCCTGGAAAGCGACCTGCTCCTGTGCCATCTTGATCCAGCGCGTGAGGTGCTCATCCTCAGGGAAGAGGTCCAGGATGATGCGGTCGGTTTCGTAGATATCATTGGGATCGCCGGAGAGCGCGACCCACCGGAAGGGACCCTTGCCCTCGCAGAATAGCGGGCGGATGTAGGCGGGCACAAATCCCGGATAACTGAAAGCATCTGTAAGCCCGTTATCAAAGGCGCGCTGGCGTAGGTTATTGCCATAATCGAAGACGACCGCGCCGCGTTTCTGCATCTCGACCATTGCTGCGCAGTGCACGGTCATTGTGCGGATGGCTTCTTGCTGGTAACGCTTGGGGTCAGCTTTCCGCAGCGCCACAGCGTCTTCCAGGCTCATGCCGTTGGGAACATAGCTGGAGGGATCATGCGCTGAAGTCTGGTCTGTGACCATGTCGGGCAGGATACCGCGGCGCAGCAGTTCTGGGAAGATATCGCCCGCATTACCGATGAGACCGATGGAGCGCGCTTCGCCACGTGCGGTACACTCCGTCACCCGGCGCAATGCCTCATCTAGATTGTCGGTGATCTCATGTAAGTAGCGATGATGGAGCCTGCGCTCGGCGCGCCAGGGGTCTACCTCCACGCACAGCCCTACGCCTTCATTCATGGTAATTGCCAGAGGCTGTGCGCCGCCCATCTCGCCCAAACCCGCCGTCAGGACGAATTTCCCTTTGAGCGATGTGCCCGGACCATAGTGTTGTTGCGCTGCTGCGCCAAAGGTCTCGTAGGTGCCTTGAAGGATGCCCTGCGTGCCGATATAGATCCATGAACCGGCAGTCATCTGCCCGTACATGATCAGCCCTGCGCGTTCCCATTTATCGAAGTTCTCTTGTGTCGCCCATGCTGGGACAATATTGGAGTTGGCAATCAGCACACGCGGCGCATCTTCATGGGTCTTGAAAACCACTACAGGTTTCCCGGATTGCACCAGCAGAGTATCATCTACATCCATGCGCTGGAGCGTTTCGAGGATGGCATCGAAGCATTCCCAGTTGCGGGCAGCTTTGCCCCGCCCGCCGTAAACAATGAGGTTCTCCGGATCGCC
Source organism: Chloroflexota bacterium (assembly GCA_022707705.1). GTDB lineage: Bacteria > Chloroflexota > Anaerolineae > B4-G1 > SLSP01 > JAAZNO01. The sequence continues at coordinate 10,764 of JAKJAC010000058.1, forward strand.
TGCTACTTCTGGATCGAGATTGTGTTGAATCATGCGGAAGGGGGCTTCCAGAAGCCAGTTCTTGCAGTGCAGCTGCGTGCCGCGTGGGGGATGAATCACACGTTGAGTCATAGACTTACCTCCTGGTTGCTGGGTACTTGCCATCAGTTCATGTTCACTGGGCGTTTTTTGCGAGATGCCGGTGCTTGGTGCTGTGCTTGCCCTGCCAGCGCGCCTTTCTGATTCCTCTCTCAGTATAGCACGAAAGTAGGTATACGAGTAACCGTTCAACGTTATTCCACCTGCCATGACGAGGCTCGTTGTATTGAAGCCGCGTGTTTTACCGAAGATTGCGAAAGACATTGACAGGAAAAGGTTTGCTTCTACAATCGAAACGTCCGCCGGTGAACAAACCTTGCTTCCGAGAAGCCATTGGCTGGCGGTTCCTGGAGGAGTTGGAGCAGATGAACTTTGACTTGAGCAAGGCAGCAGAGCGCGGTAATCCTTCGTTCGTGTGGCGGGCAGGGCAGGATCGCCGCTTGGCGATGGTAGAGCGTGCCGTGCCGCTGCAGGGGCGTCGCGTGCTGGATGTCGGTTGCGGTGTGGGAATGTATACCTCGGCTTTCCGGCATCTTACGCCGGAGGTCTTTGGCATCGAAGTAGAATTTGCCCGTGCTGTGGAAGGACAGGAACGTGCACAGGGTATCGCTCAGGCGGTGGGCGAGGCTTTGCCCTTTACCGATGCCAGCTTCGATGTGGTTTTCTCACACGAGGTATTGGAGCATGTGAGCGATGACGGCTTGTGTGCTCGCGAGATGGTGCGCGTCACGCGTCCGGGAGGTCGGATTGTCATCTTTGTCCCCAATCGCCTGTATCCTTTCGAGACACACGGCATCTTCGTGCGTGGGCATTACCGCTTTGGCAATATTCCGCTGGTCAACTGGCTACCCACCCCCTTGCGCAACCGGCTCGCGCCACATGTGCGCGCGTATACGGCGCGCGGTTTGCGGCGCCTGTTTGAGGACTTGCCGGTCAAGGTAGTCTTGCACACGGTGATTTTTCCCGGCTACGACAACATTGTCGCCCGCAAACCGGCTCTAGGGCGCCTGCTGCAGCGTGTGACGTATATTTTGGAACGCACGCCACTTCGCGCCTTTGGTCTCTCACACTTTCTGGTTCTGGAGCATCTTCCCCTGACTCTCGGGTGATCCAGGCTCAGAGTGCAATCCCGGATTATTGTCTGGCTTCAGCGATGGTTGACAAAGGATTTCTAGGAGCTGCCAGGGACATGACCTTGACCCCTTCTTTGCCTGTGGCGTCGGATGCGCCGCGGCTCATCGTCGCCGTGCGTGATGAGAGCGACCTGCGCTTTTTGCTGCCCGTTGCTTGCGAGCTGGTGCGTTCCAGAAATGGCATAGTTTATCTGCTGACCATCGCCGAGAGTGGCAAACAACCCATCTGGCTCAAACTACCGGACGATTTGAACTCGACTCCAATTGAGGTGATTATTCGTTCGGGGCGTGATACTGCCGGAATCATCCTGGAGGAAATCGAGCGGCTGAAGCCTGAGACGCTATTGTTGGGCTGGCATGGTAGCCTGGGACGCGGGCGCTTTCTGATGGGGCATACGCTGGACCCGGTCATGCAGAGCGCGCCGTGCGATGTGCTCTTGCTGCAGGATCGGGAGTTGCCTGCTATCGAGCGCATCTTGATCCCCGTGGCAGGCGGACCCCACGCGCCCCATGCCTTTGCCGTTGCCCGGCAGCTGGCGCCGCAGGCTGAGATCACAGCGCTGACCGTGGTGAACCGGCGTCTGGGTGAAGCGGCAGAGCTGGCGGCGGAGCAACGATTGGAGTCCTTGCTGCGGGAGTGCAATGAACCATCTACCACCGATTCACGCGTCGTGCGTGCCGCGGGTCCAGCGGAAGGAATCCTGGCCGAATCTGCCGCGGGCTATGATTTGTTAATCCTGGGAGCGGGCGATGAGGGCATCATTGGACGCTTTCTCTTCGGTGATGTGCCGCAGACCGTCCTGCTCAACGCGCCTATCCCGGTGATGATTCTCCGCCGTCGCATAACCTCACTGAACTCTTTCTCTCGCCGTCTGTGGACCAGGTTGCATGGCTTGTTTCCGGCATTATCGGTTCCTGAACAGGCAGAAATCTACCGCTCCATGCGTCGAGGGTCGCGTCCCAGCGTGGATTTCATGGTCATGCTTACGCTTGCCGCAGCCATCGCCAGTTTAGGACTCTTGCTCAACAGCCCGACGACCATCATTGGTGCAATGCTGGTAGCGCCGCTCATGTCGGCGATTCTGGGCATGGGACTGAGTATTGTCTTGGGCGATAGTCGTTTCTTTTGGAGTGCCCTGGGTACCACGGCTCGCGGCATCGTTCTAGCGGTAAGCATGGGCTTTTTTATGGCGCTGATGGTTCCCGGCGACGAATTCACGCAGCAGGTTCTGAGCTACGGCAATCCCAGCCTTCTGGATTTGGTTGTGGCGTTGATTTCCGGCGCTGCGGCATCCTACGCCATCAGTCGCAAAAATGTCTCGGCATCCCTGGCAGGGGTCGCGATTGCGGTCTCTCTGACGCCGCCGTTGGCCACGGTAGGCATTTGCCTGCAAGCGGGCGAGTGGATATTGGCGGGGGGCGCTTTTCTGATGTTTCTCACCAACATGATTGCCATCATTGCCTCCGGCGGTCTAATGTTTTCGCTGCTGGGCTTTCGCCCGGAATTGGGACGCAGCAAGATTTTTCACCGTGGGATGCGCGGCGTGCTGCTGCTGTTGTTATTGGTAATGCTGCCTTTGTGGGCGCTGACCACGCGCTCGTTGCAGCAGCTCACCCTCAATCGCCAAATTGAATCCGTCTTGCAGGCGGAGATTAAGCAGATACCTGATGCGCAGCTGCTGCGTTGGGATATGCTCTCTACTGAAGAAGACGGAACTTTGCAGCTTGAGGTCAGTCTTGCTGTCCCGCAGGAACTGGTTCATGGCGAAGCGCGCGCCTTACAGGAGCGCCTCGCGGAACACCTTAACCGGCCCGTAGCGCTCTCTTTGAGCACCTTATCCACGACGCGTTTGCGCGCCTTTGTTCCCCCGACACCCACGCCAACTCCGGCTCCGACGCCCACGGGGATGCCCACCGCTACACCCACTACCGCGACTGCGACCCCGACTCGCACGCCTACGCCTACTTCGACCCCCACGGTTACCCCAACCCCGACGGCGACCCCCTTCATCCTGGTCGTGGGCGATGTGGGCGCGGCAGGATTGCGGGTGCGGTATTCGCCTGGTGGCTTGGAGGTGGGGCGGTTATCGGAAGGGACTGCAGTGATCGTCTTAGGCGGACCGGTCACGGTCGCGGAGAACGTTTGGTATCAGGTGCAAACTCTCGATGGGACGCTGGTGGGCTGGGTCGGTGCAGCATATTTGCTGGCGGCGCCTTGAGCTTTGAGGATTGTTGATCGAGGCTTTGCCTTGATTAACAATGCCTCTTACAGACGGCTTGGGCTATGAACATGCAGCCCATGCAGAGACAACCCTTCGCCCTTCGGGGCGTGATTTCCAAAAAGTGATAACCTCAATGTGTTATGCGGTCTAAGGAGTTCAATGATGGTTAAGCAAAGCCTGCATCTATTGGCGTTGGTGGTTATAATCATGGCTCTTGCGCCGGGGTCAGCGCAAGCCGAAGCCACTTCCCCTCCGGTCCTGGCGCAGGTTTTCTTCCCCGGGAGCCTGGAGACGTTGCTCCTTCCGGTGCTGGCGCATTGGCAAAGCGCCGCCGGTCCGGAAATTACGCTGGTCATCGCACCACTGGCAGACCTGCAACGGTGCGGTTTCCCCTTCCGTGTGCTGGATGCTGAGGCTCAACCCGGCGCTTATTACCTGGCGCACCGTCGCATGGATAGGGTTGGCGCGTTACAACCTGACCTGCTGGACATCGGGCGTCCACTGCTTGTAGATGGACCGCGGTTGCTGGTACGGGCAACTCAGGCGCAGGCGGAACACCTGATGCCTCTGGGATTTGAGTTGCAGGCGTTGGGGGATGTGCCCTTGACCCTGGTGCCAGCTCCGGCAACAACAGCGGCGGCATTGGCGCACGATGAAACGCTGGTCGGGGAGATTCTCGCTCAGGTGCTGGAACGAACATTGCACACCTCTGTCAGCGGCTTGAGTGGTGAGACTGCCGTTACCGTAGGGGGAGCGCCTTATACAATTGCGACGCGTTACACCAATTCTGGAACGCCTATTACTAAAGCCACGCAATACGTCTACGAACAGTTGCAGGCGTTGGGACTTTCTGTGACTTATCACCCCTGGACCCGCTCTGGCTACAGCAACCGCAACGTGATCGGCGTCATTCCCGGCGCCACCCATGCCGACGAGATTGTCCTGGTTACAGCTCACCTGGATTCGGTCTCCAATGCGCCCGGCGATAATCCTGCCCCTGGCGCCGATGACAATGCCAGTGGTTCGGCTGCGGTGCTATTGGCTGCTAATATCCTCAGCCGCTATGACCTGGATCGCACGGTGCGTTTCGTCCTCTTCACTGGTGAAGAGCAGGGGCTTCTCGGAGCCTACGAGTATGCGACGACGGTCTACAATGCTGGCGACAATATCGTGGCGGTCTATAACATGGATATGCTCGCCTGGGATGACTTATCCGGACCCGACCTTGATCTCTTTACCCGCACTAGCTCTAACCCGGGTTATGCGGGCGATATGGCCATTGCCAACACGTTTGCCAGCATCGTGAACACGTATGCATTGGACCTGACCCCGCACATCCGCAGCACCGGAATGGGTTCCAGCGACCACTACCCATTCTGGCAGCGTGGTTTCCCGGCAATTCTGGCAATCGAGGATTACACTGGCGGGGATTTCAACGACTATTATCACACCACCAATGACCGGTTACAGGTCTTCAACATGCCCTACTATGTTGATTTTGTCAAAGCCTCCATGGGAACCGCGGCGCGCCTGGCGGGTGTGACGCGCCGCTATCCCTTTGAGATCACCACCCTGGCGACGCCTGACCCGGTGACTGCGGGAGAGCTTTTCACCTACACCGTGCTTCTCACCAATACCGCTCGCTCTGCGACCACGGGCATGGTTGTGCGCACCACATTACCTGCCGGTGTTACTTTCCTCGGCGCCAGTGAGGGGGGCAACCTTGAAGAGAATACCGTGTTCTGGCGCGGCAAGACCCTGGCAACAGGGGCAACGTTGCCGTTGACGATCCAGCTGCGTGTGGGCTGCGTTCCCTCCGGTACCCTGCTGGCAGGCGGCGCGACACAGGCAACGGCGCTGAGTTGGCCCGCTGCGGCGACCGGCGCGCCTGTGACGGTGACTACAACGGCTTCAGTGCCCGAGGCGACTTTCAGTTTCCCCGAACCAGCGATTCGCGATTACCCTGTGACTTTCGCTAACCTGAGTCAGAATGCTACCGCTTATCTGTGGGACTTCGGCGATGGTGTAACGACCACGACCACGTCCCCGGTGCATACGTATATGGCAACCGGCAGCGTGACGGCGACTTTGACCGCGAGCAACAGCTGTTTTTCGGATACGGTGGCACACCGTCTGGTCGTTGGGGAGTATGGCGTGCTTCTGGAGCCGGAGCTCTCCGTGCGGATGGTGGCGCCCGGCGCAAGTGTGACCCACACCTTATGGTTGACCAATACCGGCACGGTGACCGATAGTTACACGCTGAGTCTCTCCGGCGGGGAGTGGGCGAGCACGCGCTGTACACAGCGCCTCGGCATTCATGCCGCTATGACATCTACGGTGGGTCCCCTCCCGCCTGGGTCTGCGATGCCGCTCACCGTCACCGTGACTGCTCCGATGGAAGCCATCTCCGGCACGGTGGATAGCCTCACCCTGAGTGCGGTCTCGCTTGGGGACCCACGCGTGCCGCCGGCAAGTGCGCTGGCGCAGTTGGAGACCCGCGCGCAGGAGGCGCTCCCCCCACTTGAGTATGGTGTGCTTTTGGCGCCGGAGCTTTCGGAGGCGCAGGTGACGCCCGGCGCAAGTGTGACTTATACCCTGTGGTTGACCAATACCGGCACAGCGACCGATACCTACACGCTCAACCTCTCCGGCGGTGTATGGACCGGTGTGCCTTCGACGGCGGAGGTGGGACCCCTGGCGCCAGCGTCCACGGTGATGCTGACTGTTCGGGTGACAGTGCCGCTGACAGCGCTTTCTGGGTACGAGGATACTCTGCTGCTCACTGCGGTGTCGCAGCAAGACCCTCAAGCTCAGCCCGCAAGTGCAACTGCACAGTTGCGCACCCGGACGTTATGGGTGACTTTTCTGCCACTGCTGCTGTGTGATGAATCTGCTCCAACCCTAAGACAGAACTAAACGCATTATCCAAACCTGCATCCTGAATACGATGCCGGAAAGAGCGTTCTGACGTTGATTGGCGTCGCTGTACCCAGCGCCGCGTCAGAACGCTCTTCTTTGAAAGCGAGAACGTTTCCAGGAGTGGTGGCGCGCGCCGCTCCTCAAAGCCCGCCCCTTGCGAGCTCTCCTGGCGATTCTGTCTCCTTTTCGAAACACAATTATCACTTTTGAACCTTTTGGGGAAAACTGCGACTATATACATGGGCTTCGTTTATGCGGGCAACCGTTATCTTCCCTGAAGGTTGGGCGCAGCCCAACCCAGTGTCCACGAGCACATGGATTGCATGCGGCGTGCTTTGAGAGGAGGTGCCATTGGCGCGATTGGATACACACGATTTGTATGACTTCGGGCATTTATGCGTCTCAACCCATTGAAAGGAGAACGACAGTTTATGTATAAGCGGACTTTGTTGAATGTGCTGGTCGTTATGGCCATGCTGTTGGGAGTTTTCTCGACTCCTTTGGCAGCCCAACCCGCGGCGGCGGCAGGGGTGTCAGCGCCGCCGCCCCCGGCGGATGCCAAAGCCGATCCGGAGCAGGCTAAGCCTGCAGAGCGCGCTAATCAGGCGTGGACCGCGCTAGAAGGTCCTGCCAAGGGCGAAGAGGCCGCAACCTGCGCGGCGGGCGTGAATGCTACCTGGCCCGGACCCGATGGCTTTGGCTATTCTGGGCAGACCGTGACTTACAGCTGGGTGGATATCTCCAGCACCGGTACGGCGATTACGGGCCTTACGGATGATAACACTCAGGGCCCATTTGCTATCGGTTTTAACTTCCCCTTCTACGGGGGTACACAGACACAGTTTTATGTGAGCTCCAACGGCTATATGACACTTGGAAGCACGACCAGTAGTTTGTCCAACCAGTGTCCTTTGCCGAACAGCACTGCTCCCAATAATACCATCGCGATGCTGTGGGACGACCTCAACTTCAACACCAGTGGTAACGTCTACTACGAGCACTTTGCCACCTGCCCGGTGGGCAGTGGGGAATGCACGATCGTCTCTTACCACAACGTGGCGCACTATGGTGGCGCAGTTGGCTCTGCCGGCACCTGGCAAACCATTCTCTATGCGACTGGCGCCATCCGCCTGCAATTCCTGGATAGCGGCACGGAGCTGGGCTCCTCTTCGACTACAGGTATTGAGGGCAACGATGCCGCTGCCAATCATGGGCTAACTTTCGCCTGCGACACGGGTAACTCGGTTTCGGATGAACTGGCGCTTGAGTTCTCTGTTTCCGATGTGGTTTTGACCCTGGATAAGCAGGCGCCCAGCGCTGTGATCGGTGGTCCCATTGATTACACCATCGTAATCGAAAATGTTGGCTTGGGGACTGCTGAAGGGGTGACGCTGACGGATGTGATTCCGGCGGGGACGGTCTATGTTGCTGGTAGCGTTACCGGTGGCGCCACTTATGATTCCGGCACCAATACCATTTCCTGGGTGGGCGATTTGGCATCGAATACCGCGGTGACGGTTACTTTTGCCGCGGCGCTTGATTCTGCGACCTGCGGTGGCGAGGTGACGAATACTGCCGTATTGGAATACGGCGGCGAACAAATCACCGAATCTGCTGCCACCACTATCTGGGAGTATGAAGCTTACGTTTCTGACTTCGAGGCGAACAACGGCGGCTTCAGCGGTGAAGGTTCATGGGCTTGGGGCGTCGTGGGTCCCTATGGCGGCACGCGTCCTGATTTCCCGGCGGGTGCCCATTCCGGCACGAATGCCTGGGCGACCAACCTCACCGGCGACTATGGCTCAAGCGAGACCATCGCGCTGACCTCCCCGCTGATTGACCTTAGCCCACTGCAGGGCACAACTGAGCTCAGCTGGTGGCAGTGGTTGCGCACAGAGCAGGGTTACGACTATGCTACCGTGCAGGTGCGCGGCGGCGGCGTGGATTGGACCACCATTTATGGACCGGTCAGCGGCGCAATCAACCTGGCGTGGACGAACTTCTCGTATGATATCTCCACCTTTGCTGGCGCAAGCGATTTCCAGGTGCGCTTCTTGCTGGAAACTGATAGTTCGGTGACGTACCCAGGTTGGTACGTGGACGATGTAAGCATTTACAGCTGTGCACCGGTTCCGGGGCTGTATCTGGGTCCCAACGTAGTAGAGGCTTCCGGTTGCAACGGCGTGGAGCAAATTCATACCCTCTCGTTGGCAAACTGGACCGGTATCTCGGGCACCTTTGCCTTGAGCTATGTGATTGACCCCGTCTACGGCACGCTCACCGGACCGGCAAGTCTGACCCTGAATGAGGGTGAGACGCAGTCCTTTGATGTTGTCTTGAATCCGGCGCTGTGCTTGCCGAACCAGACACTGCTCGAGGCTTCGGTGACAGCGGAGGGGAATGGCTACAGCGATACCTCCGATATCGAGAAGACCATTGTCAGCGGCGCTTACTGGTCTGCCAAAGCCCCCATGAGCGGGCAAGGCTTGTACGACCACGCCGTGGTGGATGGCGGCGACGGCGGTATCTATGCACTGGGCGGCAACGGCAACGGCACGAGCCTCAACTATCGCTATGATATCGCGACCAACACCTGGGCTACTCGCGCGTCCATTCCGACGGATATGCGCATCATTGACGCCGGGCAAATCGGCGGCGTGATCTACATCCCCGGCGGATATAACGGCACGACCTTTGCAACCACGCACCAGGCATACAACACCGCGACGGATACCTGGAGCACGGGTGCGGTGGCGCCTCGCGCGGTTGCCGGCTATGGTGTAGCCGCTTGCGATGGCAAACTCTATCGCGTGGGTGGCGCTGAGTATGCTACCTGGCCCAACGGGTCTACCGGTGCTGAAGTTTACGATCCGGGGACTAATGCTTGGACGACGCTGGCATCCATGACCACAGGACGCACCTGGCCCCTCGTCGCTTGTGTGGATAGCAAGCTCTACGTGGCTGGCGGAATAGATGCGTCAGGGACCGATTCCAATAAGGCTGAGGTCTACGACATCGCGACCAATACCTGGAGCGATGCGGCGATGGCAGATCTGCCGGCGACCTGGTGGGGCGCGGGCATTTTTGTCAAGGATGGGCAGATCTACGTGGCGGGCGGTAACCGCAATGCCGAAGCTACGGCAGCGGTGGCAATTTACAATCCCGCGACCGATACCTGGAGTGACGGGATACCGCTGCAGGACGTGCGTTTCCGGATGAAGGCGGCTAGCGGCTACGTCATCGGCGGCATGGATCCGGTTTGGGAAGGACATCCTACCAACGAATATCTGGATGGTTGCCCTGTCTGTGATGCGATGGGGACGCTCGATGGTCATGTCTATGACTACGATGGCGCGATGGTACCTTGCCAGGACGCGACCGTCTCCATCCAACCGGGTAATATCGAAGTGCCGGTGGATGCTACCGGTTACTACAATGTGGCGTTGGTTCCCTTCGATTACGAGGTAACCGCTTCGGCGACCGCATATCCGGAACCGGCTATTGCTAACGTCACCGTTTCGGAAGCCCTAACCACCACACAAGACTTCGTTCTCACCCGCGCGGACCTTGAGTACAGCCCGACCAGTTTCAGTGAAAGCCTGGTCGCGCCGGGGAGTGTGACCCGGCAGCTCACTATCGG
>JAKJAC010000059.1:0-16095 GCA_022707705.1 Chloroflexota bacterium
AAAGCCAGTAGCACCCCGGGTTGGCTGGGTAACCCCAGGCCCACCTGCCCACTGGCGAGATCCGTGGCACGACAGGTGCTAAGTCGCAGGTCTTCCAGAATGGCAGTACTGGGCGTATAACCGATGTCTCGCAGCCAATCATCGTTGGTATAAAGGACATAGGTCGCCAGACCCAGGGGCAGCGCGCGCAAGGTGCCCTGCACGCTAAAGAGCTCCACGCCCATGGGGAGCAGGTCCTCCGGGATGAGCTCTGGCGTCAGGGATGTCAGATCATGCGCCGCGTAGATTTGGGCTTCTTGCGGGGTGGCAATCACGAGGTCCGGGCGTTGTTCGGGGGATAGTGTTGGCAAGAGCGCCGGCAAATCTTTGTGGTATTCGATGATCAGGGTGAGAGCGTTGGAATGCTCGGCGTTGAATTTATCACCCAACTGTAATAGCGCATCCTGCCGCGCATCCGTAAAGGGGTGCCACAAAATAACCAATCTGCCCTGGGATGGGGTCTCGGCTGCAGGTGCGCCGCAACCGCTGAGCAAACTTAGCAGGAGCCATAATCCCAACAGGCGCACAGGTTTGTTGTTGAATCGGGTTTTGGCGTTCATGCATCTGCCTCTGTTTCTGGTTCTGGTGTATCGTCTGGCGTATTGGGAGAAACTGGCGTTTCGCTGCGACGCCCCATAAATCGCGTGAGAGTTTGCTCTAGTAGAGAGAGTTCTTCGACTTTGGCTTTGCGCAGGGGCCACAGGTAGATAATTAAGCTAAGCCCCCCAGAAACGATGAGCTGGCTGAGCACGCCCATGAAGCCTTCTGGACCGATGCGGCGCACGAACTGTGTGAGCAGTAATGCGGGCGGAATAATGGCAAGCGCAGCGAGTGCGGCAATGCGGGTGGTGCGTTTGACCGCATCTGCCATAAGCGTGCCAGCAGATCGGTTGAAAAGGAAAAACATGAGCAGCGCGTGGGCTGTCAACTTTAGGGAGTTTGCCAGAATGAGGGTTTCCAGGGTAAGCCATCCCAGACCGGATAATGAAAATACCAGTGTGGTGAAGAAAATCGTTGTGCCGACGCCAACCAGCGCCGGTGTCCAGGTGTTCTTGCGTGCGTAGAAGGCAAAGATAAGCGGCTGGTCCAGCGCAGCGAAGATCAGCCCCAAAAGATTGTAACGCAATGCGCTGGCTACCGCCACGGTATCTTCGGGCATAAAGTTGCCCCGTTGGAACATGACGGCTACCATGGGTTCTGCCAGGATGAGCAACAATGCTGCTGAGGGTAAAACCAGGATAAAGACCAGTCGTATTCCTTGCGCGAGAGTGGCACTGAAGCGCCGGTCATCCGCATCGGCAGCAAGGCGGGAGAGCGTGGGTAGGATGGCGACTGAAACGGCAGTCACGACCATGCCTAGGGGAAACTGGGTGATGGTGGCAGCGTATTTCATCCACGCGATACCGCTGACGCTGATGTGTGAGGCAAGATTGAAGCTCAAGGCTACCGCTGTCTGATCTACGATAAGGCCCAAGCCGATGGGCAGGTAGAGGCGCCCAATGATTGGGAGCGCCGGGTGTCCCTGCAGAGGGTTCAGCCAGCGCAAAGGACCATCGCGCAAGGCGGGTCGCTGGAAAAGTACTTGCGCGATGCTGGAAGCCAGCAATCCCAGGGCAAGGCTGAGCGCTCCCAGGCGACTACGTCCTAGTAGAATGACGGTGACGACCATGACCGCATTGGCAACGGTTCCCAGAAACGCGGGACGGTCAAAGCGTTGTAATGCATACAGCGCACCGGTGAGCAGCCCTGCCAGATTCAGGAAAATAATAGCTGGCGTCGTGATACGAATCATTTGGGTCGCAAGCTGCAGGTATTCGGGTGGGAGTCCGCCGCTGAGCAACCGCGCGATCCACGGGGCGGCGACTTCGATGACCAGGACCAATCCGCCCAAGAAAATCACTAACATAGAGAAGAGCAGGCTGAGCAGGCGCCAGAATTCGGGTCGGCGTTGAGGACGGACATAATCTGAGAAAATCGGCACGAGCGAGGAACTCAGCATTCCCCCGGTGAGCAAGTCATAGAGCATGGTGGGGACCTGCGCTGCCACATCGAAGGCGCTGACTGCGCCGCCCGCGCCAAAGTAGTAGGATTTGACCACGTCACGGGCTAATCCCAGCATCCGGCTGGTGATGTTGCCGACGGAGATCAACGCGGCTGCGCGCGAGACTCGTTCGGCTTCTCCAGGAATAATGTTTTGCTCTTCCATAGTATTGAGGCATTCTACCCGCTTTTAGAGCACTTGCAAGGGAGCAGCTACAAATATTCAGCGGTGATGGGCTACCTCCCATCACCGCTGAATATCCCTTTCGCTGGCGGCGAAGCCGCCCTGTAGAAAATTCTTAAAGCGCAGCTCTAGCTGGCTCTATGCTCGAGCTGATAAAAACTAGCTCAACAGGTGTACCTCAAGACGCTAGCGTTTCTGCTTCCAATCTGGCTGCGCGCGCGTTCTCTACGGTAGCCACGCGGATGCCTTCCGCTTCATCCACGCGGGTGAGCAGGATGATGCCGCCTATGAAGAAGACGATGAGGGCGACGATGCTCAGCCGGCTTTGTCCGGCAATCTGGGAGACCACAGCGAACAGGAAGGGGCCGATAATGCCGGCAAATTTGCTCGAAACATCATAGAAACCGAAGAACTCGGCGCTGCGAGCTTTGGGCGCCATCTGGCTGTAGAGGCTGCGGCTCAGGGCTTGCGTGCCGCCTTGCACCATCCCCACGGAGAAAGCTAGCGCCCAGAAATGCCAGGCTTCACTCATGAAATACCCTGCGACTGTGAGCAGCGCATACCATCCTAATCCAATCATCACTGAGCGTTTGGTTCCTACCCGCTTGCTGAATTTGCCAAAGAGCAGTGAGAAGGGGATACCGACAAATTGCGTCAGGAGCAGCGCGCCTACCAGGTCCAACGTCCCGATGCCAATTTCGGCGCCGTAGATAGTCGCCATCTTGATGATGGTGCCGATGCCATCGTTGTAGAGCCAGAAGGCGATGAGGAATTTGAAGAGCTCGCGATATTTGCGGATTTCCTTGAAAGTCATCGCTAGCCGGCTAAAACTGGCTTTGACCGGATTGAGACCTGCCTGAATGCCCGTTTTGTTGGCGGGCGGTTCTGGCACATGCCGCATCAGGGGAATCGTGAAGACTCCCCACCAAAGCGCAACCGAGAGCAGCGAGAGTCGGTAGCCCAGATTGTTGGTTTCCAGGAACCAGATCATCGCGATGTTGATGGCGAGCAGGATGCCGCCGCCCAGGTAGCCCATCGCATAGCCCTTGGACGAGACAAAATCCGAATCTTCCTCTTTGGCAACATGCCCCAACAGCGCATCATAGAAGATGTATGAGGCGCCCAGACCGATGGAACCAAAGAAGAATAGCACCAGCGCGAAAACCCAAGCGCCAGTGTTGAGCGTGAACATCAGGGCTGTAGCTAGAATGCCGATACCGGCAAAGATTGCCAGGAGCTTCTTCTTGGAGCCCGTATAATCGGCGATACTGCCTAAGATGGGGGCGAGGACTGCTGCTACCAGCAAGGCAAGGGAGTTAGTATACCCCCAATAAGCGGTTGCCTGGTTGGGCGCCAGGCTGCTGGCGGCAATCGTGCCGAAATAAACCGGTAGTACGGCGGCTTCGGCAGTGGTGGAAAATGCGGAACTGCCCCAGTCGTACATACACCAGGCATTGACCATTTTTCGATATTGAAGTTCAGCAGCTGATTTGACGTTCAAGTGATATGCTCCTCTTTGCCTGAGATGTGAATCTGCGAGAAAACCTCTACCACATAAATCGGGCGGTTTTGCCTCTATCGTGAAAGTCGCGCCGTGCTACAGATCTACAGTGCATCCTAATCCAGGGGTTTCAGCGGCAACGAACCAACCATCTTCCAGGATAAATCGCGGGCGTGATGGATCATCTGCCAGATCAAAGTGCCCATCCAAATCGCCATAGCGCACACCAGGGCTGCTGAGCGCGAAAGCCAGTCCCGCAGCGGTAAGCAATGCCGGTTCGTTGAGACAACTGACCATAGTGATGAGATGTGCTGCCCGCGCGATAGCTTCTACCTGTCGCGCGCAGCGGAAGCCACCGCAGGTGCTGAGTTTGACACTTACACCGTTGGCGGCACGCTGCGCGGCGATTTCCAGAGCTGTTGCCGCTCCTCGCACGCTTTGGTCTGCCAGAATGGGAACCGGGCTATGTCGGGTGACTTCGGCAAGACCGGCTAACCCCAGGCTTGTGGGTACGGGTTCTTCTAACATCTCCAACTGTCCAGCGAGGGCCTGTGCCACCTCGAGGGCCTGGGCGATACTGTAACCTTGGTCTGCATCCAACCGCAGGGTGAAATGGGGCAAGGCACGATGGACGGCGCGCACGCGAGCCACATCCTCTTCGGGGTCACGCCCGCCTTTGAGTTTTAGAATCTGAAATCCCTGTCGCGCGCGATTCCTGGCATGTTCTACGGTCTCGTTGACATTGCAGAGATTGATAGTCACGGAGGTCTGGATACGGTTGCGGTAGCCACCCAGCAGGCGATGTAGCGGCAGACGTGCAGCCAACCCCAGCAGGTCGTGAAAAGCCATGTCGAAGGCGCAGAGTGCCGAAGGCGCCCCTTCACACAGCCGTTCCAGTTCTGCCAGCGCGTATTCGAGATTGAGTGGATTGAGATCACGGGCGCGGTTGGCGCAGGCATGACAGGTATTCAGTACCGTCTCGTAGGTCTCGCCAGTGAGTGCAGGTTCAAAGGCAGCGCAACCCCAGGCGTTTTCACCGTGCTGGGTTTCCAGGCGGACGAAAATCACTGTGATCTGCTGGATTTCGTCCTCACGTTGGTATAGGGTGCGATAAGGAACACGCAGGTGCAGATCATGCGGAATGATCTCGACATGAGCAATCTGCATGATGCTATCCCTCCCTTCAGAAAGAGTGTGATCTCATGCCAGGGCATTTTCCAGAGTCTGGGCTGCCAAATCCTGATGAGAACCTTGCGGCTTACTGCATCAGCCTATCTAGATCGCCAACAGCTTCCATACCGGCATTGCGCCCTAATCCCTTGAATATGACCCCGCCATTTGCGCGAGCAGTCAACTGTACCGCAACAGTTCCGGTTAACGTTTCCGGGACGCGCCTATCCATGTCTTCGATAGTAGGCCCGCGCAGCTCGGTTGCTTGAGCCCGTTGTGCGTGCATCTCCAACCGGTAAAGCCGGTCGCTCAGAACCCAGTGAACATGATTGGAGCCAATCTCAAGCTTTTCGGTGAGCGCGCCCGTATAGGTGGCAAAGCGATAGAGCGTTCCATCCCGCCATAACCCCACAATAAAGCCACGGAAAGTGCTTCGTAACCAGGGGATTATGGCGATAGATGCGCTGAGGGAGACGTGAGCTTCATGGAAGTGATTGCTCTGCTGCCAGAGCCAGGTTGAGGGAAAGGCTTGCCCCCAATCTTTCTCGATGTAGCCTCGTCCTCCCGTGAAATCGTGAGTAACGCCCTTGACGGTAAGGGAGCCTTCGATGTGATGGTCGAAACTGAGCACACCGTGGTAGCATTCCATGAAAGGTACCCAGGCGTACCAACCCATGATGCCAGGAGCTGTGAGGGTGATGGGCCAACCAGCGCCCCCGGTGAAGTGCAATTCCCCACGTGCAGTCAAAAGCTCATCCGTAATATCCAGGCTTATGGTATCGCGGGTAAAACAATTGGGCCCGATTTTCAAGGAGAAAGCGTCGTTGGCAGCCCAGAACTCGCTCAGGGGATAGACGATATAATGCGCTTCTCCACATATTCCGTCGAAGACCTGGACAAAGGCATGCGGTCCGATACCTTTGTTGGCCAGGGAAACACCAGGGATGATGGCATGACGCTGTTGCTCTGTGGCATCAATGAGCTTGAAGTACCAGCCCTCAAAGAAGGGTGAGCGTTTCCCATGCCCATGATAGCGCTCTGGATGAAGATTGAGCACCAAACGCTGGAAGAGATTTCTGTTCATAGGGTGCTTTCAGTATCAGATACGCTCAATTTCGGAATCCAGACGGACAAAAGTGTTGTGCAGGTCCTTTAAGGAAACCTGAGTTTCATCTAAATGACCGGTTTCAGCACGGACGAAGCGGGTATAAGGGGCGACGGCGGTCTCGATATTCTGCAGGCTGTTTTCCAGCTCGTGTTCAAATTGCTCGGTCAAGGTCTTCATCAATCGTTGCCGCAGTTGGGCGATTTTTTCACGCAAATCATCTTTGGCTTTGCGGCGGTGTGCGGGGATTACAAATAAGCCCAGCGCAGCGACCGTGCCAGCAGCAACGACGCCGGTGAAATCCAGAGCGCTGGTAGTGAACAGGGCGGTGAGCAGCGCCCCCAAACCAATCGCTCCGACTTCGATAAGCGCAGTTTCAGCGACGGCGAGCTGGAGCGCACCCGACATTTGCTCTGCTTCTGTGGAACGATCGTAGGTTTCAATGGCATGGTTTGCCGCACGCCCTACCGTTTCCAGCAGGCGGTCCCGGTCGTATTCAAAGGTGCTGTTGATTTGTCCTACGAGGTGCTCGGCATGAACAGCCCGGCGGGTGCTGAGGTGCTCCATGACTGCCTGCCATTGGCGCAGGTTGTTTGCGACAAGCCAGTCAATCAGGTCGGTGACTTGTTGGGCGATGAGCCGCGGGACATTGCCGACGACGTTGTGTGCAAAATCCGCCTCGACCTTCTCGCGGTTGAGCAGGTCGAAGACCCGTCCCAAGCGGAGGGTCTCATCGAAGAAGGCGATTCCCCGATTTTCGAAGGCGTGTAGCACATTGTCTACCTCCGATAGGCGATAATGGAAATCGCGCTTCACATCCTCGCGATAGAGATTGTTCTGACGTTCCAGGTTGTTGAGCGTCGCGACATCATCTGCCAGGAGTGCGAGGCGCGCGTCAACGGCGGTTGTGGTCTCGGTTATGAGCCGCAGACCCACACCGATGGGGTTGTGCAACTTCAGCCGGATGCGTTCAGTCTGGTCGAGGGTTTCACGGATGTAGTGCTCCAGCGACTCGAAGCGACTGGAGGCGAGTAGGGTGGTGTCCCCATTCACCTTGGCGCGTAGTGCGCGTCGGGCTGAAACTGGAAACACGGGTGGGCGAAAATCGAGCAGTCGCTGGGCGTTGTCTGCCACAAAGGCTTCAACCCGAGCGACTTCATCAAGAGTCTCCAGAATATCAATCTTGTTAATCACCAGCACGACTTTTTTGCCCCAGCTGCGAATCTGCTGCAGAAAGCGGCGTTCACTCTCGGTGAAGGGCCTATCTGCAGAGGTAATAAAGAGCACCATATCGGAACGCGGGACGAATTCCTCCGTTATGGCTTCGTGTTCACGGTTGATGGCGTTGGTGCCGGGGGTATCCACAATGCTGATTTGACGTAGCAACTCCATGGGCGCGGTGAGGTCGTCAATAGCAATTTCGCGGGTGGTGCGCCCAATTTCCGGACCATAGGTAAGACGTTGGATTCGAACTGTAGTGGGGGTGACGCCTTCCTCCAGGATTGTATGCCCCAGGAGGGCGTTGACCACAGCGCTCTTGCCTGCATTGAACTCCCCGGCGACGACGAGCAGGAAGAGATCGTCGAGCTGGTGAATGGAACGCTCAAGGGCGACCCGGTTTTCTGGGGTGACCCCGAACTGCGCCAGCAGCGTTTGCAGAGTCCCTAATGCTCGCCGCTCCTCATCGAGCAGGCGCGCTTGAGTCTCATTGAGAATGGCTTGCAACATGAAACATTCCCTCCTCGGACAACCGTTCGCGGGATATGTGGACCACGCTTTTCATTTTGTCTAGAACAGCGATAGCTGTTCTGCTGCAGGCAGCGCCCGATAGATTTCTGCTTCCCATTTCCCGTCGAGAAGTTCACGCAGTCGTTGAAAATCTGCTTCCACATCGGTTTTGAGTGAGGGGCGGTGGAGCGCCGCAGCTGGATGGTACATGGGGAAATAGATCACTTCATTCACGCGGCGTGCTTGCCCGTGGACGAGCGAGATTTTATCGTTCGGGAAGGCGCGCGCCATCGAGTGTCGCCCAAGCGTCACAACAATTTTGGGACGGATGATTTCCATTTGCCGGTTCAGGAAGGGTTCGCAAGCGGCGACCTCCTCATCCAGGGGGTCACGATTTCCCGGTGGGCGGCACTTAATCACATTGGCGATGTATACGCGCGTGCGGTCAACCCCGATACCTGCGAGCAATTCGCTCAAGTATTGCCCGGCAGCGCCCACAAAGGGTATGCCTTGTTGATCTTCATGGAATCCGGGGGCTTCTCCGATGAACATGATTTCTGCATCAAGGGGACCGGCGCCCGGCACGGCGTTGGCGCGCCCGGCATGCAGCGGGCAGTGGGTACAGGCGCGTACCTCGGCGTAGAGAGTCTCCAGTGCAGCATTTCTGGCTGTATCCATGCGTATCTCCTCCTTGTAAAGACCTCTACCTCCGCATCATTGATGCGACAAGAGACCTGGGGTATTCAGACGCTCTTGGATGCGTTTCTCAACCATTTGCCGGCGTTCTTGCAGCTGTTGTGCGTAGCTCGCGTCCAGGCGTGGTACTTCCAACAAGAGCGCGTCTTCGCCATCCTGATAGTAGCGTGTGTGCCGGCCGATGGGAATGAAGTGGTACTTGGCATACAGATTTCGGGCGGTGGCGTTGGTGGGGCGCACCTCCAACATGACGGCGCTTGCCTTCATGGTCATGGTCTGTTGCAGGGCGGAAATCAACAACAATTCTCCAAAGCCCATCCCGCGCCAATCCTGGTGAACAGCCAGCGTACTGATATGCCCACGAGTTTGCTCTACTCTCATGCCGGCAAAGCCGATGAGCGTGGTGCTTCGGGGTTTCCAGGGCCAACGCCAATGCTGCAGTGGGTGGGTGAGTTCCAGGACGAAGTAGTAAGCAAGGGGGTTGAAGTAGATTTCTTGGGTATAGGCACTTTCGGGCCAGGGGTCGGCAAAGACCAACCGATCCAGCATCATCACCGTGTGGATGTCGTGCGGTTCCATTTGTCGAATGCGATAGGGGTAGGTATCTTTACCCTGTTGTTCGAGCATCTTGACTTGTTTCACCACGGTCAATTCAGCAGCATCATGCTTCGTGCAAAATCAGCTCTGGGTTTTATCCGTTAGCGTAGAGTGGCGTCAGCTGTGCCGTGGCTGTCAGAGCATCCGTTTGCCCCGGTCGCGTGCGTTTTCGTAACTGGCGCCAGGCAATGTCAGCCAGAAATCCGGCGCGGCGTAGCTGCCAGGCGGATGGGGGTAAGGTCACGGCTGCACCCAGGCTTTCCAGGGCTTTACGTCCGGGAAGATCAATTTCACCCACCACAAGTGCTGGGGTTTCAATCTTCGGCAGCAGTTCTTGCCAGGTTGCCAGGGCAATCTCACTGGCGGCGCGCCATCTTCCCTCCTGGAATTGATAGCGCGCATAACCTACCCGCCGCCGTCCTGCAGCGAATATTGCATAGAGCGGTCGGTTATCTGGCGGCTGACCTTCCGCCAGGATATCCAGAGTGGGAACCCCCACGATAGGGAGCTGTTGGCTAAGTGCAAGGCCTTTGGCAAATGCCATGCCAATCCGAACTCCCGTGTACGAACCCGGACCGATACAGACGGCAGCGCCACTCAGATCAGTGACGGCAATTCCAGTCTGTCGCAGCAGATCGGCGATATGTGCGGCAAGGGTTACAGTATGGGCGTTGGCAGCTTCCCAGGTGCATTCGCCTCTCAAGGCAGCGCCATCGTGTAACGCAATACTTGCGCGAAAGGTTGCAGTGTCAATCGCTAACAGCATTAGCGTCCAATGATCTCCTTACGGAAGTTTTCCAAGAATGCATTGTGCCTCTCACCCGCGGCGCGGAAGGTGAGTGTGCGACGATATTCATCCAGGCAGTTCAAAGTGATTCGCAGGTAATCTCCGCCAATGATTTCAGGTGCGCGATCAGCCCACTCGATTACTGCGATATTGCCGGGCATTCCCAGGATTTCTTCCAACCCCAGGTGTGCAATTTCGGTGGGCTGCAGGCGGTAAAAGTCAATATGATAGAGTTTTTGCTGGTCGTGGAGGCGGGTGTGCCGGCGCATCAGCACAAAGGTCGGGCTAATCAGGGGGTCCTGTGCGCCCCAACCTCTGCCGATACCCTGAGCCAGAACGGTCTTTCCGGCACCCAGGTTGCCCTCCAGGGCGATGATATCGCCACCTTCCAACAGCACCCCCAGGCGCGCACCCAGGCGACGCGTCTGATCTGCATTGCGGCTGACAAATTCGAATGTGTCCTGGTTCAAAATTGGCATTCGATACGAATCCTGTTACAAGATGGTCAAGGAACGCAGGTTCAGTGCGCCTGATTGACTCAAACCTGATTATACTATACTCGTCAGTAATCCTATCCTCTGGGCGATGCTAGTTTGTTTGCGGTTTTCAATATGCCGGTGAATCTTGGGTCATTTTTCGGTCACGGGAATTCGCAACGTAAAAGTGCTCCCTTGCCCCACCTGACTGTTTACGGTGATTTCTCCGCCATGGAGATGGATGAGACTGTAGGCGATGAACATGCCCAGCCCCGCGCCCTGTTGCTCCATCACATCCCGGTCAAATTGCTGGAAGCGTTTGAAAATGTTTCTCATGGCATCGGGAGGCAGTCCAATGCCCTGGTCGGTCACGGCGATTTCAATCCAATCAGCGCTGGCGCGGGCTTCCACCTTTACCAGTTTGTTCGGTCCGTGCGAGAATTTGATGGCATTCTCGACTACGCGCCCCAGGGCGTTGCTCAAGAATTCTTCGTGGACACGGGTGGTGGGAAGCGGCTCTGGACAGCGATACTCCAGCGTTATCCCCGCAGTTTGGGCTGCGCTTTGGAAACTTTCCACGATGTGACGCAAGTAGATTTCCAGATGCGGGCGTACATTGGAAAAGGAGCGGAACTCGTCCGCCGAGCGTCCCGTATCTATCTGCACGACCAGCAACATATCTTTGACCAGTTTGGTAAGCCGGTCGGAGCCGCGTTTGATGCCCAACAAGAACTCCTGCAGTTCCTCGGGTGAGAGCGAACCAGCATCCTCGAGGGCAAGGTCGGTATAACCGGCGATGTAGGTGAGCGGAGTTCTGAGCTCATGGCTCAGCACGTTGAGAATTTGCTGCTTAAGCTGTTCGAACTCTGTGTTGGCAGCTTGCTGTATGGCTTGCGCCCGTCCCAGACGCGATTCGATAGCGACAAGCAGGTCCTCGGTATCGAAGGGTTTGACGATATAATCCTCGACCCCTAACGCTTTACCACGCAAGACATCGGTTCTTTCACCCCGCGCGGTGAGGAAGATGAAGGGGATGCGCACCCAACTAGGGTTCTCGCGGACCTTTTGGTAGAGGTCATAACCATCCATCTGCGGCATGGTAATGTCGGAGAGGATAAGATCCGGCGCGCGTTTCTTGATGATTTCAAGCGCAGCAAAACCATTGGACCCTGTGGCAACCTCATAACCGGCGACCTGCAACAGGTCCTGGATGGCTTCCAACAATAACTGGTGATCCTCTACGACAAGTATATAACCCTTGTACATGCTTTCTCCTCCCCGACGGACAAGGTTTTGCGGGTTGAAATTCAAAATCCAGAATGACCTAAGTGTACACCCAGAATGACCTTATGACTATTGACGGGTACGTTCTCAATACAGGCGTATCGGTAGCTCCTAAATTTGGGTATACGACAGAATATTGGGAAAAATAAGATTTCCACCTTGTAAATGGCCTTATCAATGATCAAACTATCTGCGTCTTCTTTCTGCTGGTGTGATTTTCGTGAACGGGGCTCAGCCCCGTTCACGAAAATCACAAAAAAACCTATCTCTGCGTATCTTTGGCGCGTCCACGTGTCTAAACGCATCGTCCCACCAAGCCGATCTTTGAACTTCCCAATAATTTGTCCTATACCCCCTAGATTGCAAGCTCAACGTGGTTATGTTGGTATCAGGTCAAGGGGCAGGTAGATTGCAAACAGGCTACCACTGCCCACAGTGCTTTCTACGGTCACCCAACCGCCGTGCTGTTGCATGATTTCCCTGACGATAGCAAGTCCCAAACCAGTTCCTGGAATTTGAAGGTCCTGGGGTATGCTGCCACGGTAGAAACGCTCAAACACGTGCGGCAGTTCTTCTTCCGGAATGCCCACACCTGTATCCTGCACTTGGATAATTGCGGTGTGGCGATTCTTAACATAAGCCTGGCTAACGGCAACCCCCACGTGCCCTTCGGCGGGTGTATATTGCAGGGCGTTACTGATCAGATTATTGAGCACCTGTTGAATTCTGGTCTGGTCTATTCTGACTATCAACGGACGGATATCCGGTGTGTATTTCAGGATGACTTTTTTATCGGTAGCCAAAGCGTGAAAGCCTGCCACAGTCAGCTGGACCAGGTTGTTGAGGTCTACTTGCTGATAGTGCAACTCCAATCGTCCTGCATCAATGCGCGAGAATTGTAGAATGTCATCAATCAATCGAGTCTGGCGCTTGACCTCAGTTTCCAGGGCATCCAGGTATTCGGGCATCTTCTCCGGTGCACCGCGCCGCAATAGCTGGGCGTATGCGCCGATAGTAGTGATGGGAGTGCGTAACTCGTGGGAAACGTTAGAGACGAAGCGCGATTTCATCCGGTCCAACGCCTTGAGATGGCTGATATCGTGTACCACCACGACAACACTGGCCTGGGGTTGCCTCTCAGCTGCGGGCGGTATCATGAATTCAAGAATGGGCGCGGCGCGCAATTCTAAATCCACGCCCTGTAGTTCCAGCACAATATCCGGTCGTTGCATGGCGCTTTGAGACAGTTCTATCACTGCTTGTTTCAAGCGCTCAGCATCTTCTGGCGTGAGCATCTGGTTAAGCCAGTTTTGCGCTACTGGATTGAGTTGGAGGATTATTCCGCGTGTGTCGGTGACGATGACGCCATCCGAGATGCTCTGCAACACGGCGTCCAGGCGCGCATATTGGGCTTGTAGCTCGCTGGTGCGTTCTGTTACACGTTGTTCCAGGTTTTCGGAGTAGGTACTTAGGGCTTTGAACAATCGGGCATTATTAATGGCAACGGCAATCGGGGCGGCAGCAGATTCCGCCAGATATAAATGGTCTGCGTTGAAAAAGTTTGGTTGATCGCTGTAAAGGCTCAACACACCGACAAGTGTTTCCCCCCCCATGAGGGGCACACTCATCGCTCCCCTGACCCAGTCATCCAGCCCTGGAAAAGTATGCCAACGAGGGTCCTGAGTGACATCGGCGACCAATGCGGCTTGCCGGTGTTGTGCTACCCAACCGGCAAGTCCCGATCCGATCTCCATCTGCATTTTTAGGTTGGACGTGCGCAAGGCTTCAAGATTCCAATGGGTCCCGGCAATGATATCGAAGTTTTTGGACATGAGTGTATCAGGCACAAATACCAATCCCTCTTGTGCTTTGAAGATCGCACACAAGTCCTGCAATGCCATTTGTGCCACGCTTTGCATATCCAGGCTACTGGAAAGGTGCATGCTGAGACGGTGCAAAAGTTCTAACCGCTCCTTTTCTTGTCGCAGTAATTCCTCTGCACGTTTCCGCTCCGAGATATCTCGCACCACCGAGAGGATCAATGAGCGACCATGATAGGTCACCCGTGCATTGGTCACCTCCACCTGTACACGTGTGCCATCTTTGTGCAGGTCTGTGGTCTCGAACGGCTGTTCACCGTACCGCGCTATTTCTCCCTGGATGACTTCTCCATTGGGTCCACGGCATTCGGGCGCCTGGATATCACTAATCGTGAGACTGCACATCTCGGCTCTGGTGTACCCGAGCATATCACAGGCACGTTGATTTGCCTCTACAATGCGGTCTTGATCATCTACGACTAAGAAAGAATCGTGGGCTTGATCGAATAGAATGCGGTAGCGTTCCTCACTCTCCTGAAGCGCCTGCCGGGCGTTTTTTCGTTTGGTGATATCCTGCCGCACGGCGATGAAATGGCTGATTTCACCTTTGGCATTGGAAACCGGAGTGATAGTTTGTTCTTCGTGGTAAAGGCTGCCATCCTTGCGCCGGTTGATGAGTTCGCCATGCCACACGTGTCCCGCACGAACGCTGGCATTGAGCTCCTCATAGAGGCTGTCGGGATGTTTGCCGGAGCGCAATATCTCAATGGAGTTGCCGATGATATCTTGCGCTGCATAACCTGTGAGCCGGGTAAATGCCGGGTTAATCCAGGTTACAAGGTTCTGTTGATCGCTGATGGAAATTCCCATGTCGGCGGCAACCAACGCCATGGCTTGCAAGCGGATTTGCTGCTCGGCCTGTTGTTGTGCGGTAAAGTCTAGCACTAATCCTTCTACAGCCAGCAAATCTCCTTGGCTTGTATAGATGCCACATCCTTGTTCCCAGACCCAGCGCACTTCTCCTGAAACGTGGATAATCCGGTAGACCAGATGGAAACGGCGCTTCTCGCTCAGAGCCAGTTGCACATTCTGCCAGACCTGCTGGCGGTCTTCGGGGTGAATGAGATCCGCGTAAGATGTAACCCGATTGTAGAGCAATGCTTCTGGGGGGTAACCGGTGAGCTCATGACAGCCCTCGCTGACGAATTCCGTTGTCCGGTGTGGGTCGTCGCGACAGCGATACGCCATGCCCGGTAGATTTCGCATGAGCGTATTCAGATTACGGCGACTCTCAATCAGAGCAGCTTCGGTCTGTTTGCAGTGAGCGCCAGACTGAGGGGCTGAGCGCATGACAGGGTCCGCTTTTTGTGTTAGCCAATCCTCTATCCGGTCGGGTAGGGTTGCGGGAGCAAAGGGACCGAAGACTAGCGCGCCCTCTCGCACTGGAGCCTCCGGCGCGTTTTTGTCTGGAGTGGTGTTAGCAACCAGGAAAACCGGACATTCCGGTGCATAGGCGATGATGGGCTGCAAGCTCGCGGGGTTGGCATTGCCCTGCGTATCGGTTTCTAGCAAGATTGCCTGGAAGTTCTCGTGGGTAAGAACGGGTTGTAGTTCCGGTTGCGTTGTAATGCGAACTGTGGAGAGCCGGGGAAAGGCTTTGTGCAGTGCCGCAGAAACTTCCGAGAGCAATCCCGGTGTTTGGAGGTACAGCAGTACATTGATTTCTTGCTCTACCATTCCCCATCTCATTTCTGGCGGATCTTGTTTGGCTGGTTGGTGCCCTGGCGTTCGCATTGGACCTTATGAGCACGCTATGTATAAGAGTTTAGCACAATCTTGATGAAAGTACAATAATCCAAAGTCCGTAGAGCATGGGACGAATAATTGGCTGTGGAACGCCTGATACAAGACATAGCACACTTGCCTCGTTCAGTCTGATGAAAAGTATCTTGGGGCGCGTGAAGCGCGCCCAAAAATATACAAAAAGGATCCTCTTCGTTTGTTTGCAGAAGCTCTGTCGGTTTTTCCCCTTGACTTTGTGGTTACAAATGCCCAGATCCCAGAACCGGCATATAATGAGGGCGGCGCTATTTTCAGCGCATGCTCTGTGATTTAGGGTTGATCAGCAGTTGGGTCGGGCTGTTTCGCTGCCTGCCTTTGCGGGTGCGACCTGGCTGATTTTGACGGAGGTTGAGATGGCTTCATCCGATATCTTGCGGGCTTTTGTCGCATTACCGCTCTCAGCGGCTCTGCATGGAGAGCTGGCAACCGCGCAACGCAATTTACAGCGTTCTTGTCCCGTTAGCGCCGTTCGTTGGGTAAAAGCAGAAGGCATTCACCTGACATTGTTTTTCCTGGGAGATGTACTTGCCTCGCGTGTAGCTGAAATTCAGCGCGTGCTTGCTCCTGTGGCTCAGACCGCCCAACGCATCGAATTTGTAGTAGAGGGCGCCGGCGCTTTCCCTAATCTACATCACCCTAACGTAATCTGGGTGGGAGTTCGTGATATCCATGGCCAACTGGCAGCGCTGCATCATGGTGTGAATATGGCGCTGGCAGGGTTGGGTTTCCAACCAGAGGAGCGGGCATTCAAACCCCACCTCACTTTGGGGCGGGTGAACCGCAACGCTGGCAGTGAGGCTGCCGCTCGTGTGGGTGAGGCGGTTGG
>JAKJAC010000059.1:16105-20401 GCA_022707705.1 Chloroflexota bacterium
CATCTTAGCGCTGAGCGCCCGCACGAACTTATTCTTTTTCGCAGTGAGCTCAAGTCCACTGGCGCTGAGTACACGCCGTTACAGGTCTTTCCATTGAGCTTGTCACAAACCGAATCGCGTTGAGCTGCCAGAACGGGTGCATTCCCATGGCGAAGTTGAGGTTGCTCAGGGATACCGGGATCTTGCTGCGCGGCAATTCAGCTATGGGGGAGTTGCCGCGGTTTTAAGGTGTTGTTTCGCCGAGGATGTGTTGGTATACTGCCAGGGTCTCGCTGGCCATTTTGTCCCAACTGAAGCGCGCGGCTTGCGCCAGCCCCAGGTCACGCAGCTGCGCGCGCAGCCGGGAATCTTGTGCCAGTTGCTGGCAGGCTGCTGCTAATGTCTGGGGATCTTCGGGGTTGATGAGCAGCCCTGCTTCGCCGACGACTTCCGGCAGACTGGCGCGATTCGCGACCACCGCAGGCGTGCCGCACTGTAATGCCTCTAGTGCGGGCAGCCCAAAACCTTCGTAAAATGAGGGCAATGCCAGGAGCAGCGCCCCATTGTATAAGAGGACGAGGTCTTCGGAGGAAATCCCCTCTACAAAGCGCACCCACGCCTCCAACCCCAAGGCTTTGATATGCTGGAAAATCTCATCATAGAGCCAACCAGGGCGCCCTGCAATAACAAGCGTGCGTTGTTCCCCCTGTGCATGCAGCAATTCCAATGCATCCAACAATCCCCGCAGATTCTTGCGCGGTTCCCACGTACCTACGAAGAGCAGATATCCCGGCGCCAGCCCATAACGCTGCAGTCCTGCTTCTACTTCAGGTGCAGGCAGGGGTCGGAAACGGCTATCTGCAGCCAGATGGATGACCGTCACACGCTCTGGTGATACGCCCAGGCGCGCTTCTAGATCGCGTTGTGTCGCATACGAATCGGCAATGATTGCATCTGCTCTTTCTACGGCCCACACAATTTGGTCGTTATAGTAGCGCTGTGATTCTGCCGTGAGGTATTGCGGATAGAGCAGGAAGGTGAGATCATGAACGGTGATCACGGTGTGACGCGCACCCCAGGCAGGCGGGATGAAGTCGGTGCTGTGCAGCAAATTTAACCGGGCAGGCATGATTTCGGCGCCTAGCGCCCAGCGTTCCAGGCGATGGTGCGGAGGCGTCCACACCTGTCGCACTCGTGCTCCGGGGGCGCTGAGGGTGCCGGTTTCTTTGCGATGTTGAAATAACTGCAGCGTGCCTGCCGGGAGCAGCGGGCTGATGTGTTCCGCCAACCGCCAGGCATAATGGGCTATGCCCCCTGGGGCGTAGGCATGCAGTCGCAGGTCAATTCCGATGCGCATCAATCCTCCTGAGCGCCCAATCTCAGTTCCACCGTACGGGCAATACGGCGATCTGTCACCGCCATGGGCAACGTGCGCAAGTCATCCAGCGTTGCCCATTTGAAGTCGGCGCATTCGATGCACTGCGGTTCACCCCCAACGAGGCGGCATTCATAGGCGTATAGAGTAATCCGGAAATGTGTGTAGGCATGGCGCACGACCTCGATGGGGGCACCTACCTCCAGGGTAATGCCCATTTCCTCTTGCAGTTCCCGGCGCAGGGCAGTTTCGAGGGTCTCTCCCTCCTGCCGCTTGCCACCAGGAAATTCCCACAATCCACCGAGCATATCCTCGGGACGGCGCTGGGCGACCAGTATTCGCCGGTCTTCACGCATGGTTACTGCGGCGACCACATCGTAATGCGGCAGCGGTTTGCGTGGTTTGACAACGGGGAAGCCCTCTGGTTGCCCCAACTCATACGCGCGACATAGCTCGCGCCAGGGGCAAACGCTACATTGCGGGCTTCGCGGGCGGCAGATCAGCGCGCCGAGCTCCATAAGCGCTTCGTTGAAGACGCCTGGATTAAGCTCTGGGAGCCAAGCGCGGGCGATGGACTCCAGAAGCTCTGGGGAAGGGTCTGGTAGGGCAAGGACTCTTGCCAGGACACGACGAACGTTGCCGTCTACTGCAGGAACAGGGATATTGAAGGCAAGGCTGGCAATCGCACCGGCTGTATAGGGACCGATCCCTGGCAAGGTGCGCAGTATTTTCGGATCAGCCGGCAGTCGCCCCTGATGATGCTCCATTACCTTCTGGGCAGCCCGGTGGAGTGCACGCGCCCGGCTGTAGTAACCCAATCCTTCCCAGACTTTGAGCACGGCTTCCAGGGGCGCTGCTGCCAGCGCTTCTGGGGTGGGGAACCGCTCCATGAAGCGCATGAAGTAATTCTGTACCATTTCAACCTGGGTTTGCTGCAGCATAATCTCAGAGACCCATACCTGGTAAGGGGAGCGGTTCTCTCGCCATGGCAAGCGACGTGCATGAGCTGTAAACCAGGATAATAGTGCGTTCTGCGCAAAGTCGCGCCGTGTTTCTAGATAGCAGGTTTCTGTTTCCGATAATTCCATCATGGCGCGGAGCTTAGCACAGGCAGGGGGGAAGTCAATGCACAGGCAGCAAACGCGGGTCAGACCACCGGTCTGACCCGCGTGAGTACAAGTGATTACTGCCCTAGAGCCAAAGCAGGAATGGGAGGGGTCATATGCACCCAAACCCAGGTCCCCGGGCTGGCATCATCGCTCATGACCATGCGGGTATCCACGGGCGTGTGCGGTGAAGTAAAATCAAAGAGCCACCGGGCATCCAGCGGCGCCAGGTTGACGCATCCATGGCTGCGCGTGAAGCTAAAAGCATCGTGCCAGTAGGCGGTGTGGAGTGCATAGGCGCCCGAGAAGTATTGCGTCCATTCGACGTCTTCAAGATAGTACCAGGCGGGGCTGCCGGGACCGACATCTTGGTTGCTCATGGGTGTGGAAGGCAGTTTTGCCCAGATACGATTGAGACCGTTAGGCGTCCATGTGCCATGCCGACCGGTTGAAACCAGCGTGGCAAACACCATGGAATCCCCTTCGTATGCAGCCAGGGTTTGTTCGAAAGTATTGATCTCAATCCACTTTTCATTCGGTCCTACCCCCTCGGGGCGTGGGTCTACATCAACACGGGAAACAAAAGATTGTTCCACCCATTGATCCTGTCCGATCATGTACCACAGGCTGGACCCAACTGTATCCTGCGCATACAGCGTGATCATCTGATACCGCTTGACGACCGCTCCATCTGACTTGCCGCCGGGTAGCGCTGCCGTTTGAGTCTGGCGATTGATCCAACCGAAGGGATAAGCAGGTTGCTCCTGCAATTTCACACCACTGAAGTGTGAAGGATTGGCGAAACGCAGATGGCTGCTCTGGATGTATTCACCAGGGTTGATCTCATACCAGGTTTCGCCATTGTAATCTACTCTGTTAATCACACTCACCCAGTTATCGCCTGCTAGGAATTGGCGTTGTGGTTCAAGCCCAACTTCGGCTTCGAGCGGATGAGCGTATGTGGCGGCGGGAAGGTTGGCTACGTAAGCAAATGTGAACTCTGTGACACGGTTATCGGAGGCTTCGAGCTCCTCTACGTTGAGCTGGGGTAGGGGGTCAGGCAGCTGCGCGCGCAGGAATTCTGCCCGTGCTTTGCGGCTGGCAGGCATAAAGCCAGGGCACCAATCAGGGCGACGTGAGGTATTTCTCTGACCGCACAGATCAACCCCTTCGTTGGTCAAGGAGGTATGTATCCAGAGCTGGCTCAAGGATGTTGCTCCCGCAGTTTGTGGCCATAAAAGACCCACGAGTATACCAAATAGCCATAAACTTTTCAACCGCCTCATAGCTCTTCTCCTGATGCTTTTGCTCTATCTGTATAACGAGAATATATTATACACTAATTTGGTTAAATGTGCTGAACATATTTATTGACGTTTCATCTTGTCACTTTGTTCCTTTGCTCTATAATCATATTGTAACGGTTCCGATATTTTTTGGCTTAAGTGAAGACCCGCTGCGAGGCAATGATGAGCATCTTTACCGAAGCGATTGATCTGCTGGTGCATCCGCCTGGCGACCTGGTTTACTTCCTGGTGACGCTGTTTGCTCTGCAGCAGGCACTTCTTCCCGCTGCGTTGGCGCACCGGACTGCGCCCGCGGCGGTTGTACCGCGTCGCTGGCTATGGGCGCTGGTGGGGATGTTAGCGGGGCGGGCAGTGCTCATCATCTTGGGACTATTGGGCTTAGCTGACTTGCTGGCTCCGGCTATCTGGTTGCCGCCCGTTGAGCGGTTGATAGAGATTGTTTCCATCACCCTAATGCTCTGGGCGATGTGGGGGGAGCGCGCCTCGCGTTGGCAATCCTGGGTTCTGGTTGTGTTGCTGTTAGCGGCGG
>JAKJAC010000059.1:20411-20751 GCA_022707705.1 Chloroflexota bacterium
CCTTCGCTTTTGGATGCTTCAAGTCACGCAAGGACGGGCCTACAATGCCACTTTTGGGGCATGGATATGGGAATATGCGGCGCTCGGGCTGTTATCGCTAGCGCTTGTGTCGCTAGTGCTGTTGCGTTTCCTTGAATGGGAATGGGCGCTCGTGGCGCTAGCCGTGTGGTTGGTGGGACATGCTTTGCAGCTGGGGTGGTCGGATCTTAGTCTGCATGTGTCGGGTTGGGGACGACTTGCCGGGCTGATTGCTTTGCCCCTTCTTGCTGCATTCGTTCAACGGTTGTTATATGGAGGTTCCTCTGGCGCGATAGCCGCTGAAACTCCTCTGGAATCAAAA
>JAKJAC010000005.1:0-2684 GCA_022707705.1 Chloroflexota bacterium
GTGGTGTCCTGTCGCAGGCTCGTAGCGAAACATCCGCCCGGTAGGAATATCCACCCAATACAAGCGTTGCTCCAGCGGATGCCAGAGTGGACCTTCACCCGTCAGACAAGCGTAGTCAGCAATCCTTTCGAGTTCCATTATGCCCCCATAGATGCGAAAAAGCAAACAAAATCATGAGTCAAGAATCGAGAGCGACTCCTGACTCATGACTCTCGATTCGTGCCCTATCAATACGAATTTACCAGACTGCGCACCTGTAGCGTCGCCTGCAACCGCGCGAGATCCCAGCCCTGCGGCAGAGATACCCGCACCTTGACCTCACGCCCCACGGGCAGATCGAAGAAGTTGTCACTGAAGATGACATCCGCGCCCTCGACCGTGAGCGCCACAAAGCGCGCCAGGCTCACGGCGCGCAGGATGATTTCAGCATCCCCACCCTCTGCCGCAAACGTCACCTCCAACCCTGGGTCGCACAGCTGCAGATGCTTGGAGGGACCAAAGGGCAGCACACCCAGACTCACACGCGCATCTTCGCGCCACAGTTCATAGACCAGCACGATCTCACGCCGGTTCTCAACCGTCACCACATCGGCGAAATCCAGCGTACAGACCTGCGCCGCACTCAATGCTGCCACATTCACGGGAACCTCGCCAGCGCGTATAACCTTCCCATCCAGCATCTCCAGCGACCAGCGCGCCAGGCCCCGCCAGGCGGTGACCAAATCGTTGGTCACATATAGCGTCGCCAAAGGACGCCAGGGCGCCGGTTTCGCAGGACCGTGACCCAACAGGTAGCCAAGCGCCTCCTGGCTCAGCGCTTGCTCGCCACTGCCGAGAACCTCCCCATCGGATTTCTGCACCGTCCAATTGATCAGGCGGCGCTCATCATCGTCGGGATCAGCTACCGGTTTGGGACCCACCTCGGGACCGCAATCCTCAGCGGAGAGCAACACCGGCGCATAAAAGCGCCGCGCGGCGTAGTGCAGCGCCTTCCAACGCCCAAAGTAGTCCAGGCTTGCCCAAGATGCCACGGGCCAACAATCGTTAAGCTGCCAGTAGAGTGTGCCAGCGGTACAGTCACGGCTGCGGCGCCAGAACTCCACACCCGTGCGCACACATTCCGCTTGCAGGACCTGGGTGAGATAAACCAACGCCGGAAAATCCTTCGGAAGCCGGAAATGCTCGGTCATGTAGTGAATGATCTTCCCATTGCCCGCATCGTTGCGCTGGTGATGCTCCATGATGTAGGAGGTCATGTTCCAGTCCGCCGGGTCCGCATAAGTGCGCACGGTCTCCAGCGGCGGCAATGATTGGAAACCGAACTCGCTCACAAAACGGGAAGGGTGGTTGCGATAATGACCAAAGGGTTGATTGCCGTGCCAGACTTCCCAATTGTGAGTATCGCCCGCATGGACACTGTTAGGCGCGGCAAAGTTGCGCCCGGAAGAAGGGGAACTGGGCCAATAGGGTGTATCGGGGTCCTCAGCAGCACAGATTTCCGGCAAAACATGGTGGAACATGTGATCATAGGCTTCCCGATAGGGCGCATTTTCTGGGCGATTCCATCCCCAGGAATCCCAACCTTGTTCCATCTCATTATTGCCGCACCACAGCGCCAGGCTCGCGCGGTGTCGCAAGCGCCGCACGTTCTCCACCGCTTCCCGTCGCACATTGTCGAAGAATTCTGGTTCGGTGGGATAGATGGCGCAGGCAAAACTGAAATCCTGCCAGACCAGAATGCCGTAACGGTCGCACAAATCGTAGAAACGCTCTTCCTCATAGAAACCACCGCCCCACACACGTAGCATGTTCATGTGTACTGCAGTCGCGCTGCGAATGAGGTGCTCCATGAACTCGTCGGTAAGCCGTGTGGGGAAGGAATCTGCCGGAATCCAATCGGCGCCCTTGGCAAAAATCGGCGTTCCATTGACCACAAAGATGAAAGATTCGCCGTAGAGATCCCGCTCGCGTCGCAGTTCGAGCGTGCGCAGCCCCAGCTGGAACGCCTGGCTATCCAAAACCCGCTCGCCATCGCACAGGAACACCTCAACCTGGTAGAGAGGTTGCACGCCATAGCCATTGGGCCACCACAGCTGCGGATTCACAATTGTCAGTGCCAGGGTTCCCTGCTCGCCAGAAAGCATCACCTCTGTTTCCTGAACAAAGCCCTCGGGGTCGGTGACCCGCAACAGCGCCATCACACCCTCAGGTTGCCATCGTTCCAGCACCACCGTCGCGCTGACTGTGACCACGCTTCCAGCATGATGCTGGCGCAAATGCACATTTTGCAGCCGGGCAGTGCTGTATCCCTCCAAACGGAGTTCTTTCCAGATACCTACTGGCGGCAACTGTGGACCCCAATCCCAACCAAACTGACAGATGGCTTTGCGCACAAAAGGACCGCCGGGAATCGCCTGGGTCGGGCTAACGAGGGCTTCACGTTCCTGTCGCTCGCGCAGCGGCGCCAACAAAGGCGAGAAATGCACCTTCACGTGATTCTCACCCGCTTGCACCAAACCTGTAACTTCCCAGCGGTAACGACGGAACATATTGTCGGTCGCGCCTAGCGCCACACCGTTCAAGCTCACCTCGGCGAAAGTATCAAGGCCATCGCAAACGAGAAAGACATGCTCCTCAGCCAATAGCTCCGCCGAAGCCTCAAAGACCAATCCATATTCCCAAGC
>JAKJAC010000005.1:2694-13666 GCA_022707705.1 Chloroflexota bacterium
TCAGGAATCCATTGCACGCGTAGCTCATTATCCGCCACAAAGGGGTCTGGAATCAACCCCAATGCCAGTAAATCGGTCTGCACCGAACCAGGAATCTGCGCCGGCAACCACTCGGCACTACCATGCTCACGAAATCGCGCATTCTTGACCCGCGTATGAATTGCCACAAGCCCTCCAAGATCGCCTAAAGTGAATTCGCTTTGATGAAGTCTACCAACTCAGAGACGTAGGTGAACGCCAGACAGGTGACTGTATCGGCGCCGCCGTAATAAATCGCCAACCGCCCGGTGTCCCCGTCGCACAGCGCCGCACAGGGGAAAGCCACATTGGGAACATCGCCCACGCACTCGTAAAGCGTTTGCGGCGAGAGCAGATACGGTGCAGTGCGATACATCACCTTCCACGGCTGGTCAAGGTCGAGCAGAGCTGCGCCAAAGCTATAGACAAAGCCATTGCAGGAGGTGAGCACGCCATGATAGACCATCAGCCACCCTTCAGAGGTTTCAATGGGTATGGGACCGGCGCCAACCTTGGTGCTCTGCCATCCACCTACCGGCTTCATCACCCAACGATGGTGTCCCCAGTGAATCATATCCGGGCTTTCGCTGTAGAAAACATCACCGAAAGGTGTGTGCCCGTTATCGCTAGGGCGGTTCAACATAGCATACTTGCCATGGATACGACGGGGGAAAAGCACACCGTTGCGATTGAAAGGCAGGTAAGCATTCTCGATCTGATAAAAGGTCTCGAAATCCATGGTGTAGCCGACACCAATTGTGGGACCGTGATAACCATTGCACCAGGTCACATAATAACGGTCTTCAATCCAGCACACTCGGGGATCGTAACCGTATTCAAAAGCATTGATTTCGGGGTCATTACCCACAAAATGAATCCGGTCAGGGCTGAGTTGCCAGTTAATGCCATCTGCGCTTTTGCCACTGTGCAACGTCATCTGGCGCGTGCGATGATCCACACGAAAGACACCGGCAAAAGCCCCCTGATAGGGCACCACGGCGCTATTAAAAATGCTATTAGAAATCGGTAATAGATTGCGAGGAATTACGGGATTCTGGCTGAAACGCCAGACCACTTCACTGCACCCCGCGGGGCGCGCTTCCCAAGGGATATTCGGGAGCGAATCAGCCACAATCTTCAAATCAGACATTTCTACCTCCACAACGATGATTTATCTACGAACACACAGCGACGGATTGCCGCTCCACCAGCGGTGCGTCAATGAGTGTGGTAACACGCGTCGCGTCCAGATTGTCCAGGCGCCAAAGCAACAGCTGCATCGCCATCTGTCCCATCAACACCTTATCCACATGCAGCGTCGTCAGCGCGGGAACGACATGCTGCGCTAATTCAATATCATCGAAACCCACAACCGAGAGTTGCTGTGGCACGGCAATTCCTAACTCGCGCGCCGCCTGCATGGCGGCAATCGCCATTTCGTCATTGCAGCCAAAAATGGCGGTGATCTCCGGATGACGGAGCAAGAGGGAGCGCGTCGCCTCAAACGCGGCATCGCTGCGCAATTCGCAATCCGCCACATAAGTTTCCGTCATGCCGCGGTCGAAAAGTGCTTGCTGATAACCGCGATAGCGCTCCACAATGCTGGGGAAGGATGTAGGACCGCCCCCCACCAGGGCGATATGCCGGTGTCCCCGCTGCCATAGATACTCCGCCGCGTTATAGGCAGCGCGGAAGTTATTCGATAGCACCGCATCCACCTTCGGAACCTCAGTATATGCATCCACCAACACGAGAGGGATATGAAGGCGGGAAAGTGTCGTTACCAGGGTATCATCAAGCCGTACACCGACCATCAACAAGCCATCCAGTGTATCGTTGAAGAGCAGCGGAGGTGTCTCAAGTGCGCGGTTGCTGGCGTCTACCAGCATTGTGCCGTAAAGGAGATTAATGCGATGACGCCGGCAGACCTCTTCAATGCCCGCCAGAACATAGGCATAGAATGGACCACCACGCTGAGGCAATTCTGGCTCAGATTTGATTAACAGTCCCACCGTCTCAGCAGCAGCTTCTACCGGACGCACAGCGTAGCCCAGTTCCGCAGCAACATCCATGATGCGTTTGCGCGTTTCTTGAGAAACGCCCGGCTTATTGCGCAAAGCCAGAGAGACTGTGGCTAACGAACACCCACTGGCTTGGGCGACATCGGTAAGTGTGACTTGAGCGTTCACAGAGTATGAACCTCCGAAGCGTAAAGAGCTTATCTAAACACTAAAAATATACAACAGTTTTAGTAAAATGTCAAGTGTTTTTTATTAAAACATACAAAATTCATAAATAATCAAGAGGGGAAAAAGCCATCTTGGCGGTAAGCCGTGAGGAAATACCCCGACCGGGCAACTTTCAGGCATGGCAAAGGCTGCCAGGAGACAATTCGAAACGCTAATGATTCTGCTTTTTTGTCCGCGCAGGTACCCAACGCAGCACCAACAGCAAGATCAGGAGCACGCCATAGCGGAGCGCCTTATCCGGTGTTTTGGATAGCCACAAGACATGCAGCACCACCAGACCTGCTGCCGCATAAACCCAACGTTGTAGCCACTTCCACCACTGTCCCAATCGCTGCTGCCAACCGCGGGTCGAAGTCAACGCCAATGCCAAGAGGATGACAAATGCCACCAGGCCCGCTACCACGAAGCGTTGCGCAAACAATGCCGGGACGAGCAAGTCCCACGCAAAACCGTAATCCCAACCCACGAAGATGAGCATGTGCCATGCTGCATAGGCAAAAGTATAAAGCCCCAGCGTGCGCCGAATCTTCAGCGCCGCCTGGAAGCCCAGGAAACGCGCCAGAGGGGTACAGGTGAGCGTCAGTCCCAGCAAAACGAGCGCGGTATTACCCGAATCAGTTGTCATTTGCCGTATTGGGTCCAGGTAACTGCCGCGCACCAGCCGCCAAACCATCACCGCGGCGGGAAATAACGCTCCGAGGTGCACCAGGAGCTTCAATCCATGCTGTTTGAAGAATGTACCTGTCATAGGTCAAAGTTTAGAAATCGGTAGCCCGCATTCCAATACCAAAATTCGGCGTTAGAATGCGGCGCGTTTAGAAGAACCAATCCCGATTGGTCAAATCCGGGTACAGGTCCGCAACTTCCTCTGCGTAGCCGTTGAACAGCAGCGTGGGAATCCGTCTCGTCTCGCCAATGCGGCGCTCGGTTGCCTGTGACCAGCGGCGATGCGGCACCTCCGGGTTCACATTCGCCCAGAAGCCATACTCTCCAGCACCCGATGCCATCCAAAAGGTCGTGGGTTGCTCTTCCACCAGGTCAATCCGTACGATAGATTTGAGACTCTTGAAGCCGTACTTCCATGGCACCACCAACCGCAGAGGGGCGCCATTCGAGGGACGCAGTGACCACCCATAAAGCCCGGTCGCGATAAGGGTCAGATCGTGCATCGCTTCGTCGAGGCGCAACCCTTCAATGTAGGGCCACGGAAAGGTCATTTCTGCCAATCCCGGCATCTGGTCCGGGTCGGCGAGGGTCTGGAAGCGCACATACTTCGCATTCGAGAGTGGTTCGACCTCCTTGAGCAAGCGTGAGAGAGGAAAACCCAACCACGGAATCACCATAGACCAACCCTCGACACAACGCATCCGGTAAACACGCTCCTCCTGCTCAAACTTGAGGAGCTCTTCAATATCGAAGACACGCGGCTTGTTGACTAATCCTCCCACCGTCACCGTCCACGGGCTCACCTGTAAAGACTCGTCCGCCAACACCGCAGCAGCCTCCTTATCCAGAGAGAATTCGTAGTAGTTGACGTAGCCCGTGACCGCATCGAAGGCTGTCTTCACGTCAGGTTTAACTGTGGGTGTGGGTCTGGGAGTAGATAGTGGCTCAGGGGCGGCAGTCCCCTCAGGCAAAGTGGTTGCGTCAGGCATGGTGGGCGAGTCCAGTTCCTCGACCGGGAGCTCGGGCGTCTCAGCCAGGCGTCCACAAGCTGCCAGTAGCGCCGCTGCACCCAATCCCACCATGAACTTGCGGCGGGAGAGGTAGATGTGCTCCGGTGTAATTTCTGATGCTCGAATCGGAATCATAGAATCACCTGCTTGTTATGGGGAAATCGAATGTATTGTGGGAGCAGCGACCGGCGCCACTCCCACAAACCCCGTATCCTGCGCCATCAACGTTCGGAGATGGTGACGCTCTCAATCACATCGCCCACGGCTATGGATTTGACAACCTCCATTCCCGAAGACACCTTGCCAAAAACCGTATAAGCCCCATCAAGCTGCGAGGTTGCCGAAAGCGTAATGTAGAATTGACTTCCGCTCGACATGCGACGCGGGTTGCCCTGATCCGGTAACCGCGCCATGGCAATCGAGCCTTCTTCATGGCGCAAGCCAATCTCTGCGGGGAGCAGATAGCCCGGACCGCCTTGCCCGGAACCAAGGGGATCGCCCCCCTGAATCACGAATTCCGGTTCAACGCGGTGAAAGCTGATGCCATCGAAAAACCCCGCCCGCGCCAGGAAGACGAAATTGTTTACTGTCACAGGCGCTGCCTGAGCATCCAGGGTCACCTCGATCACACCTTTGGTGGTCTGAAGCGTGGCGACATAGGTTTTCGCCGGGTCAATCACCATCTCCGGAGGTTGAACGTAAAGCTCATAGCGCGCTGCAGGTTCATCCGGCATCGCAATCTCCGTGTTAGCAGGCAAAGCTGAGACAGGTGGGGTATCGGATTCGGTAATACGGATCGTCACAATCCGGTCGCCAGGAACGGTTGCAGCCTGCGGGTCGCGCTCACGAAGCGAGAACAGCACATCGAGACCGTCAATCACGTGTCCAAAGATCGTGTGCATGTCATCAAGCCAAGGCGTGGGCGTGAAAGTGATGAAAAACTGGCTACCGTTCGTACCCGGACCAGAATTTGCCATCGAAAGCACCCCTACCCGATCATGCGCCAGACTGGGATCGAATTCATCGGCAAAATCGTACCCCGGACCACCCATACCCGTGCCAGTCGGATCCCCACCCTGCGCCATGAAACCGGGAATCACACGGTGAAAGGTGGTATCATCGTAAAAGCCCTCGCGCGCCAGAAACACGAAGTTGTTCACCGTGGTAGGCACCCTGGCAGCATAGAGCTCGAGTGAAATCTCCCCCTTCTCGGTGACGATAGTTGCCACATAATACTTTTCGGGGTCAATCTGCATCTCGGGTGCAGTAGAGTACATATTGTTACGTGCAGCGGGATCAGAGGTATCCGCGGGTGTGGTCGGTTCCTCAGTTTCTGGCACGGCAGTTGCCTGAGCGGTAGGTTGCACGGTCGGTTCAGTGGTAGGAGCGACCGTGGGCGTCGCAGTAGAACTACATGCGCTCAGAATCAGCGCCAGTATCAAAACCAATGCTGTACTATATAGATTTATATGTTTCACAATCGGTCTCCTCACAAGTATTCGATACTCCTGATAGATGTGTTACACAACGCGGCTTTTCCACATCGCGAAACACATAATCATTCAACCGGATTGCCCCGCAACCAGACTACCCGCCAAGCCCTACGCGAGGATGTCACTGAGAACATCCACCTGGATGCCCTGCGCGCGCAGGGCAGAGATATAAGGCTCAATGCCAAAGGCATCGCCCAAAATATGCCCGGTAACGATAAGCTGCCCGCGCTTATCACGCCGCAGCGATTCCAGATCCCCCGGCGCAATGTGAATGTAGATCACTGTATCAATGCCATGCTCGAAACAAGCGCGCGCTACAGCGTCGCCGCCATTCGTGTAGGCGCCATGGCACACCAACACTTTACCCGCGCGGGCGCCCGGATCGCCCAACAGCACTTCGATGGGAACAGCAGTGCGCTGAGCAGCAGGCAACATTCCCAACACAGTAGTCACATCGCGCAGAGTGGCATCCGGCGCCGAAAGCAGCAATACATCCACAGCGGATTGCATTACCCGTCGTCCCAACTCATCCAGGGGCGCGTGGACGTTCATAAAGGGCATCCCCAGGCGCCGCGCCGCCAGGGGCACCTGCTCGTAGTTGGTGACACTGCCGTTGAGACGCAATGTCGCCATCTTGGGGGCAACCGCAGCTTGCGCCACGGCTTCAGGAACCCCAGCTCCGGTCAGCAGCGCCACATGGCGTTCAAAAACACGCCAGACGCGGTGTGGGACGCCCACTGGGTGATGCGCGATGACGGCGTCGTAGCCAAGACTTCTCGCCATCAGCAGCTCCGCGACGCCGATATCAAGCCCAAATAACACACGCCGGATATTTTCGCCGGGAACGTAGATGGCGCTGTCATCGGGAATCGTCGCGAAACCCACCAGGTCAAGGGCAATCTGCATCAGTTGTGTCGTATCCATAGACGCTCCATAATCAGAAGTCAAAAGCCAGGTAGCTGAAGTCGGATTGTCATTGACGCACCAACCTGCTATTTGCCTTTCGCTCACTCGCCCTCTTGGTCCAACAGTTCTTCCCAGGCTTTATAGGCTCGGCGGAGGTGTGGGATGACGATGGAACCGCCAACGATGAGGGCAACGGAGAAGGCCTCAGTGATTTCAGCGGTGGTGAAACCCTCTTTGTGGCATTCGACCAGATGATACTTGATACAATCATCACAGCGCAACACCATGGAAGCGACAAGTCCCAATAATTCCTTCGTCTTCTTGGGTAGCGCCCCATCTGTATAAGTCTGGGTATCCAGATTAAAGAATCGCTTAATCTCGCGATTCGCATGCGTCATGACAATTTCGTTGAGCTCGAGGCGCTCCGCCTGAAATTGGGCAATATCACTCATGAAGTCTCCTTGATTGATAAAGAGCATCGGGAATCAAGAGCTTGAATTCCGAAAGCAGATCAAGTCAACAGTTAGCTCTCATTCTGCGGATGCAACAGACGCCAGACACGCAACACCTCCGCGACACTCCATGCCTGCGCGATGCAACCGCGCGGGGCAAAAGGAGCCTCGCCATCGAAAATCTCATCAATGGTCCCCAATCCCTGCCCATCTAGGTACCGCAACAGCGGTTCGAGGAAAGTCTCGGCGCGCTCAGGGTCTCCATATACGCGTAGATGTGCAGTAACAAAAGGACCGATCAACCATGCCCAGACGGTCCCTTGATGGTAAGCGCTGTCGCGTTGGCGTTGGTCGCCCCGATAATGGGAGATGAACGCCGGATCGCTTGGAGCCAGGCTACGCAAGCCAAACGGCGTGAGCAGCTCCTGCTCGCAGATGTCGACTATCGCGCGCTGGTGCTCAGGGGCTAAAGGACTGTGGGGTAACGCCACCGCAAAAATCTGATTGGGACGCAGGGTAGCATCATCCCCCTGGGGTCCATCGATCACGTCATAGCAATAACCGCGCTCCGCATTCCAGAAACGCTCAAAACTCGCCTGCGCGCGCGCCGCCGCTTTCCGATAGGTAGCATCCGGTTCACCCAGGGTAAGTGCAAATTCCGCCATGGTGCACAAGGCGTTATACCACAGCGCGTTGATCTCCACAGGTTTTCCGACGCGCGGTGTAACAACCCAATCATCAATCTTGACATCCATCCAGGTCAGTTGCGACCCCGGTTCACCCGCATAGAGCAAACCATCCTGTGAATCCACATGAATCTGGTAACGCGTGCCCCGTTCGTGCCAGGCGATGATATCCTGCAACACCGGGAACAGCTCGCGCAAAAACGCTTTGTCACCCGTCGCGGCAAAATACGCGCGCAGCGCCTCAAAGAACCACAACGTGGCATCTACCGTGTTGTACCCCGGTTCAGAATCCGTATCGGTGAAGTTGTTGGGCAGCATTCCTTGGTCCACCAGCCCTGCAAAAGTCCGGAGAATCTCGCGGGCAATGTGCGGACGTCCCGTTGCCAGGGTCAGTCCGGGAAGCGCAATCATGGTGTCTCGTCCCCAATCGGCAAACCAGTGATATCCCGCCACAATGGTGTAGCCCTCGCCACCATCCGTCAGGGCTCGTCGAGCAACGAACTGATCCGCAGCCAACGCCAACTGCTGAACTTCTGGCGACGCAGTTTCAAGTTTCGCAGTCTCCACGAGCTGCCGCGCATAGGCGCGCCGCTCCGCGAGTGCAGCGTCACCATCCAGATTGGGCGTCGCCTCCACGCTAAAGACCAAAGATAACGTCCCACCCGGTTTCAGGGACCCGTGAAAATCGCCAATATTGAGGTGGTCTTCAACCCGGTCCAAGCCCCGCTCGGCTTCTTCGCGCAGGTAGAAATCCCGATACCACTCATAGCGGGTGGAGGCTTTGGCATCTCGGCTAAAGATATAAAAGGGAATTGCCTGGTTGGAGGCAACCACGCGCACCCCATTCCCGACCGGTTCCACGCGCATCCACTGTCCAATCGCCCGTGTCAACCGGTGATGGTCGCGGTAATTCACGAGGGTCTCCAGGGCCAGGGCAAGGGGTTCCGAGCCTTCGAGATAGGTGTAGTGTACGTAGGTTGTATTGGCTCCCGCCTGCATCCACACACGCTTCTGCAAGCGCACCCCAGGCTCCAGCGCATACGTCCAGGTCGGAATGCCATCATCAAGGCAGAAACCCTCCAGATAGCGATATCCGGCGGGTTCAATGACCTGAGCTGCCCATTGATTGGTTGAAAGCTTGTAAAAACGACCCCCGTATTGAGCGCTATCCTCAATCTTCGCTGCCAGCAGAATACGGTGCCGTGGAGGGTTCAATGCTGCAATCAGCAAGCCGTGATAGCGCCGTGTGACCATACCGGATATGGTTCCTGAGGCATAGCCCCCCAGACCATTGGTAACCAACCACTCGCGGCGAGAGGAGATATTCAGATCGTTACACATCTCGCAACCCACTTCCAGCATGGGACCCTCCTACACTAAAGCTGCAATGTCCAGTGATAATGACTCTATTGTACGCGAAAGCCCAGATTTTATTATGGGATATCTGTCGCAGTTATGTCCTGTGCGGCGTCCACAGCATTGTTCGCTTCTGCCAGTTTCGACGTGCTCATCCGCACCGGATCGAGCAGGTCCTCCAATAGAGCAGGCGTCGCCACACCCCGCTCAAGAGCAACTTCCTTGATGGTGCGCCCGCTACGATAGGCCTCTTGGGCGATGCTGGCGGCAGCATCATAGCCGATTACCGGAGTGAGCGCCGTTGCCAATGCCAGGTTACGTTCGACCAGCGTGAAGCAGCGTTCCACATCCGCTTCCAGACCAATCACACAACGTTCGGTGAAAGCACGCGCCGCGTTCGCCAACCAGGTGATGCCCTGCAGCAGATTATGCGTCATCAGGGGGAGCATCGTATTCAATTCAAAACGCGCCCCCAGACCTCCCAACGTGAGCGCGCTATCAAAGCCGATAACCTGCGCCGCCACCATCAACAACGCCTCCACCATGACGGGATTCACCTTCCCCGGCATAATGGAAGAACCGGGCTGCACTTCCGGCAAGCGCAACTCACCCAACCCACCGCGAGGGCCCGAAGCCAACCAGCGGATATCATCGGCAATCTTGGATAGGCTGACAGCCACGGTCTTGAGCTGCCCGGAGACTTCAACGAGCGCCTCCTGGCTTGCGTTAGCTGCCATGTGATTGGGTGCCTCCACAAAATCCGTGCCCAGAGCAGCGTTGAGATGCGCGATTGCCCGCGCAGAAAAGCCCGGTGGACAGTTGATGCCGGTTCCTACCGCAGTGCCGCCCAGCGCCAGAGGACGCAGGGCGCCCTGCGCCGCCTGCAAGCGCGCGAGGCTCTGCTG
Source organism: Chloroflexota bacterium (assembly GCA_022707705.1). Taxonomy (GTDB): domain Bacteria; phylum Chloroflexota; class Anaerolineae; order B4-G1; family SLSP01; genus JAAZNO01. Next base: position 12,436 of record JAKJAC010000005.1, read on the forward strand.
CACCTGTGCCGCATAGCCATCAAATTCCTGCCCCAGACGCACCGGCGTGGCATCCTGAAGATGCGTTCGCCCCGTCTTGACGACAGACTCAAAGGCATGCGCCTTCTCCAACAGCGCAACATACAACCCCTCGAGTGCTGGTTGTAATGAATTACGCAATGCCAGGGTGACCGCTACATGAGTCACGGTGGGCATTACATCATTGCTGGATTGGCTCAGGTTGACGTGGTCGTTGGGATGCACGGGCGACTTGCTGCCCACACGACCGCCGAGTAACTGTATCGCCCGGTTGGCGATGACCTCGTTGGCATTCATATTGGTGGAGGTACCAGAGCCAGTCTGAAAAACATCTACCGGAAAGTGAAGGTCAAGCGCCCCCGAGATGACCTCATCACAGGCTTGGAGAACCGGGACCGCCAGTTCTGGCGCCAGGTAGCCCAGTTCAGTATTAGATTGAGCGCACGCGCGCTTCACCTCGCCCAACGCCGCGAGAAAAACGCGCCCAAAACGCTGCCCCGAGATGGGAAAATTCTCGATGGCGCGTTGTGTCTGTGCGCCCCAGAGGGCGTCAGCGGGCACAACCACGGTTCCCAGAGCGTCAGTTTCCTCGCGGATGGCGCTCACCAGCTGCCTCCCTAATGACGCCGCACAGGAAAAACGGGCGGCATTACGCGCTTATGCGCCGAGGCTATAAACATCCGCCGCACCCGGGCAACCGCCTCCGGCGGTGCATCCGGATCTACGCCCGCCTCCCACGCCTCGAGGATGGTGTCAAGAAGATCATAGGTGATGCCCAGCTCGCCCTCATCGGTCTGACCGGGCCAAAGTCCGGCCGTGGGTGCACGAGTGATGACAGGTTCAGGGATCCCTAAAACGCGCGCCAGCGCTCGCACATCGCGTTTGTACAGCTCACCCAGCGGTTCCAAATCCACGCCACCGTCACCGTATTTGGTGAAATAGCCCACCGTGATTTCCGGTTTGTTTCCAGTCCCCAACACCAAAGCGCGATTGGATTGCGCCAGATAATACAGCGTCGTCATCCGCAAGCGCGGCTTGATATTGGCGCGCGCCATGTCCGTACCCGCCGGCAAAGCCGCCATAAGCGCATCGAAGGCGGGAGCAAGGTCTACCGTCGCCGCTTTGAGATGCAGCGCCTCCGCCACCATGCGTGCGTACGCCGCATCCTCTTCCAGACTGTGGCAGGGCAACCATGCTGCCCAAACATGCTCAG
>JAKJAC010000005.1:13712-28282 GCA_022707705.1 Chloroflexota bacterium
CCGCCAGCGCTGCCGAGACGGCGGAGTCAATGCCACCACTCAGCCCCACAGCATAGCCCTGCATCCCCGCGCCGCGGGCAGTTTCCTGCAGCCATAATACTAGATCGTCAGCCAGCTTCGAGAAATCCATAACCCCCCTCCTATAACAGATTTTTACAATAGATTATAGCACAAACATTTTTCAAAACAGAAAAAGTCCGTCTCGGTAACTGCTCAGATTTCCATCACCAGATGCAAACTGCTGGCTGAAGCCGCCCCGTGTGAAGGCAAACGCGAAAACGCTAAACGGTCGCCCGTCTTGTCTCCAGAGGCGAATATGCTATAGTGATGGACGGCGTTATCTGACACCGCTGGCATAAGATTTGTGGTCACCAAACCCGGCGCCAGCAAAACAGCAGAGGAATCACCTGCAACCAGATAACAATAAGCTCAGACCAGAGGTTAGCCATGTCACGCTACTTATTCAGATCCAGCCTTTTGGTGGTGTTGCTGCTGACATTTCTCGCAGGCGGGGTAAAAGCGCAAAGCCCTGTGGTACATGCCGTATTGCTGTATTCGCCCACGTGCGCACATTGCCACAAGGTGATGGAAGAGGTGCTGCCCCCCCTGCGTGAACGCTACGGTGCACAACTGGAGATTCTTGAGGTGAACGTGCAGGAACCGGAAGGCTCTGCCGTTTACCAGGCAACTCTGGAGAAATTCAAGCCCGCCGTACGCGGTGTGCCAATGTTGGTCATAGGCGAGGATGTGCTGGTAGGCTCGGTGCAAATTCCCGAACGCCTGCCCGAGTTGATCGAATACTACCTCCAGAGAGATGGGATAGGTTGGCCTGCGCTGCCGAAACTTCCCGGTGTGCCAGAATCTGCCCTGCCGCCGACTCCCACACCCGTGCCTGCCTCAGACGCCATCGTAAACCTGCTCTACTTTCAATCACCCAGCTGTAGTGGTTGCCGGCAGTTCGAAAATGAGGTTCTGACGCAGCTGCGGTCCACATACGCCGACCGGTTGCAGGTCACCACCATCAGCACGACTGATGCCGCGGGCAGAAAATTGTACGAGGCTGTGGTTGCCTACTATAAGCCGTCATTGGAAGGTGTGCCCGCAGTAGTTCTGGGTGAGACGATGCTGGTGGGAAACCGGGATGTCCCCGAAAAACTACCCGGGCTGGTTGATGAAGCAGCTGCAGCGGGCGGCGCGCTGCTTCCAGACCTGCCGGCGCTGGAGGAGTACTTCGCTACGACTCCAACGCCATCCCCCACAAACCCACCTGCACAACCGCGAGCAGCACTCACCAACACACCGTGGGCGATGCTGGGAATCGCGGCGCTCGCGCTGGTGGCAATTGCGCTGGTGATTTTCCGCATACGCCACTAGACTCCAACACCAATACAAAACCGGTCCAGCAGCATTCTGCCGGACCGGTTTTACGTCAAGATGTTTAGAGCAACAACGTAATGCGCAGTTCGTTGGCAACGGGAGTAATCAATACCCCTTGGTCCACAACCGCAGCGATGCCGCCTTCTACTGCCGCCACATCTTTCATACCGGCAAGCAGTAGGTCCCAGGAAGCCTGCGCACCCTCGACCCGCAGCGTGATGCGCTCCCCCTCACGCCGTGCACAAGCGCGCAATGCCAACCCGCCCTGCAAAGTGGGCACGAGCGCTTCTGCCGCGGCGCCATCATCCAGAGCGTAAAGCGCCAGGCGCACGTTTTGGGCGTACTCGTAATCGGGACGAGAAGTCACGCCGCCGAATGGAATGAGACTATTGGGACGGGCGAGCAATGGCAGGCTCATGAAGTCATGGATCTCGCGCACCCAACGGGGACCCACAATGACCTCACCGCTGAGGAGCTGCGTCCAGGTCCCGGTGGGAACGTAATACGAGACCTCCCCAGCAGCTGAAAAGACCGGCGCAACCAGCAAACGCTCACCGAGCATATACTGCCGCTCCAGTGTCTCGCAGGCGGGGTCATCTGGAAATTCCAGGAACATCGCCCGCATCATAGGCACGCCTGTCTGCACCGTGAGCAGCGCCTGGGCAAAGAGATAGGGCATAAGCCGGCATTTGAGTTGTGCGAAATGCCGCAATACCGCCACTGCTTCCTCGTCGAAAGTCCAGGGCACTCGATAACTCGACATGGCGTGCAAGCGACTGTGCGAAGACAGCAGACCGAAAGCGACCCAGCGTTTGTACAGCGCCGCCGGGGGCAAGCCCTCGAAGCCGCCGATATCATGGCTCCAGAAGCCGAAACCGGAAAGCCCGAGGGAAAGCCCGCCACGCAGACTCTCTGCCATAGACTCAAAACTTGAGCGATTATCACCGCCCCAGTGAACGGGGAAGCGCTGTCCGCCTGTAGTAGCAGAGCGGGCAAAAACGACCGCCTCCCCTGCCCCGCGCACTTCTTGGAGCAGCTCGAAGACCGTGCGATTATAGAGAAAGGTGTAGAAGTTGTGCATTTTCTGTGGGTCGGAACCATCGGCATAAACGGCATCTATCGGAATGCGCTCGCCGAAATCAGTCTTGAAGCAATCCACCCCCTGCGCCAGCAAGGGGCGAAGCCGGTCGGCATACCAGGCGCGCGCACCCAGGTGAGTGAAGTCAACGATTCCCATGCCCGGTTGCCAGGCGTCAATCTGCCAGATATCTCCGTTGGGACGCCGAAGCAGGTAACCTTGCGATGCTGCCTCAGCGAAGAGGCGTGAGCGCTGCGCCACGTAGGGATTGATCCAGACACACACCCGAAGTCCCCGCGCCTTGAGGCGGCGGAGCATAGCTTCAGGGTCGGGAAATTGCGCCGCATCCCAGGTGAAATCAATCCAGTGTCCATCCTTCATCCACAGACAATCAAAGTGGAAAACGCTGAGAGGGATGTTGCGCAGCTGCATTCCTTCAACCATTTCGGTCACAGTACGCTCGCTGTAATCCGTGGTAAAAGATGTGGAAAGCCACAATCCGAAGGACCACGCCGGCGGCAGCGCGGGCCTGCCGGTGAGTGCAGTGTATTTCTCCAGCACTTCTTTAGGAGATGGACCGTAGATGAGATAATACTCCAGGCTCTCCCCCGGCACGCTGAACTGCACCCGACTGGCGCGTTCGGAAGCAATCTCGAAGGAGACACACTCCGGATGATTAACGAAGACGCCATAACCACGATTGGTGAGATAGAAAGGGATGTTCTTGTAGGCAAGCTCGCTGCCTGCGCCGCCATCCTCGTTCCACATATCCACCGACTGCCCGTTCTTCACCAGCGCCGTGAAGCGCTCGCCTAGCCCGTACACAAGCTCACCCACAGCCAGCTCTAGCTGCTCGTGAAGATAAACGGCGCCCTCAGGGGTCCGCACGTAGCCGAAGGATCCGTCAGCGCTGGCGGTGAGCCGCTGACCATCGCCGAGGAAAGCCACACGCCAGGGGGCGTCTTTGGCCACACGCGCGGAGAGCCTGCCACTGGAAATGACGCTCACCTCAGGAGCATCCACTATGTTCACAGAAGGCGCGGTTTGCGGTTGGAGCTCGAAGACAGGTCCTCTGGGGTGCACCCCCTCGAAGTGGCTAAGCTGGACGCAAAGCACGTCCTCCATCGGGGAGGAGAAACGCGCGGCGAGGAGCGTAGCATCCAAAGCTTGGACGCGCCCAGGAACGCGCGGTTGCACGAGCGCCACCGCCGTCAGGCCTGCGGATGTGACCTCGATTTCGAAGAGTTGCGTGGCGTAACAGGCTTCTATGCCGGGGCGCAACTGCCATTGCCCTGCGGTAAATTTCATCGTTGACCTCCGAAGTTAGGAAGGTGATGAATCAGATATTGCCAAACCGACCTCTGAAAGTTCACTCACCCACCAACGGCTATGGCACATGGGCAAGTTAACCGGAGAGCTTTTTGTTATGGGTGTTGCCGCAAGACCAGCGGTAACCAGAGCGATTTCACGAATTCATCAGCGCCCACGTCCGGTAAGCCAATTGGCCGCAGATCACCATCAATGTCGCGTCTGACCCAGGCCAAAGGCAGAGCGTGCCCAATAGCGTTCGAAACACTGCTCAAATGGTAATCCGCGGTCAAAGCTGCTGGATCAGGAACCGCGTGCGTGCTGATAACCCCGATACTGGTATTCGACCCATTGCCATCAAAAAGCGTGTAGTCCGCCAACACCTGGATCGTTGCGGGCGTAGCATTGACGATGCCAACGGTCTGACTCACGATGATATGATTGACCAGGGAAACGTCAGTATTGCCTTTGATGTAGATGCCAGCGCCATCGCCATCCAGGTTGGCAGCAATTGTGTTATGGGCGATTCGACCACCGTAGGAGTATCCAATAACCACACCGCTGCCGGTGATGCTAACCGCGTTGCGCGCAATGATGTTGTTGGTGAGCGTGAAGTGCGCACTGGAAGCAATGCGCACGCCGCCGCCTTCGGCAATCGTCAGCCCAGGCGCCCGGTTACCCAGAATGGTGTTGCCCTCCACCCACACCCGGCCCGTGAGGGAAAGACCGCCGCCATACCCTGTATCTCCACCGCCAGTGGTGTTATTCATGATTTGGTTCTGAATGAGGCGGGGTGCGCCGTTAAAGGTTTCGACGCCGCCGCCAGCGCCTCTGCCGTTGGGCGCGGATATGGCGATGTTTTCAGTAATACTATTGCCCTGGATGTGGACATTGCTATCATGCGCCGAAATACCGCCACCCCAACCCCAGCCCCCCACCGCGCCGAGAACCGCTGTATTATGGGTAATGGTATTGTCGAGCAGCAAACCGGCGCCGCCGTCGACATAGATTCCGCCGCCATAACCAGGGGAATCGGATGCAGCAATATTGTCGCCAATCTCATTATCCGCGATTGTCGCCTCGCACGTACCCAGATACAGCCCTCCGCCCTTGCCATCGGCAACATAACTCGCCCGGTTATCACGGGCTATGACATTGGCGCGCACCACAGCAGCATCAGAGAGACCCGACAGATACAATCCCCCGCCAAGCCCGCGCTGGCTGAGGAGGTTGGCCACGTTGCCATAGACCTCGTTATCATAAATGAACGCCAGGGGTCCACTGAAGGTAAGCCCCCCGCCGGTGCTGTAAAGCCCAGGATCCGCTGCACCCCGCAGTGCCACGTTAGCCTCCAGCAAGTTGTGCGTAATCGTCACCGGTGCAGATGAATGAACGTAGATGCCACCGCCATTAGCGAGGACTGCCTGCCCCGCGGTATTCTGCTGGATGCGGTTGCCCGTGATGGTGGGGCTACCCTCGAACACGGCAATACCGCCGCCATCGCCTGCCGAATGTCCGGCGCGATTGGCTCGGATGGTATTGGCAATGATTTGTGGCGAGGCATCCTCCAGATAAATGCCCCCGCCCTGCCCCCAAGTGGCATCATCGGCGATGTTGTTGATGATGCGATTACCGCTGATAACGGCGGTCGCCGGGGCATCAACAAGGTAGATACCGCCGCCGCGCCCATAACTCGTGCACGCCATGGTGGTGCAACCGTAGTTGTTGGATATGATGTTGTTGAGAAGGACCGGCGCCGCATTCACCGCGGCGATGCCGCCACCGTGATTGGGTTCCGCCGCCTCGCCGCCGGCATCCCCGCCACTAATGGTGAAACAACGGATAGTGGGGCTGGAGTGAGTAATACTGATTACACGCCCGTGACCACTGCCATCGATGATGACATTCTCTGGGGTACAAGTAGACGCGGAGAAGTTCCATCCCGTGAGTGAAGGTGTCGCGCTCCACGCCCCATCCAGAAGCACCGTTTTGGTGAGCACGACCGTACCAAAATACGTGGAGGGTCCCGCGATATCCCCACGGTCAGCCACGCAGATGGTTTCGCCCGCTGTAGACCATCGCAAAGCATACTGGATAGTTTTGCAGGGCGAGTTAGGGTTGCTGCAATGGTTATCGGGATAGCTATTGTTGCCGCCGGTGACCACATAACGATCACAAACCGCCATCGCTTGAGCAGGATGGTCAACAGGCGCGGTGGCGATCAACACTCCCAGGAGCAGTCCCAGGGTCAGCGCCAAAACGATGAACAACCGTTTGAGCTTCATTTCACCCTCCTTTTACGCTCCGACCGGTGTTTGCTAGTGCGCTGGAATCAGGGGAAACCCCGCGGTGGTGATGCGCGATGATAAAGTCCAATAACGAAGGTGCTGATGTGAAAATCAGCTTGCTTCTGCCTCAACTCATAACCATCCGACGGTGATGATGATGATGATGATGAATGAAGGAGTTGAAGTCCGCCCCAGTCTTCCGGTCCCCGTTCACCGCTGCCGCAAGAACGGTTCCTCAGCATTCAACTTGCCATAGCAGACCTGCGCAGCAGCTTTACACCCACCCTGGCACTCCAGGCGCCGTGCACATGCTGCGCAGGAAGGTGGCGTAGCTGCGACGAAATCGACCAGGCGCTTCGAAGCCAGAAGTTCCGCAAAGGAGGCTTCGAAAAGGTTACCCAAAATAGTATCGCTGTGATTGCAAGGGCGCAGGTTCCCCAGGGGGTCGAGGGTAGTGTAGGCACGGTCACCGCCGCACAGAAACCGAAACTCAGATGGGGGTAGCGATCAAGGTCAATCAGGCAGGGTTGGATAGGGATAGAGCAGGAAATGGGTATGCCAAATTCGGCCGCCGCCGCTTCCGCGGCGACCAGTGCCACGCGGACCTCGTCCACGGTGGGCAACAACTCAGCCAGGTGCTCCCGCCCACGCCCGCCAGGATTGAAGCGGTTGAACATCACGCCGCGGGCGCCGAAAGCAAAGGCAAGGCGAACCGTCTCATAGATGTGCTCGATATTCTGACGCGTGGCTACGAAAGCCGCAATGACCTGCCCGTGGAGCAGGCGCACATTCGCCATCGCCGCCAGCACGGCGTCCCAGGCGCCCTGCACGCCCGAGAGCGCATCATGCACCTCACGGCGATGGCTCAACAGGGGAAGTTCGAACAAACCCACACCTCGTTCCACAAGAGCAAGTGCCATAGTTTCATCAAGCAAATGCCCGTTACTAATGAGGGTCACCTGCACCCGGCGTTGCTGGAGGAATTCGATGATCTGCAACAGGTCAGGGCGCAGCAACGGTTCGCCGCCGGTCAACGTGACGTGAAAACAACGCGTCTCAACCAGGGCTTTGCCAAGCAGTTCCAACGTGCGAGCGGTATCGAGCTGCCCGCGCGGATAGGGAGTAGTCTGCGGTCCCCGCCAGACGTTGTAGCAGTAATTGCAGGCGTGATTGCAGTCCTGCGTCACCTCAAATATTAGAGAATGCAGGTGCGGGCGGGGCAGATTCATGGAGCAATCAGCAGCTCGACGATGAAACGCGCAGCTGCCTGAGCATCGGGCGTAATCTCGAATTTCATATCCTCGAAGGTTGGGGGCGCCTGCTGTTGAGATTGCCACTCTGCGATCAGACGCTCGTAAAGCCTGTCAACCTCCTCGCTGCTCAGGGCGTAAAAAGCCATATCGTGCTCCAGTGCGGCGCGAGCGCGCTCGACCGTTGTGGGATCAATCTCCCCGGCGTCTGCGACCTGCTCCAAGGCTTCTGCCTGTTTGACGAGGACGTTAGCACTGGCGGGCGCATAATCCACCATGACCGGTTCATAACAAGTGATCGGGACATTGGAGCGCCAGACGTGAAAGACCGCCGCCTCATAGGCCTCCTGCACCAGGTCGGCTACCGCCTTGGTAAGCTCACCGCTGGAAATCAGGGGCTCGAGGTTCGCGAGGTGTTCATCGAGCAGCTGCTTGCCGAAGACGTTATCGTAGCCCTCTTTAGAAGATTCCTCGATGGCGGCTTGCGCCAACTCATCGAAGCGGGTCCAGCAGATGCGCAACCGCCCACGAGCGGAGGCAGGAGGCGTAGGCGAAGGCGGCATAGGCGCATAGCATGTAGGGCTGAGCAAGCGGCACTGCATCAGGAACAGGGAAGACACGGAAATCCCCACCATTTTCATGAAACTGCGTCTTGAAAGGCTCATATAGGTGTTCCTTATAGTCATTTCCAGATAGCAACCCCAGTCCCGCACTCAGAGAGCCCAACCGGCACCGGACTTACGGACGACTATAATCGGCGGGATTTCCGCTGCACCCGTCATCCGGCGGGACTGCGCCATCCTGATCCCAGAAACGCCATATACTGCAGCTACCACCTCCAAGCGTTTGTGTGTCCACTTCGGTGTAATAGCCTGGTGCGCTCTCTGTGATCGTGTAAGTTCCCGGCAAAACGCATACGCGAAGTTCGTTGTTTGCAGGGACGTAAACCGTCTTGGTCTCCGGACCCACCATCTGCAAAGTCAGCCTGGAAGGCAACCAACTGACAACCCTCACCAAAGCCATACTTGCAGTGCACCGTTCGCGGGGGCGTCCAACTGCCAGTGTGAGTCCACGAGTCTGATTGGGGGAGAGTGTCACAACCTGAGAAAGGTTATCGTACTCGAAAGCATCCGGCGCGGTGATATTCCGCAGTGTGCGCGCCTCAACCGTGTGGCGAACATTCGGATCCACGATGATATCCGTGGCATTCACCTGTCCGATCACCAGATTGCCATCCAGAAAGATATCAGCGACGACGTTGGGGTCGCTCAGGGTAAGCTTGAGAATACCTTTGCGGTTGAATCCTGCAGCTAGAGCACTGTTCCTGCCGGCGGTGATGGTCAATGGGAGATCCTGAGCGTTCGGCACCCACAAGGCGGCGTGACCGCCAATCACGCTCACATTAACAGCATGAGGTCCTGGAGTCAGATTGTAGGTCTGGGTTTGACCCGCTTCCAGCAATCCCAGGTCAGCGCCATCAATGAGCACATGGCACCGCACATCCTGCCCCGCTTCCAATCCATTGATTTTGCAGGTGAGCTGCCCGAAACCAAGCAAGTATTCCTTAGCCAATCGCAATGCCACTGCGCGGGTCTGGTTGGTCACAGCGCTCGCCGTCACAGTGGCATCCGGATAGCGATAGACGCCATTGGCTGCTGGGTCCACAACGTTGCGCACCTCCACCTTGTGGTTACCCGGACTGACAAAAATCGCCGCTGTAGGTACTTGCGCAGCGATAGGCTGATCATCCACATAGAAATCCCCTGTCACATTGGGGACGTTCAGACTGAGCGTCAGCTGCCCTTTCCGGTCGAATTTGGCGGTGAGCGGGCTGTTTCTACCAGCGGTGATGGCAAGTGCGAGGCTCTGAACATTCGGCGCCCACAGATCGGCGTGGCTACCCACGACACTCACAGTCACAGTATGAGGTCCTGGAGTAAGATTGTGGGTCTGCGCCTGACCCGCTTCCAGCAACCCCAGGTCAGCGCCATCCATGAGCACCTGGCACCGCACGTCCTGTCCCGCCTCCAATCCGTTGATTTTGCAGGTGAGCTGCCCGAAACCAAGCAAGTACTCCTTGAGCAACCGCAGCGTCACCACGCGGCTTTGGTTGGTCACGGCACTCGCCGTCATCGCAGCATCGGGATAGCGATAGACGCCGTTGGCTGCCGGGTCCACAACGTTGCGCACCTCTACCTTGTGATTGCCCGGCGCAACGAAAACGGTCGCAGTCAATACCTGTGCTGCAATCGGCTGTTCATCTACGTAGAAATCGCCCACCACATTGGGTACACTCAGTCCCAGGACTAGCTTCCCCTTCCGGTTGAAGGTGCCGCGTACCGGCGTAGTCCTGCCGCCGGTAATCGTTACCGGCAAGTCTTGCGCCGAAGGCGCCCAAAGACCGGCATGGGCGCCGATCAAATCCACGTGAAGCGTGTGAGCGCCGATAGGCAGCGCAAAATCGGCGCTTTCTCCCGCTGCAACTGCCGGCAACGGCGTCTCCGCCACCGAAGGCTGACAGAGAACTTCGTGCTCCACAGCCCACGCTTTGATATCACACGTGAATCGGGCAAAACCTTTGAGGTAGGTAAGCTGCGGCTTGAGCGCCAGGGGAACTACCCGACCTTCGCCCACCAAGACATTGGACCGGCTGACGTCACCATAGACAAAGATATCGCCAAAGCCAGCAGTGGTATCGGTGATGTTGTGCACTTCGATAACGTGCGCCACGCCTGGAACTACCGAAAGCCGGATGGCATTGACCTGCGCAGCAATCAGCGCTCCGTCCACATACACGTCGCCCAGCAACGTTGCTGCGGAGAGAGTCAGATCAAAACAACCGGCAGGACCCGCCTCCTGAGAACAGGGAGTAGCGGGAGATTGCGCTACGACAGGCGTGACTGGAACCAGCAAGGTCAACAACAACACCCAACAGCATAAGCGTCTCTTCACGTTCATGGATTTCGGTCCTTTTGTGGATGATGAGAATACACGTGATTCAGATTAGGAATTGCAGGCGATGATAGTTTTGTGCGATGCACCGTACTCAACTCTTGAAATCTTTCGGCGACGGTTATTAACACAGTTATCCCGTCATCAATGCAAGTTCAGTGTACTTCCAGTATAAGTCAGCACTTGCAGGAAGTCAATCGAACATTCACATATGGGTGCGCGCCACTTTTTTGCATAACCGCCCTGACATGGGCGGCGCCCTTGTACTGGTTTTTCTCAGAAAGTGTTTTTGGCGCGCGGGGTACCGCGCGCCAAAAACACTAAAAAAAGTTCCTCTTCGTTTGTTTGCAAAACCTCCCTGTACCCAAGGACCCCTTGCGTCCGGTAAACCCAGTTTCTGAAGCCCGGTTTACCGGGTGTTGCCTTGTAGCCCGCAGGCTCCTGTAGCCCAGCTTTAGCTCCCGGCAGCGTCAGCAACCCGGCAGCGTTAGCAGCCCGGCGGCATTGAACCAGAGAAAAAATGCGGAAAAATGACGCGCACCCTTCACATATTGTCGTTTCCTGCCTCTTGACAGTGGTAGAAACCGGTGCTATGATATACTGGTAAGACCACTTACCAGTATAAACAAGAGAGCTCTATGCACGAATGGAATGCGCCACAAAAGCCTGCGGATTATGCTGAAGAGAGCTTGATCACCGCCATTTTGAACGGCGATTATCCTCCCGGCACAGCCCTGCCCGGTGAACGCGATCTTGCTGCCCAGTTGGGTCTCACCCGCCCCACCCTCCGCGAAACGCTGCAACGGCTTGCTCGCGATGGTTGGATTACCATCCGCCAGGGAAAGCCCACGTTGGTCAACGATTTCTGGCGAGAAGGGGGACTCAATGTGCTGAGCACGCTGGTACGTTACCGGCATGTTCCCGATGATTTTGTGCCGTGCCTGTTGGAAGTGCGGTTAGCTATGGCGCCTGCCTATACCGCCGCTGCGGTGAGACACGATCCACAGAGCATGCTAACGCATCTACAAAGCGCTGCCGCTCTGGAAGAGGATGCCGGCGCCTTTGCGCGCTATGATTGGCAACTGCACCACTTGCTCACCATCGCGTCCGGCAATCCTATCTACACACTGATTCTCAACGGTTTTGCGTCTTTCTATGAAATCATGGCGTGTCAGTATTTTGCACGCGCCGAAGCCCGATCTTTTTCTCGCCAGTTCTATGCCGATTTATGCGCCGCCTTTGTGAATACCGATGCCGCGAGCGCAGAAGCCATCACGCGCCATGTTATGGAAGAGAGTATCGTGCACTGGCAAGCAGTGGCGAATTTGAAAAGCCAGGAACCATAAGTCAGGAGGTTTTCATGCGACGTTGGAATGGTTGGGGTGACGATAGTTTTGTCTACGATCTGCCCGATTCGGCAGCACGCTACGCCCGCGAAACCCTCGGTCCGGGACGCCCTCCCAAGGATGTGCCGCTGGATGCCGTGCTCGCCCAAGTGCCGCCATCACGCCTGCCCGCCCATCCACTGATCAGCGCCGATGCCGAGGCGCGCGTTCGCCATGCCCGCGGGCAGAGCTTTCCGGATTGGGTAGCGATGCGCAGTGGACAGCTCGGCGCGTTCCCCGATGGCATTGCCTTCCCCCAAGACCGCGAGCAGGTGCGCGAGTTGTTGGAATTCGCCACAGCGCACAATGTTGCCCTGATTCCTTACGGTGGTGGATCGAGCGTGGTCGGGCACGTGAACCCGATAGCCGGAGAACGCCCCACCCTTACCGTGGATATGACCCGCATGAATCGCCTGCTGACCTTCGACCGGGAGAGTCAGTTGGCGACCTTTGGCGCAGGGGTTTCGGGACCTGAGTTGGAAGCGCAACTCCGTGCGCACGGTTATACGTTGGGACATTATCCGCAATCCTTCGAATACTCTACGCTTGGCGGGTGGGTGGTCACCCGGTCGAGCGGGCAGCAATCCCTGCGCTACGGGCGCATCGAAAAGCTCTTTGCGGGGGGACATCTGGAGACCCCTGCCGGACCGCTGGAACTGCCCGCAGCATTCCCCGCTTCCGCCGCCGGACCCGACCTGCGTGAACTGGTGCTTGGTTCTGAAGGGCGCTTGGGCATCCTCACCGAGGCGACCGTCCGTGTGACGCCGCTGCCGGAGAAGGAGACCTTCCACGCTGTCTTCTTCCCCAACTTCGAGGCAGGACGCACCGCCGTGCGCGAAATCGTCCAGGCAGGCATTCCCCTTTCGATGCTCCGACTGAGCACCGCCATGGAGACGGAGACCACGCTGGCGATGGCGGGACACGAGACCTTGCTGGGAGCGCTGAAAAAGTACCTCGCGCTGCGCGGCGCCGGCGACGAGCGGTGTATGCTTATCGTGGGCGTCACCGGTTCCGAAACACTCACCGATGCGGCGAGCAAAGCGACCTTCGACATCACCGGCAAACACAACGGCGTTTATGCCACGCAGACCTTTGGGAAAACATGGCACAAGAATCGCTTCCGGTCGCCGTATCTGCGCAACGCGCTTTGGGAAGTCGGCTACGGCATTGACACGCTGGAAACCGCGACCTCATGGAGCAATGTGCCCACGATGGTCAAAGCGATTGAAGAAGCGCTTCATCCTGGGTTGCTGTGCAAGGATGAGTTCGTGCATGTCTTCACCCACCTCTCTCACGTCTATCCCTATGGTTCCAGCATCTACGTACAGTTCCTGTTCCGGCTAGCGCCCACACCCGAGGAAACGCTGGAATGCTGGCGCACCTTGAAGGCATCTGCCAGTGAAGCCATCGTTGCCAACGGCGGCACCATCAGTCACCAACACGGCGTAGGTGCTGATCACGCACCGTATCTGCAAGCCGAAAAGGGTGCTCTGGGGATAACCGCCATTCACGCAGCGCTGCGAGTCTTCGATCCCCAAGGGCTAATGAATCCAGGCAAACTTTTGAGTCAGGAGTCGGAAGTCAGAAATTCATAGCCTGGGAAAAATAGCGACTGCTTGTCGCGGCTTTTAGTCCCCGGATACGGTCTGACTTTTGACTTAACAAGGAGGCACACATGCTCACACAACAATGGCGCGACGAAGTCTGGTCGAAACTAGACCAGTCGTGGGATATCATCATCATCGGTGGCGGGATTACCGGCGCCGGGATTCTGCGCGAAGCTACTCGCCTGGGTCTCAAGGCGCTGCTCGTTGAGCAGCGAGACTTCAGTTGGGGCACCTCCAGCCGCTCCTCGAAACTGGTTCATGGCGGCATCCGCTATCTCAAGGAAGGCAAACTGCGGCTCACCCTCACTTCCGTCCAGGAGCGCGAGCGCTTGATGGAAGAAGGTCCCGGTCTGATTGACCCGTTGGGCTTCCTGCTGGCAACTTATAAGGGCGATTTTCCTGGCAAATGGACGTATGGTGCCGGGCTTACCATCTACGACCTGCTGGCATTGCAGTGGAGCCACACCTATTACAGCGCCGCTGATTTTGAACTGCTCGCCCCGCGCATCGCGCGTAAGGGACTCAAGGGCGGTTGGCGCTATGGCGATGCGCAGACAGATGACGCGCGTCTGGTACTGCGGGTCATTTTCGAGGCGCTTCTCGATGGGGGCACGGCGCTCAACTATTGCCGCGCGGACACCGTGTTGCGCGAAGAAGGGCGCGTGACTGGGGTAAGACTACAAGACACACTCACCGGGCGCAATGCCGAGGCTCGAGCGCAGGTAGTAGTCAACGCAACGGGCGCATGGGCGGATGCACTTCGAGCGCAGGTTGGCGCAGCGCCGCGCATTCGCCCATTGCGCGGTAGTCACCTTGTTTTTGCAGCATGGCGCTTTCCTATAGCGCAGGCGGTGAGTTTCCTGCACCCTGTTGACCGTCGCCCGGTCTTCATCTTCCCCTGGGAGGGAATCACGCTGGTAGGAACGACGGACCTCGACCATGAACAACCCCTCGATGCCGAGCCACACATCACACCGGAGGAAGTCGCCTACCTCATGCAGGTCGTCGAGGCGCATTTCCCCGCACTGCAACTGAGCTTGGATGACGTCATCAGCACTTTTGCGGGCGTCCGTCCGGTGATTGACAGCGGCAAAACCGATCCAAGCAAGGAATCGCGCGACCATGTGGTGTGGAACGAGGCAGGGCTGCTCACCGTGACTGGTGGCAAGCTCACAACCTTCCGGCGCATCGCTCTCGATGCTCTCAAAGCGGTGCAGACCACCATCCCCTCGATGCCCGAACCCAATGACGATATGCCCGTGCTCAATCCCGTAAACACCCCACTACCCAACGGCAACAAACTGACGAAAGCGCAGCGCCGGCGG
>JAKJAC010000005.1:28296-30827 GCA_022707705.1 Chloroflexota bacterium
CAGCTGCGCCCGCTCTGGTGCGCGCAGCACAGCCCGGCGAACTGGAGCCCATCCCCGGCACAGAAACCCTCTGGGCAGAACTGCGTTGGGCCTCACGCAGCGAGGGGGTGGCGCAACTGGATGATCTTTTCCTACGACGTACGCGGATTGGCTTACTCCTGCCACACGGAGGCGCCGCTCTGTTCGAAGACGTCCGGCGCATCTGCCAACAAGAATTAGGGTGGGATGACACCCGCTGGGAAGCGGAAATTGCCGCGTATCGGACGCTCTGGGAAAGTCATTATAGCCTTCCGCCCCGCGAAACCATTCCGGATTGGCAACCATCGCTCCTCGAAGCCCAGGCGCGCCGCGAAGCCAATCTGCCGCGGCGTCGCAAAAAGATTGCTGCCGGCACCATCGCCGGCATCCTACTGGGTTTGGCGGCAGTGGTGGGCGTGCTATACTGGCGGAAGAGCAAATCGGAAGTCAGAAGCATTCTTTGACACATGACTCATGACGCTTTAATATCTTCCCAGGAGCTGCCATGCCTAAAGACCTCATTCTCGCTCTAGATAACGGAACACAGTCCGCGCGGGCGCTCATCTTCGACCTGCGCGGGAGGCTAGTGCACAAGGCACAAATTCCTTTCACGCCCTACGTCTCGCCGCAGCCCGGTTGGGCTGAGCAAGACCCGGAGGTCTTTTGGGGGGCGCTCTGCACAGCCTGCCAGCAGCTCTGGCAAGAGCGTCCCGAGCTGCGGGACGCCATCGCCGGCGTGGCGTTGACCACGCAGCGCTCTACCATCATCAACGTGGATGCACAGGGAGCCCCCCTGCGCCCCGCCATTGTCTGGCTCGACCAGCGCCGCACAGCGGGAGTCAAGCCTGTGAAAGGGCTATGGGGGCTACTCTTCGCCCTCAGCGGGATGTCGCAAACCGTCGCTTATCTTCAGGCAGAAGCGGAAACCAATTGGTTGCAACGCTATCAGCCCGAGATACTCCAAGCGACGCATAAAATCCTCTACCTTTCCGGTTATCTGACGCACCGGTTCACCGGGCGCTTCGCGGACTCCGTAGGCTGTCAGGTAGGATACATGCCCTTCGATTACAAAGCCCTCACCTGGGCAAAATCGTGGGACTGGAAGTGGCGCGCAGTTCCCATAGACCCGCGGATGTTGGTGGAGCTCATTCCACCTGCCGCACAGCTCGGAGAAATCACCGCCGGTGCTGCTGCCGCGACGGGCATCCCTAAAGGCTTGCCGCTCATCGCCGCCGCCGCCGACAAAGCCTGCGAGGTTATCGGCAGTGGCGCGCTCGAACCGCACATTGGCTGCCTTAGCTACGGCACCACCGCCACCATCAATACAACGCAGAAACGCTACGTGGAAATGATTCCCCTCATCCCTCCCTACCCCGCCGCAGTTCCGGGCGCCTATAGCCTGGAGTTGCAGGTCTACCGGGGTTACTGGATGGTGAGTTGGTTCAAGCAGGAATTCGCGCACGAGGAGCGCCGCCTGGCACAGAGCCACGGGGTAGAGCCAGAGACACTCTTCGACCATCTCGTAGCAGAAGCAGAGCCCGGCGCCAAGGGGCTGATGCTGCAACCTTACTGGTCGCCGGGGCTCAAAGTACCTGGTCCGGAGGCAAAAGGCGCCATCATTGGCTTCGGGGACGTACACACACGCGCATATCTCTATCGCGCCATTCTCGAAGGGCTGGCATACGCTCTGCGCGAGGGGATGGAACGCACGATACGGCGCAGCGGCACACCGATTACGGAGCTGCGAGTCTCCGGCGGCGGGTCGCAAAGCAATGCCGCAATGCAGCTCACTGCGGACATCTTCGGACTGCCCACCACACGTCCGCACACCTACGAAACTTCGGGCTTGGGCGCGGCAATGGATGCCGCAGTGGGACTGGGGCTGCATCCGAACTTCGAGAGCGCCGTCAGGGAGATGTCACATCAGGGTGATGTCTTTGAACCCAACCCCGAGACCCGCGACCTTTACGATGGGTTGTTCCACCGGGTTTACAAACGGATGTATAAGCGTCTCAAGCCATTGTACGAGGAAATCAAGCAGATTACGGGGTATCCAGGAGATGGTGACGACGTGACCACGTAGGTGTCTACGTGGTCACGTCGTCACAGAATGTCATCATAGCGCAAGGCATAAATGTTCTTTATGCCTTGCGTCCCATCTCCGCTACAGTATCATCTTATTGAGAATCGCACGGCGGTAAGCCTCTTCGTAAGCTTTGGCGCTCTCCTCCCAGGAGTAGTTCTGAGCCATCGCCGCCTGGATCATCTGCTGGATATGGTGAGGGCGGTCAAAGTAAGTGCTGACGGCCCATCCCACGGTGTAATAGATTCCGCTAGCGCTCGGCTCCCAGAATTTGAAGCCCGTGCCCGCACCCGTAGCCTCATCATACTGCTCCACCGTATCATTCAGACCGCCCGTCGCCCGCACAATGGGCAACGTTCCATACTTGAGAGAGTAAATCTGATTCAGCCCACACGGTTCATAACGCGAAGGCATAATGAAGAAATCACTA
>JAKJAC010000005.1:30837-58256 GCA_022707705.1 Chloroflexota bacterium
CCGCCTCGATGAGATGCGCCAGTGAGTTATTGTAACCAATATACGTGCCAATTCTGCCGGGATAGCGCGCAGGTAAACCGCTATAGAAAGATTCCAAGCCCTTATCGCCGGACCCCAGGATAACAAACTGCACCCGCATCGCCTGCGTCATCCCCTCGATGGCAGATGCGAGCAAATCCAGCCCCTTCTGGTCCGCCAGGCGGCTGACCACACCCACGATAGGGATATCCGGTGCGACTTCGAGCAGGAATTGCCGCTGCAACGCCTCTTTACAGGCAGCCTTCCCGCTAAGATCCTCCGGTGAGTATTTTGCAGGAATCAAGGAGTCCACAGCGGGATTCCACTGGCTATAGTCCACGCCATTGAGAATACCCACGTAATTGGGACCCTTATTATTGAGATAAGGCGCCATGCCGTAGGCGTATTCCTGGGTACGTGTCTCATCGGCATACGTGGGACTTACCGTGTTAACCATATCCGCATAAACAATGCCGCCCTTGAGGAAGTTGATCCGCCCATGGTCTTCGAGCTTATCCGTTGTGAAATTGCCCCACTGCAAACCAAGATAATCATAATGCTCCGCGCCATAGACACCCTGATAACCGATGTTATGAATGGTCAGAACGCTTGCCGCATTGCCCAGGATGGGGTCATTCCAGTGCCAGACCTTGAGGTAAGGCGCTGCCAGCGCTGCCTGCCAGTCGTGCGCGTGAACGATATCGGGAACAAAACGGATGTCCTTACAGAGCTGCAGCGCCGCGCGGGTGAGGAAAGCAAAACGGCGCGGGTTATCGCCAAAGTCGTTGAAATCCGCATCATGATAAAGCCCATCGCGGTCGAAGTACTTGTCCGATTCGATGAAGTACACCGGCACCGTGTCGTCCATCCTGGTAGCATAGACCGCACACCATTCCTCAGCATTGCCCATCCACACGCCCATGGGAGCCATAACAGGCTCGATTTTGTGCTTCTGAACATTCACGGCGCGATATTTGGGCAATACGACAATGACCTCGTGCCCCAAAGCGACGAGAGCCTGAGGTAGCGCGCCGACCACATCGGCAAGTCCACCTGTTTTGGCATACGGGACGCATTCGGAGGAAATCATAACAATGCGCAGCTTTGATTTCATAAGCAACTCCTTCGATCAGGGTATGATGGCTTTATCGCGCTGCGGCTGTGCCGCAGCGCGATAAACAACAAAATGACATTCCTGGTGCAGATCTTTCCGGCCCACTAAAAAGCAGGCACAGTCTGGGTTTGGGTGACCGCCCCTTCTTGATAGACAATCTGCCAATGCGGCGCCCACGCCAGAGCGAATAGCGCTATCTGGATATCGGTGCGGCGCGGTTTAATCGCCACTTCCTCCAGGTCTCCCAAGGCTTTTTCCCAGTTCGCGGTAATCGCCTCAGTTTGCGCTTTGAGCTCCTCCTGCAGGTTCACGAGATCAGCCTGCACCGCCTCCACCTGCTCTTCTGCCGCCTCGATATCATGCTTGACCGTAGCAGAACGTGTGACCTTGTTGACTGCCGCCGAAACGGAGCGCCGCCGTCCCGAGAATAGATTGAAGACCGTCTCGCCGGCGGAAATAAGCGCATCCTGCTTGCGCGCGCGCGCATCCGCTTCCTTCTTCGTCAACGCTGCCTGTGCCCGCCGCAAGCGATCCTCTAGCGTGCTGATCTTGGTCGCATACTTCGCCCGCAGCTTATCAACTTCTTCATCGCGCAATTCGCGCGCCGCCTGATTGAGACGCATCCTGAAATCACGATCCGATTCACCGTAGCGTGAATACTGTTTGATCGCCGGACTGTACTGCAAGGTCAAGGTAGAAGCGCGATAGAGATGGTCTTCGAGGCTCTTGCGCTGTGCTGCCATCTCGCGCGCCTCATTCAACGTTTCGGGGATGGTATCGAAGAGCGCCTCTGGTTCGGGCGCAGTGAGCAAATCACGCGCAGAGAGCGAGAGCGCCTGAGCGTCCTCCCAACGGACGATACCTAAGCCTTCGGGTGGTTGCGCCATGAAGGCGAATTCTTCCGCCTCGTTCACCGAGTAGGATGTCGCCTGCTTCACGTATAGGACGCGCCCCACCCCCAGCAAGGCAGGGATGTAGAGCAACCGCCTTTGCTTAACTTCCACGCGCGGGCCGGCGCTCTCCTCGACCTCAGCGACTGCGGAAGAAGCACCCTTGCGCAACGGCAGGAAGACCTGCTGCACGCCATCAGGCAGCAATGGCGGGGTGCTCATGTAACCAGAAACCATCGCCGCGGTTGCCGCTGCCGGTGCAGCGGACCCCGGCGCTGCGGGTACCGGCGCAGCGGGCGCGACTGCCGCAGTCTCGGGCACAACAGCCGGTGCTGCACGGACCTCCAAAGGCGTCGCCGTGGGCGCCGCTTTGGGCGCCAGTGGCATTTCGGCGCCGCGACCCGCCATCAAGTCACGCACCTGCGAACGGGTGAGCGGTCCCCGCAAATAGCTCATCGCCCAGCGGGTCTGGAACACCGCCGGAGCATCTTCGTGAACGTTGTGAAGCAGGAAGACGCGGTTACCCAGTTTGCTAATCAACTGTGCTAGCTCCGAGCGATTGAGCGCCTGACCGGCTTCAGCGGATGCGCTGACCAACCCATCGAGCAACCGTTCCTTATCACGTTCCGCCTGGAGCCGCCCGATGAACCACGTGCCGGCATTAGTCAAGCCCTTATAATCCAGATCTGCCGGGTTCTGGGTGGTTAACACCACTCCTACACCAAAAGCGCGCGCCTGCTTCATCAGCGTGAGTAGAGGTTTTTTGCTAGGCGGATTCGAGATAGGCGGGAAGAAACCGAAAATCTCATCCATGTAGAGCAGCGCACGCAAGCTGGTGGTCCCTGGTTGCGTGCGAATCCAGGTAATCAGCTGGTTGAGCAACATGGTAACAAAGAACATCCGCTCGGCATCACTCAAATGGGCGATGTAGAAAATCGAATGGCGGGTTCTGCCATCCGGCGTACTGAGGAAACTGGGAATATCCAGCGGTTGCCCCTGGAGCCAGCTCTGGAAGGAGGGCGAAGCGATGATGTTGTTGAGCGTCATCGCCAGGCCAAAACGGTCCTTCTGCGGGAAGAAGGTATCCACATCAAAGACCCCGAGCTGGCGAACAGGTGGGTTCTGAATCGCAAGGATAATTTTGGGCAGGTCCAGATTCTCACCGTTACGCCAGTGATGTTCGAAGATGTTGGAGAGCAGAATGTGTTCCCGCGAGCGAACGGGGTCGGCATCAATGCCCACCAGTCCCAGCAGAGCGCTCACCGTCCCCTGAATGCGTTCGCGCAGCAGTTCTGCATCGGTATCCCAGCTGAGCGGTGGGGCATCGAAGGAATGCATGATAGAGATGGGGACGCCTGCATCGCTGCCGGGCGTGTAGATGACGAAGTCCGCCGTATCACGCAACATGCGGATACGCTGCCCGTCCTGTCCCCAATCCGCCAGGCCCTTGCGCCACTGCGCCGCCTGCGCACCCGCAAACTCCTCGACACTCAAACCCTTGCGTCGTGCATCATCCACGTTCACCCAGGGCTGGAAATCTTCCGGCAGCAAGTCAGGGAAAGTCAGGAGCAGGTTGGTGATATCCCCCTTGGGATCAATGAGTAATGCAGGGACATGGTCAATGGCAGCTTCTTCGAGCAAATCCACACACAAGCCCGTTTTACCGCTGCCTGTCATACCAACGCAGACCGCATGGGTCGTCAGGTCGCGGGCATCGTACATCACCAATTCGTCGGTGAGCTGGTTTTTCGCCAGGTCAAAACCTTTGCCAAGATAAAAGGCGCCCAGTTTTTCGAAATCCATACGATATGACCTCCTCGTGCGAAATAACGTAGCGGTTCAGATATTTCAAAATGTGAATCTAGACTTGAAGGCTATCCAAGCATCAAACGCGGCGTCCCCCTTTGAACTCCGCCTGCAATGCGGCTAGCGCTTCCCAATCACTCCGAGCCGCTAGAGCCGCCTGCTGGGGCCAGGTATCGGGGTCCATGAAGCGCAAGCCCGCAGCCTGCAACACTTCGCGCAAGCGTTCAGGCGTCACGACAGCCAGTTCTGCGAAAGTGTTCACGCCTGCAGCGCCGAGCAGCGTCGCCACTTTGGGGCCAATTCCCGCGATGCGGCACAGGTTATCGGCGACAGGGGCAACCGCATCCGCCAGCGTGCCGGCAGGCGTCACCATAGTTTCCGCCGGTACAGCGGAATCCACTGCCAAGACCGGAGCTGGAGACGCTTCGGGTTCAGGCAGCGGCTCCGGCGCTTCCAGAGTGCTGGGAATCTCAATCGGCTCCGGTTCCACCTCCACCGGCGAGACCGGGGATAGAGGTTCCTCGGGATGCGGCGCCACAAAGCGTCCGCGATGCAGACCCAAACCCCGGCGCTGCCATAAGCGAACCATACCCCAGCCTGCCAGCACAATGCCAACGCCAATCCACCGCAAAGTACGTCCACGTTGGTTTCGAGTTTGCGATTGGTTATCCATGGTAGCTCTCCTGCAAAATCAGCCAGTCAAACGCCGTGAGGGAGTCCGCAGAAAACTCGTCTTCCCTCACAGATATCAGAACGAATCTATTTCAGTATAATGTGCTTTTCAAAGAAGGTCAATGCGATCCCAGAACACTTTGAGACGTAGCACAGCCGCGCCCCCAAAAACCAACGTTCATAGCAGGGTTGCCTCAGAAAATGTGAAACTTATCGCTACTCAATAACGTATGAGTGGTACAAGCGCACGATCGGAGGCAAACACTATGCGCGATCATGTCAGAATTCTGAGCTGGCTCTACATCCTCACCGGAGTGATCGGGATACTTGCCGCGTGCAGCCTGCTAGCCGTGTTTCTCGGCACGGGGGCGTTCACGGGCGATAGTGACGCGCAGACCGTCTTGGGGATTACAGGAAGTATCTGCGGGTTGGGATTAGCGGGGCTTTCCCTGCCGGGGCTGATTGCAGGGTTAGGGCTGCGCCGTTACCGGAACTGGGCACGGGTGCTGGCACTCATTGTGGGGTTATTGAGCCTGCCACTCTTCCCTATAGGCACATTCATCGGCGCGTACACTGTCATCGGGTTGCTCGATGATGAGGCGAACCGGCGTTTTGCCGGACGATAACTGGAGTCACAAAGGCACCTGGGGCAGGACTTTCGAGTGTTGTTGTGCGCGGTTGAGCCGCGCGCAACAACACCGGTCGTGTGGATAACGGCAAATAGTCTCTATCTCACAGACGCAGGGCAGCCTCAGCAACTTCCGCAGCAAGGTCATAACGACTAAACGCCGGCATGATGTAGACGCCAGATGCCCATGGTCGCACCTGCTCGATGAGTTCCGCCGCGATGCGGACTCCCTCACGCGCCGACTCCTTATCCGCACGCTCCAGGCGCTCAAAAATCTCCGGACAGATTGTGATGCCGGGCACCTCGTTATGGAGGAAACGGGCATGGCGCAGGTTATTCAATGGCAGAATACCCGCCAATACCGGCGCCGGCAACGGTCCATATTCAGCGGTATAGCGCTCCAGAAAAGCTTGTGCGCGCTCCGGTTGGTACACGGGTTGCGTGATCAGAAAATCCACGCCGCTGCGTAATTTGCGCCGCAGCACTTTGATCTCCCGCTCCGGTTCCGGCGGATCCAGATTGAGCGCGCCGCCGACAAAGAATGCCGTTGGGCGACCAATATCGCTACCGGCGTGATCACGCCCGGCGTTGAGTTTTTCCTTGATCAGCTGGATCAACCCCGAAGGCGCTAGATCATAGTTGTCCATCGCTTCGGGGTAATCGCCGATGGCTGTAGGATCACCCATCACAACAAAGACGTTGCGGATTCCCAATGTATGCGCCGCGAGCAGGTCGCCCTGCACCCGCAGCAGGTTGCGCCCGCGCGTCGGAAAGTGCAGCACGGTCTCCATGCCCACTTCTTTCTGGATAAGGTGACAGACCGCCCAGGGACTCATACGCATCCGCGCCATGGGGCTATCCGCCACATTGATGACATCCACTCCGACATCCGCCAACAAACTGGCGCCTGCCAGCAGCTTGTGACTGGAGATAGTGTGAGGAGGATCCATCTCTACTGCCACGACAAATTTGCCCGCCGCGAACTTCTCCGCCAACCGCGTCGGCGGGGTGGCGCCGTTTTCAGCGGGTTCCGGTTCCAGATGCCGCATCACCGCCAGCTCCACCTCCGGTCCCGGCGGCGCATCGAGGGCGCGCCGCATCGCGGCGATGTGCTCAGGCGTGGTGCCGCAACACCCGCCAATCAGCGCCGCGCCAATCTGCCTGAAGGCAAGCGCGTATTCGGCGAAGTAATCCGCCGTCGCCGGATACATGATGCGCCCGGCAACCTGTTCGGGCCAACCCGCATTGGGTCCCGCCGATAGGCGAACTTCTGGGGCAGCGAGCTTCATCCGCTGGAGAATGCGCTGCAACTGCGCGGGACCACCAGAGCAGTTGACGCCAATCACATCTGCGCCCATCTCCACCAGGACGCGCGCCACTTTCTCCGGACCATCTCCCAACAGCGTGCGGTCATCACGGGTAAAAGTCATCGAGGCAATCACCGGCAAGTCACAGACCTGCCGAGCGGCAGCGACGGCTTCACGAATCTCATAGAGATCGGTAAACGTCTCGAGCGAGATGACATCCACATCTGCGGCGGCAAGCGCGGTGATCTGTTCGATAAAGGCAGCACGCGCCTCCTCGGGTTGCACCCGCCCAAAGGGCGCCAGGCGCACCCCCAGCGGACCGACATCGCCAGCGATGAGCACATCCTTGAAGGAAGCGTAAATCACGCGTCGCGCCAGGTCCACACCCGCCTGGTTAATCTCCGCGACGTGGCTTTCTATGCCATGCGCTGCCAGCTTGTAGCGATTGGCGCCAAAGGTGTTGGTCTGGAGCACCTGCGCACCCGCCTCAATGTAAGCGCGATGAATCTCGCCTACAAGCGCGGGGTTGCTCAAGTTGAGCGCATCGAAGCAATTCTCGAAGCTCACCCCTCGGCTGTGCAGCAGCGTGCCCATCGCGCCATCACGCAGCACCGGCAGTGGAGAGGTATCCAGAAGCGTCAGGAAACGGTTCTCTACCATACAGCACACCTGCTTTCTATAGCTCAGCGCGGAGCTGGCGCACCGCGGCAACCATCGCGCGCAGGGCAGGCAGCACCTCAGCCCAGGCGCGGGTCTTGAGACCGCAATCAGGATTCACCCAAAGCTGCGCATCCGCCAAATGCAGGCGGAAAGTGCGCAGCTTCTCCAGGATGAAAGCCTCATCCGGCACAACGGGACTGTGGATATCATAGACGCCGGGACCGACCTCGCGAGCGTAACCGTACTCCGCCAGGGCGCGCAGCGTCTCATCGTCGCTGCGCGCGTTCTCCAGCGAAATGACATCCGCATCGAGGCCGTCAATCGCCGGCAGGATCTCGCCGAACTCGGCGTAACACATGTGAGTGTGAATCTGCGTCGCGGAAGCAGCGCCCGCCGTAGCAAGCCGGAAAGCATCCACTGCCCAGGCCACATAGGCGGCGCGCCGGTCAGATTTATAGGGCAGCCCTTCACGCAAAGCCGGTTCATCCACTTGAATGATGCGCGCACCGGCGCGTTCCAGGTCGGCAATCTCATCGCGTAACGCTAGCGCCAGCTGGAACGCCACCTCGCGTCGCGGCAAGTCGGTGCGCGGGAAGGACCAGTTGAGGATGGTCACGGGACCGGTCAACATGCCCTTGATCGGTTTAGAGGTAAAACTCTGGGCGACCTTGAATTCCCGCACCGTCATCGGCGCAGGGCGACTCACATCGGCATAAATGATGGGAGGGCGAACATAGCGACTGCCAAAGCTTTGCACCCAACCGTGCTGCGTGAAGGCAAAACCGGTGAGATTTTCAGCGAAGTATTCGACCATATCCGAGCGTTCAAATTCACCATGCACCAGCACATCAAAATCCAACCCCTCCTGCACACCAATGGTGTAGGCAATCCAGCTATCCACGCCCGCACGATACGCCGCCTCGCTCAGCTCGCCACGCTTGAAACGCGCGCGCAGCTGCCGCACCGCATCAGTTTGGGGGAATGAGCCAATAGTGGTAAGAGGGAAAGGCGGCAACGCCACCTGCTGCGCACGCCGCGCGGGATAGGCTTCAGCGCGGGAAAAATCGCCGGTGTCAAGCGCCGCCTGACGCGCCCGCAGGGCAACATCCTCCGGCGCAAAAGCCCGAAACTCCGCCCAGGGGCTATCATCCCAGGCAACGCCGCCCACAAGCGTATCCCGCAACGCGGCTAGCTCGTGCAGCTTCTCCTCTGCAAAGGCAAGCACATTACGCAAGGGAGCAGGCAGCGCCATCTCCCGCGCCGCCGAATACGGAACATGCTGCAAAGAGCAGGAAGCGCTGATTCGCAGTGGAGCAACCGGCATCAGAGAACGCAGCTGCGGCAGCACCTCGGCGCCACGCAGGCGCCAGATGTTACGCCCATCCACGCTGCCTGCGGCAAGGAATTTGCCCGCGGGCCAACCGTAGCGCTCCAACAGCGCCGCCGTTTCTCCACGGGTGAAATCGAGTGTCAAACCCGCCACCGGCAGCGCCGCAATCCACGAGAAGGACTCACCAATATCATCGAACGGGATAACAAGGTTGAGGGGCAGCCCCACTGCCGCCAATGCCGCAACCGCCGTCTCCGTCTGCGACCGGTAACTCCCAGAATCCGGCAAGATAAGCGCAGGTTCGTGCAATTGCACTTCCGGCACCCCCAATGCCTTGAGGGCGGTGAGCAATTCCACATAAAGCGGCAGCAGCTGCGCCAGCATCGCATCGAAGGGGACTGCCAGACGTGCAAGACGCAAGAAGGTCACCGGTCCAAGCAAAATGGGCACGGCGCGCTCACCCAGAAGCGCCTGCGCCCGTCGCACGGTAGCAAGGAAATCCCCGAAATTCGCCGTTGGTCGCGCGCCAGCTTCAATCTCGGGCACGAGGTAATGGTAGTTAGTGTCGAACCATTTGGTCATGTCGAGGGCGGGAATGCCCGCGGCGCCCCGCGCCATCGCAAAAAGCCGGTCCAGCCCCTCAAGCGCCGCGAAACGTTCAGAGACCAGTCCCAGACGCAGACTCCAATCGAGAACGGCATCGTAGAGCGTGGCATCGCCCACACCGATAGCGTCAATGCCGGCATCACGTTGGGTGCACCAGCCCTCCTCCTCTACCTGCCGGAAGGTCACCGAAAGCGCCTCCGCATCCAGAGCGCCTTTCCAATAGCCCTCAAGCGCTCGCTTGAGCTCGCGGTTCTTACCGATATGGGGATAACCCACAGTCTGTGTCATCATTGTCATCATCATGAAATCTCCTCCAAAAGCGACTGCAGCCTGCGTAGTAGTCGCGGTATAAGTCGCAGAAGCAACAAAAACGCCTCTCCAAAAGAGAGGCGATACGACAGCCGATATCTTCGTATCCATCCTCATCTTCCAGAGCCCCCCATAAGGGTCCCTGCCGGAATTGGCACCCCGTCACGCCAGCGCGCCGGGTTGTCGAGGTTTCACAGGGCCGGTCCCTCCACCTCTCTTGATGAGTGGCGATATGATGGAATCACGTCGCCATTGGAGTCTACTTTACTACGAGTTAGGGCGATTGTCAAGAGCAAGAAGGTTCTTGCGCCAGTAGAGAGTCACCCGCGCCTGAAGACCAATCACCAATCGGATACGCAAAGCACACGCAAGCGCGCCCCCGCATTGACTTCAGAAAGCGAAGAAATCGAAATCAGATCCGAGACATAACGAATTTATCGAAATTCGCTACCCCAAATCCCCAAAAAGCTCTTGACAACTCATCTTCTCATGCTAGAATAATCATGTAAACGCTTCCAAATACAGGTCAGTTTTGCCGGGATCGCAGCACGAGGGTTGAGATAACTTCCACCGCTATCCGGCAAAGATACCTTAGCAAAGATAACTGCCTCCTACTAATAACAAGGTTCTGCACCTGTATCTTGCCACAAAATCACGGCACGCTCCCTGAATCGTGCGGAAACCGGGCATTAGCCGGGCAAAACCCCGAGGACTGCCTGAATAGTGAGTGACGAAGCGCAAGAAACCGGTTCCAAGAGCTCATTGAAAGCAGCGGCGCGCCAAACGACCATCTTCCAGACAAGCTGTGACCGCGTCGAAAAGTTTAACCAGGGGACCTTGTCAACCTATTGGCAGGTCCCTAAAAAATCAGTTTTCATGTAAACGCTTACAAAGACAGACGATGACGAACCAAAAAACCACCATTGTGGATGTTGC
Source organism: Chloroflexota bacterium (assembly GCA_022707705.1). Lineage (GTDB taxonomy): Bacteria > Chloroflexota > Anaerolineae > B4-G1 > SLSP01 > JAAZNO01. Next base: position 41,114 of record JAKJAC010000005.1, read on the forward strand.
CGCCAAAGCTGGGGTCTCTTTTGGCACCGTCTCACGTGTAATCAACAACGATGTCCACGTAAGACCTGCAACACGCGAACGCGTGCTGCAGGCGATGGAGCAACTGGGCTTCGTCGCCAACCGGCAGGCGCGCAGCCTGGCAGGTGGCAAAACTGGCGCGATTGGATTGCTGGTGCCCGACCTGGGCACCGGTTATATCGGGGAAATCATCCGTGGCATTGATGCCGAGCTGACGCTCCAAGAATTAGACCTCATCCTCTACACCACACACCGCACTGCCAGCAAAGAAGCCAACTACGTTGCCAATCTGGCACAGGGCATGGTAGATGGACTGTTGCTAGTGCTTCCGCGCAATCCCGCAGATTACGTGGGCACGCTGACGCAGCGCAATTTCCCCTTTGTGCTGATTGACCATCAAGGCACAGGCAAAGAATGTCCGGCGGTAGGAGCGACGAACTGGCAGGGCGCGTTCGACGCTGCAGAACATCTCCTTAAACTAGGTCACCGGCGCATCGGCTTCATCACCGGCTCCATGGATCTTGGTTGCGCGCAAGACCGTCTGGCAGGGTATCGCGCCGCCTTGCGAACCCACCACGTCCCTTACACCGAGGAACTCGTCTACGAAGGCACTTTCTTCCAACCTGATGGGTTCACCGGCGCGCTAGCGCTGCTCGACGTGCCAGATCCTCCTACCGCAATCTTTGCCTCCAACGATGTGATGGCAATGGGCGCAATGGATGCCATACGTCAGCGCGGTCTACGGATTCCCGATGATATCGCTGTGCTGGGCTTCGATGACATTCCTCAGGCAGAGATGGTGCGCCCGGCGTTGACCACGATTCAACAGCCGCTGGAGAAGATGGGCCGTGTAGCAACCCAGATGCTGCTTGACCTTTTGGAGGCTCCGGAGAGCAAAATTCAACGTATCGAACTTCCCACCAAATTGATCATCCGGGACTCGTGTTGTCCACGACAAGGTAGTTACGCTGATGCACACAATGCTGCCTACAGCGCTTAGTCGGTAAGGAGGTGATGAGCTCTCAAAGCATAGACAAAGCAACCCGATAATGATTCCAGTTACATGTTCCAGTTTCAATTCACTTAACTAAAGAAGGAGAGACTCCATGCAACGCAAGCTGTTTCGTGTATTGGCTCTGATTGTGATGGTCGCCACCGTATTGGCTGGTTGCGGTCCCAAAGCGACAGAAGAAGTGTCCTCTGGGCCCGTCACCGTCACCTGGTGGCATATTTCTACTGCCGAGGAACACAAAGGGGCATGGCAGAAACTGGCCGATGAATACATGGCCGCTCACCCGAATGTGACCATCGAAATTACTGTCTTGGAAAATGAAGCTTTCAAGACCAAGCTGACCACCGTTATGCAATCTGGCAACCCGCCGGACATCTTCCAGAGTTGGGGCGGCGGCGTGATGAACGAATATGCCCAGGCTGGCCTGCTCAAAGACATCACTGCTGACCTCGATGCTGATGGCGGCGCCTGGCGCAACACCTTCGCTCCCGGCGCTCTGGGTGTGTATGCCTACAAAGGCCAGAACTACGGCGTGCCGTGGGATATGGGCATGATTGGCTTCTGGTACAACAAAGACCTGTTTGCCCAGGCTGGCATCACTACGCCTCCTACAACGTGGAATGAACTGCTCGAAGACGTGAAAGCCCTCAAAGCTGCTGGCATTACCCCCATTGCCCTCGGCGAAGGCGACAAGTGGCCGGGCATGCACATGTGGGCTTATCTTGTCACTCGCCTGGGTGGCAAAGCCAACTTTGAAGGTGCTTTGCTACGCACCGGTTCTTTCACCGATCAACCGTTCGTCCAAGCTGGTTACAAACTCCAGGAACTCATGGCGCTTGAACCCTTCCAGGATGGTTTCCTGGGCGCGACCTATGGCGACGAAGCGACTGCCGTGGGCAATAGCAAGGCTGCCATGGAATTGATGGGTCAGTGGGCTCCGGCTGTCCAGAAGGACAATAGTGAAGACAAGCAAGGTCTTGGCGACAAGCTCGGTTGGTTCCCCTTCCCGATGGTTGAAGGCGGCAAAGGCGATCCGAATGACGCCGTTGGCGGTGGGAATGGCTTTGCGATTGGCAAGAACGCTTCCCCCGAAGCGATTGACTTTGTCAAGTATCTGACAACACCGGAAGCGCAGCAGGCATTAGTTAAAATCAACGTTGCCATCCCGGTGGTTAAGGGCGGCGAAGTTGGCATGACCGATCCGCTGATGATTACCCTTCAGCAAAGCCTGGCCCGAGCACAGTACTTCCAGTTGTACTATGATCAGGCGCTGCCGCCCGCCATGGGCTCTGTCATCAACGATAGCGTCCAGGGCATCTTTGCCGGCACCTTGACCCCTGAACAGGCTGCCAAGGCTATTGAAGATTCGGCTGCACAAGAGTTGAAATAAGCAAGTGTTTTTGACTGTGCGGGGATCGGCCTGAAAACCCGATCCCCGCAACACTTCATGGCCTTACTGGAGACATTGATGCAATCACTTCCTGCTATTCCGAACATCTTCAAACTGAAACCGGGGACAGGCGCTCCGCGCAAGTCACAGGACAACCTGATGATCTTCCTGTTCTTGCTGCCAGCCATTGTCTTGTTCCTACTGTTTGTCGTTTATCCCATCCTGCAATCTATCTATTACAGTCTTTTCAACTGGAATGGTTTTGGCCCGGCAGTGGATTTTGTCGGTCTAGATAACTTCAGGAACATCCTGAAAGATCGGGTTTTCCTAATTGCGCTGCGTAACGGATTCCTGATTATCGCACTTTCCCTCTCCGTGCAATTGCCGTTGTCACTCATTCTCGCCGTCCTGGTGGGACGCGACTTGCCTGGACGGGTCTTTTTTCGCACCGTCTTTTTCCTGCCCTACGTCCTTTCCGAGGTGATTGCCGCTCTCATGTGGCTTTTCATCCTGAATCCCGACCCAGACCGCGGTTTTATCAATGCGATCATTATCTTCCTCGGAGGCCGGGCGCAGCCCTGGTTGGGCAGCACCACCCTTGTGCTTCCGGCCATCTTTGCGGCGCTGACCTGGAAATATTTCGGTTATCACATGCTGCTCTTCATGGCCGGGCTGCAAAACATTCCCGCTGAAATCGAAGAAGCCGGGCGCGTTGATGGCGTTAATACCCTCCAGAACTTTTTTTACATCACGCTGCCCCTGCTAAGCAGCACCATCCGCACTTCGGCTTACATCTCGGTGCTGGGCTCACTGCAACAATTCATCCTGGTCTGGATTATGAGCAAGGGCGGGCCGGTCAACGCCAGCGAAATGATGGCTACCTACATGTACCGTTTTGGGTTTGTGCGTTTCCAGCTTGGTTATGGCTCTGCCGTCGCGATCTATATGTTCCTGCTTTGTCTTACATTTTCAGTGATTTACATGCACCTCACACGCAAGCCAGACCATCTCTCTGGTCTCTAAAAGGGAGCCACTCATGAACAGACCCACTTACCATTTATCCTGGCGCGCAGGGCGGTTTTTCCAGCGATTCCTCCAGTATTCTGTGCTGATCGTTGTCGCGGTGATTGTTTTTGTCCCGATTGTGATGCTGGCCTTTGGCGCCCTGAAAACGCGCGGTGAACTCATGGCGCATCCCTACACCCCGCCTGTGCCCCCGCGATGGGAAAATATCATCGCCATCTTGCGAACTCCGCGGTACTCCTTCTGGCCCATGCTTCGTAACAGCCTGATGGTTATGGTGACGACGACAGCCGGTGTTTTGGTCCTTTGCAGTATGGCGGCCTTCGTCTTCGCCCGCATGGAATTCCGCTTCAAAGGATTGGCGTTTCAATTATTCACCCTTGGCCTGATGTTCCCCATCAACATCGCTATCCTGCCGGTCTATTTCGTCTTGCGCCAACTGGTCCTGATTGACAACCTGTGGGGCGTCATCATCGTGCAGACGGCCTTTCAGCTTTCGGGCAATATCATCATTCTGCGCGGCTTTTTTGCCGCCATTCCTGCCGAATTGCAGGATGCCGCCTACATTGATGGCTGCAACGCCTTCGACTTTTTCTGGCGCATCCTGCTCCCGCTGACCAAGCCCGCCCTGGCCGCAGTGGCCGCGCTGACCATGATTATAAGTTGGAACGACCTGCTCGTCCCCCTCGTGGTCATCAACAACGATAAGCTATGGCCGTTGCCCCTCGGCGTCATGCAATTCCAGGGCCAATACGGGCAGGATCTCTCTCTCGTGTCGGCTTTCGTGGCGCTCTCGGCCATCCCCACCATCATTTTCTACATCTTCGCCGAGCGCCAGATCATCTCCGGTCTTACCGCCGGGGCAGTCAAAGGCTGATGCAACAAAGGTAGTTGGAATATGCCTGCCCTTCGACGACTCACCATAGCTCTGGTTTTGTTCTCGCTCCTGCTATCTTCCTGCGGGACTCCCGCGACCCTGGTTCCGACTTCTGTCGCGACAATCGAGGCGACTCCCATGCCGATCCGCGCTAAACCCGCCATCGAGAGCGGTGTGTACCGCAACCTGTTCGCCGAGTACCTCGGCAAAAGCGAAGCCGAAATCCAGGCCAAAAACGAGGCGGCTTTCCAACAACTGTTTTATGGCGATGAATTTTCCGAGCGCGTCTACTACCCGGTCGGGACCGACATGGCTTACCTGCTCGACACGGGCAACGATGACGTGCGTTCGGAGGGCATGTCCTACGGCATGATGATCGCCGTCCAGATGAACAAAAAAGAGGAATTCGATCGCATCTGGAAGTGGACCAAAACCTACATGTACCAGCGCGATGGCGGCTACAAAGGCTATTTCGCCTGGCACTGCAAGCCGGATGGCACGCAACTGGCTGCGAACCCGGCCTCTGATGGCGAGGTGTGGTTTGTAATGGCTCTGTTCTTTGCCGATGCGCGTTGGGGCAGCGGCGAAGGCATCTTCGACTACCGCGCCGAAGCCCAAGCCATTCTCGATGTGGCCCTGAACGCCAAGGAACTGGGCGGCGACCTGGCCACCAACCTGTTCGACCCGGAAACCAAACAGGTCGTTTTCGTGCCGCAATTGGGGCAAAACTCGAAATTCACCGACGCTTCGTACCACATGCCGCACTTCTACGAATTGTGGGCGCGCTGGGCGGATAAAAACAACGACTTCTGGGCCGCTGCGGTGATTGCCAGCCGCGAATTTTTACCCACTGCCGTCCACCCGGAAACCGGTCTGGCCCCGAACTATTCCTACTTCGATGGCCGCCCTTACAATGACGATTATCATGGCAAGTTTCGTTACGATGCTTTTCGCGTTGGCGCGAATATTGGCATGGATTATGTCTGGTTCCACCCTTCCGATTGGTACACCGAACAGGCCAACCGTCAGTTGTCCTTTTTCGCTTCGCAGGGCATCAATACCTATGTGGCCGAGTATTCGCTGGATGGGAAACCGCTGGTTGGGCACCGCTCCACGGGGTTGATTGCCACCAATGCCGTGCTGACGCACGCTGCCGACCCAGAAATCGGCAAGCCGTTCGTGCAGGCCCTATGGGATGCATCCATCCCCACCGGAAAGTACCGCTACTACGACGGCCTGCTCTATATGCTCGGACTGCTGCAAACCAGCGGCAACTTCCGCATCTACGAGCCGGGTGTCACGCCCCGTGCCGAACTGCCGCCGCCGCCGCCGCGCGCCATCGAAGGCCAATTTGCGCCCCTCACCGGGCGGGCTTTGCTGCTGGTTGGGCCGGATGCGGCGGGCGTGAGCGCTTATTTCGACACGCTGGTCACGGCTCCGGGCGGCGTGAATATTGAACTGGCGCTTCAAGCGCTCGATCTGGACTCGCTCACTGCCCTGGCGAAGCGATATCCCAACAGCACCCTGTCGGTCGGATTGTCAATGGACGGGCTGGCCGATTCGATTGCGGCGGGAGAAGCCGATGGGCAGATCGAAGCCCTGCTCACAGCACTGGCCGCCACTCCGCGCCCGGTCTTCCTGCGCCTGGAACCGGAATTTGATGCGACGGCGAACAATCTCCAACCGGTGAGTTTTGTCGCCGCCTGGCAAACTTTCCATCAACGGATCCAGGCCTTTGGCGCGCAACACATCGCCCTGGTGTGGCACAGCGCCGCCGCCTGCGAAGCCCCTTTTGGCGGTCAACCGGCTGAAGCCTGGTATCCCGGCGATGAAGTTGTAGATTGGGTGGCAGTATCTTATGGTGAGCAGCTCGCCGCCTGTGAAAACCAATCCGTCGTAGCGGTGCTACAGTTTGCGCGCGGCCAATTCAAGCCAGTGATGCTGATCGCAACCCCAACTTTGAGCGGAGATGCCTGGGCCGCACACCTGTTTGAGTTTGTCCATGCCAACAATGACGCCGTTCGCGCCCTGGCGTATTTCAACACCGCGCCCGGCCTGTTCGATAGCCCGGAATTTTTACGCGACTGGAAGGCTGAAACCGCTCAACAGTTCTGGCTGCGCGGCAGCCCCACACTTTTCTCGACGCTCGGAGAGTGACATGTGCCAACTCGACAACGCAATCCGCAGGTGCCGGACTGCTCATGTCACCCTGACCCTGACGCATCAGGGTCAACCGGTCGTGGGACAGGAAGTCGTCATTGCGCAGCAAGGCCACAAATTCCTGTTTGGCAGCAATTGGGGCGAAAGCACGATTCCGCTGGTCAACGGTGAACTCTCTGGCTGGGAAAAAGAACTGGCCGAACGACGTAACGAACACTTCCTGGGCTTGTTCAACCAGGCGACGCTGCCTTTTTACTGGGCGCGCTTCGAGCCGCAGCACGGCCAGCCCGATACCCGGCGCATTCTGAACACGGCCCGCTGGTACGCGGAGCATGGTTGCGCGCTCAAGGGACATCCGCTGTGCTGGCACACGTTGACCGCTGATTGGTTACTGGAGATGAGCAACCAGGAGATTCTCCAGGCGCAGCTGGCGCGCATCGAGCGCGAGGTGACCGATTTTGCCGGGCTGATAGAGATCTGGGATGTCGTCAACGAAGCGGTCATCATGCCGGTTTTCGATAAATACGACAACGGCATCACCCGCCTGTGCCGCTGGATAGGACGCATCGGCCTCATCCGCGCCATGTTCGAGGCGACCCGCGCCGCTAACCCGAAGGCAACCTTGATTCTGAACGACTTCGACGTTTCGCCCGCCTTCGATATTCTGGTGGAGGGTTGTCTCGAAGCGGGCATCCAGATTGACGCGATTGGCATCCAGTCGCACATGCACCAGGGTTACTGGGGCGTCGAGAAGACGCTGGCCGTGTTGGAACGTTTCGAGCGCTTCAACCTGCCGATTCAGTTCAGCGAGAACACGATTGTTTCCGGCCACATCATGCCGCCCGAAATCGTTGACTTGAACGATTACCGGGTGGAGGAATGGCCCAGCACGCCCGCAGGCGAGGAACGCCAAGCGCAGGAAGTCGTGACGCATTACAAAACCCTGCTCTCGCACCCGGCGGTGCAGGCAATCACCTGGTGGGATATGACCGATGGCGGCTGGTTGAACGCGCCCGCCGGTCTGCTGCGCTGCGACCAATCGCCCAAACCCGCCTACGACGCCCTGCTCAAGTTGATCAAGGGCGACTGGTGGCTGGCGCCCACTTCGATGACGACCGATGCCCACGGCCAAGTCATCTTCACCGGTTTCCTCGGCGACTACGAGTTGCGCAGCGGCTCTCAGAGAATCCCGTTTGCCTTGAACGACAAAGGGGAATCCTCTCTAGCCATCCAGATCTGATTTCCCGGAGCAAATCAGATTTCACCACGGAGATCACGAAGATAATAGGCAGAGATCACGGAGTTTGGCTTTCGAAGCTGGGCGCACTGGATTTGATCAAGACTGGACAGAAAGTCCTCCGTGTTCGTCGGGGTAAACGGCTTTTTTCGGCAAAATCTGATTTTTGGCACAGAACTTATCCATAAAAGGAGCTATCTATGTCTGGCTATATCCCTAAACCTGAGCACAAATTCACCTTTGGCTTGTGGACCGTCGGCTCGCGCGGCTCTGACCCGTTCGGCGCGCCGGTTCGGCAATCGCGCACGCCCGCTGAACTCGTTTACCTGCTCGGCGAGGTAGGCGCTTACGGTGTCAACTTCCACGATAACGACCTGATTCCCATTGATGCAACTCCCGCCGAGGCGGAAGCGATCAAGAAAGACTTTCGCAAAGCGCTGGCAGATACGGGTCTGGTGGTGCCAATGGCAACCACGAATCTCTTCTATGATCCGGTCTTCAAAGATGGCGCATTCACCAGCAACGACCCCAACGTGCGCGCTTACGCTATCCAAAAGACGCTACGCTCCATCGACCTGGGCGCTGAATTTTGCGCGCAGGTTTACGTTTTCTGGGGCGGGCGCGAGGGCACGGAGACAGATTCCAGCAAGAGTGCGGTGGATGCCATCAAACGCAACCGCGAAGCGCTGAACTTCTTCTGCGAATATATCCTCGACCAGGGCTATGGCATGAAATTGGCGCTCGAAGCCAAACCCAATGAACCGCGCGGTGATATCTACAACCCGACCACCGGGCACATGCTGGCGTTCATCGAGACCCTCGATCATCCAGAGATGGTGGGCGTGAACCCTGAGGTCGCGCACGAGCACATGGCAGGCATCAACTTCATGCACGGCGTGGCGCAAGCCTGGGAAGCGGGCAAACTCTTCCACATTGACCTGAACGACCAGTATCCAGGGCGCTACGACCAGGACCTGCGCTTCGGCTCGCGCGACATCAAAGCCGCCTTCTATCTTGTCAAATTCCTGGAAGATGTGGGCTACGATGGTTCGCGGCACTTCGATGCCCACGCCTACCGCACCGAAGACCTGGAGGGCGTGAAAGACTTCGCGCGTGGCTGTATGCGCACCTACCTCATCCTCAAAGATAAGGCTGCGCGCTTCAATGCCGATCCGGAAATCCAGGCGTTGCTTGCCAAAATCAACGCCGATGATGGCGCGATGCACCCGTTCTTCGGCAAGTACACACCGCAAAAGGCAACCGCGCTCAAGGCGCACAGTTTCGACCGGGAAGCCATTGCCAGCCGGGGACTGCAATACGAGCGTCTGGACCAGCTGACCATTGATGTGCTGCTCGGCGTGCGCTAGGAGCTTTCCATATATGGGCACAACCACCCAAAACCGTGTAGACAACCTGCTTTCCCGCATGACGCTGGAGGAAAAACTGGCGCAGATGGGGTCCTGCTGGATGCATGAATTGCAGACTGAGGGCGCCCTGGACCCAGCTAAGATGCAGCGGTACCTGCAGCTGGGCATAGGCCAGATCACCCGCCCCGGCGGCAACACCACGTTGCCACCGCTGGCGTTGGCGCAAGCCACCAACCAGCTACAGCGCTATCTCATCGAAGAAACGCGCCTGGGTATCCCCGCCATTCTGCACGAAGAAACCTGTTGCGGCGCAATGGTACGCGAGGGAACGATGTTCCCGGAGCCTATCGGGCTCGCGAGTACCTTTAGACCCGCCCTGGCTGAAGCGATGACGACAGTGATTCGCCGCCAGATGCTGGCGGTGGGCGCACGCCAGGCGCTCGCTCCCGTGCTCGATCTGGCGCGCGACCCGCGTTGGGGTCGCACCGAGGAGACCTTCGGCGAGGACCCCACTCTGATCGCTCACTTTGGGATAGCGTATGTGCGCGGGCTACAGAGCGACTCACTCGAACAGGGCGTGCTGGCAACCGGTAAGCACTTCATCGGACATAGCGCCTCGCAAAGCGGGTTAAACTGCGCGCCGGCGCATCTGGGATGGCATGAGCTCTACGATCTCTACCTTGCGCCTTTCCAGGCAGTGATTGATGAAGCGCATATCGCCACCATCATGAACTCGTATCCCGAACTGGATGGCGAAGTTGTTGCTGCATCACGTCGCATCCTCACCGGGCTGCTGCGCGAACGCCTGGGCTTCGAAGGTCTGCTTGTCTCCGATTATGAAGCCATCCTCATGCTCCACAGCTATCACAAAATGACGCCCACTCTGCAGCATGCTGCAGTGCTGGCGCTCCAAGCTGGCATTGAGGTTGAGCTGCCGACGACGGTGGGCTACGGAGAATTGTTGCAGCAGGCACTAGATGCGGGCAAGGTGGAGCTGGAAAGCATCAAACAGGCAGTGCGACGCCATCTGGAAATGAAATTCAAGCTAGGTCTCTTCGAAAACCCCTATGTGGAAGAAGGGCGAGTTGTGGAAATCTTCGCGGCGCCCGAAAATCGGACCTTGGCGCGCGAAATAGCCCGGCAAAGCCTGGTGCTACTAAAGAACGAGCAGCTGTTGCCGCTTAGTCGCTCCGCGGGCACGCTGGCAGTAATCGGTCCCAACGCCCACAGCGGGCGCGCCTTCATGGGCGATTATTCTTATGCCTCACAACGCGAGCTGGCGGCGGTCCAGGTGGAACATGCGACAACCCTGCCCACCGACCTGATGACCGGCGCGCCGGTCATGACCGTGTTGGAGGCGGTACGCGTGCTTGCAAATCCAGCCACGCAACTGATGTATGCTCGCGGCTGTGACAATCTGGAACCAGACCGCAGCGGCATCCCCGAAGCGGTGCGCCTGGCGCAGCAAGCGGATGTGGTTGTGCTCGTGCTGGGAGACCGTTCGGGGCTATTACCCCACTGCAGCACCGGCGAGACGCGCGACAGCGCTTCACTGCGGCTTCCCGGTGTCCAGAATGAGCTGGCGCAAGCCATTCTTGATACCGGCAAACCTGTTATCGTCGTCCTCATCAACGGTCGCCCCTACGCCATCCCCGAGCTATCCACACGCGCCGGCGCCATCCTCGAAGCCTGGTTGCCCGGTGAAGAGGGAGGCATGGCAATCGCCGAGGCGCTGTTTGGCGAGTTCAATCCCGGTGGGAAATTGCCCATCACCTTCCCGCGCTCGGTTGGGCAAGTCCCCATCCACTACAACCACAAACCTTCTGCCATGACCTCCAACTGGTACGGCGATTTTGTAGATGAATCGGTCAAACCGCTCTACCCCTTTGGACACGGCTTAAGCTATACGACCTTCACTTATGAACAGCTTTCCATCACACCGGTTCAGGCGACCGCCAATGATACGGTTGAGATTTGTCTGGAGGTATGCAACAGCGGCGCTCGGCGCGGCGATGAAGTGGTACAGCTCTACGTGCACGATGAATACGCAAGTGTGCCACGCCCGGTCAAGGAGCTCAAAGGCTATCTGCGGCTCACACTCGACCCCGGCGAGCACAAGACCATCGTCTTCCACCTGCCGGTGAATCAGCTGGCATTCTACAACCATGACTTTGACCTGATAGTAGAGCCAGGGCGCGTCGAGGTGCTGCTGGGTAGTTCCGCTGAAGATATCCGGTTGCGCGGCAATCTAGAAGTCACCGGTCCAGAACGGATGGCAGTGGGGCGGCGTATCTTCTTCTGCCCGGTGGAAGCTCGTTGACGCCGGGCAGTACGTCCGACGGCTGACTTCGTAACCCTGGAGGCATCAGCATGAGCTATTTCTTAGGTCTTGATATTTCTACCACCGGCAGCAAAGCGCTGCTGATGGATGCAACCGGCGTTGTGGCAGGCGTTGCCGCGAGTCCCCACACACTTCAAACTCCACAGCCTCTGTGGTCAGAGCAGGATCCGCGCGAGTGGTGGCAGGCAGCTTCAGCCTGCATTCGGCGCATGTTGGCGGATAGCGGTGTAAGCGGTGCCGATATTGCCGCCGTGGGCTTAACGGGGCAGATGCACGGGCTCGTGCTGCTAGATGCACAAGGTGAAGTCCTGCGCCCAGCCATCCTGTGGAACGATCAACGAACGCAGGCGCAATGCGATGAGATTCACCGGCGCATCGGGCGCGAGCGCTTCATCCAAATCACCGGCAATGTAGCGCTTACCGGCTTCACCGCGCCGAAAATCCTGTGGGTCAAGGAAAATGAAGCCGACCTCTATGCCCGCGCCGCGCGAGTGCTCCTGCCCAAAGACTATGTACGCTATCGATTGACCGGCGTCTGCGCCATGGACAAAGCCGATGGCGCAGGCACCGTGCTGTTGGATTTGCGCGCGCGCGATTGGTCGGACGAGGTATTAACAGCGTTGGAAATCCCGCGCGCCTGGATGCCACCGCTCTATGAAGGTCCGGAAATCACCAGCGTCCTCACACCTGAGGCGGCAGCAGCGACAGGTTTGCTGGCAGGCACGCCCGTGATGGCTGGTGGCGGCGACCAGGCAGCGCAAGCGGTGGGAGTTGGCGCCGTTGAACCCGGCGTCGTGGCGCTCACAGTGGGCACCAGCGGCGTTGTCTTTGCCACCACACCCACTGCGCTCATCGAACCGCAAGGACGCCTGCACGCCTTTTGCCATGCGGTCCCCGGACTGTGGCACTTCATGGGTGTCATGCTCTCGGCGGCGGGCAGTCTGCAATGGTATCGCGACACCCTCGCGCCCCAGATGGGCTTCACAGAGTTACTTGAGGAAGCCACTCCCATCCCCGCCGGCAGCGAGGGCTTACAGTTTCTGCCCTACCTCACCGGCGAACGTACGCCCCACCCCGATCCACTGGCGCGCGGCGCTTGGGTGGGTTTGACCCTCCGCCACACCCGCGGTCATCTGACACGCGCCCTGCTCGAAGGCGTCTCTTTTGGTTTGAAAGATAGCTTCACGCTCATCCAGGAGGCCGGCTTGGGAGAAATCCGGCAGGTCCGCGCCTCTGGCGGCGGGACGAAGGGCGCACTCTGGCGACAAATTCTCGCCTCGGTACTCGAAACCGAGCTCGTCACAGTAAATACTACCGAGGGCGCAGCGTATGGCGCAGCATTGCTGGCAGCGGTGGGCGCCGGGCATTGGTCCGATGTACCCACAGCCTGCGCGACCGCCATCCGAATCACCGGCAGCACAGACCCTGACCCGGCGCAGGTCGAAGCCTACGCCAGAGCCTATCCGCTCTACCGCGAGCTGTATCCCACTCTACGAGCTACGTTTGCAGCGATGTAATACGCCTCCTCCTCTAAGGCGCCCCTCTCCAAGCGGCTAGGAGAGGGGCGCCGGCTTTTCCCATCGATTGATTTTGGGCGACGGGTGAAGTCCCGCCACCAAAAATCAGTTTTCTCCAGATTTTCGCCCCCGTCGTGAGATGCCCCCCTCGTTCAAGATGACGGGTTGCTGAAGCAGGTATGTGGTATAATGCCCGCTGTTATATTGTTGTATTGTGGAAAAGGATGTTCGAGTCATGCAAGAGTATGTAAAACCCTCGACGCGCAGCGAATGGCTGGCGTATTGGATCTCAAATGTGGGCAGTCCGCCAATGATGGCGCTGGCAGGGTTGATCGTAACCGCCACGCTCCTGCCGCCTGAAGGCGTCTGGCGCTGGATTGCCATCTACACCGTCTGCGCGATTGGCATTCCAATGGGCTATTTGGGGTATTTACTGCGGCATGGTCGCATCAGCGATATGGATGTCACACGCCGGGAACAACGCGCCCGCCCGCTGATTGTCACCCTGAGCGGATTGGTGGCAGCGGAATTGCTGTTTATCATGGGGGGCGCGCCCTTGCCGTTTCGCATTCTAGCGAGCGCTTCACTGGCTCAAGCCGTGTTGGTCTTTCTGATCACCCTGCAATGGAAAATCAGCATGCACACCAGCACCGCTGCTGGCATGACAGTGCTCATCCTTAGCGTAGCCGGTCTTGCAGCAGCTCCGGTAGCCTTCAGCGTACCGCTCATCGCCTGGTCACGGATAAAACTGCGACGCCACACCCTCATGCAGACGTTGGCAGGCATGTGCCTGGGCATCGGAGTCTTCCTGACCGCGATCTTGCTGGCAACAAAGAGCTAAGCGTCCCAGAAAACTTGTGGGCGTGCAAAGCACGCCCACAAATAACAACCAACAGTTTCCCCGAAATCTGCGATGGTACTTACGCCGAACGGACGCTCTGTACACCCTCGCGGAGTTGTGTTCGCAGCGCAGCGATGCGCTCGCGGGCTGCGGCAATACGGGTGAAAGCCTCACTCTTTGCCTTGATCCCTGCTTCCAGCAGATAGCTCACGCCTTCACGACGGGTCTTGACAACCTCTGCTTCCACAAGCATGTCCAGGTGCTCGCGGGTACCCTCATCCACACGAACCACCATGAGCTGTGAGAGATCTTGTGCACTCTTCACGAGCGCTTCTCCCAGGTTTTCCAGCAAATTCACCGTGCCATCTAGTACAGCGCGCCAGGCTTCCTCGCCCGAAGACGTTGTGGGATGCGCAGAGACTTCAGATGCAGATGTTGCAGATCTTTCGTCAGTCATAATACCCTTCTCCTTTCTATGGCTTACTCATTTGCAGCGATACTCTGTCGTAACTGCTCACGCAGCTCACCGATTTGCCGGGTAATCTCACCAATCTTATCGAAGAGCGCTTGATTGGCTCGGATACCCTCGCTAATCAGGAGCGCAGCGCTTTCACTACGGCTCTTAGTGACTTCCGCCTCGACCAGCATATCCAGATGCCGCAGCGCTTCGTTGTTGACCCGTACCATCACCACATTGGCGCGATCCTCAAGCGCTGTGCCCAACGCCTTGCTCAAAGATTCCACGCTTTTCTCAAGTGCGCTGATGAAACTGGCGCCCGATGAGGGGCGCGCGCCGCTGGTCTTCGAAGCTTCGGGCGCTGCAGCCCCCCCTTCCGGAAGCGTCCCCGGTTCGGCTCCCGGTGCTGTAGAAACTCCCTCTTCAATGGTGTGCTTGATTTCCTCTTCCATATTGTCTTTCCTCCTCCAGAAATAACCTGACCGTCCTGTAATGTCAAGCGGGTGCGAATGCGATTACTTGTTAGTGACTTACGTGTAATATTGTAATCCACTTTCGCGATTTTGTCAAGAGCTAATTTCGAGGAAATTGGTTGCATTTCGCAACCGTTCAACGTTCTCCCAATTGCCACAATAGGTGCAAATAATGACCTCTCGAAATTCAACCGACCAGTAACACCGTGCTATAATGAAATCCAATAGCACTCCTACAATTTCAAAAAAGGATATCGCATGGTCAGAATACCTGTTTTTGCCGATGTTCTCGAAGCTGCCGAGCGCATCCAGAACCACGTGCACCGGACACCTGGTTTCACCTCCCTAACGCTGAACGCCCTGACAGGCGCAGAGGTGTTCCTGAAGGCAGAGAATCTACAGAAGGTGGGTGCATTCAAAGCCCGGGGCGCCTGCAACGCGGTCTTTGCGCTCACCGAAACCGAGGCAGCACACGGGGTTGCCACACACTCCTCTGGCAATCACGCACAGGCGGTGGCATACGCTGCGGGATTGCGGGGTATCCCCGCTACCGTAGTGATGCCAGAGGATGCACCATCAGTCAAGGTTGCGGCGGTCCGCGGTTACGGCGCGCGCATCGTGTGGGCGGGAACACAAGCGCAGGACCGGGAACGCCGTCTCGAAGCGGCGTTGGAGGAGACGGGCGCCATCTTCATCCATCCTTCTAACAATTTCCACGTCATTGCCGGGCAAGGGACGGCGGCGCTAGAGCTGCTGGAAGACGTGCCGGGTTTGGATATCGTGATGACGCCAGTAGGCGGCGGTGGGCTGCTCGCGGGGACAGCGCTCGCGGCGGCAGGGTGCTCACCGCAGACCCGCGTTATGGGAGCGGAGCCAGAAACCGTGGATGATGCCGCACGCTCCTTTCGCGATGGCGTCATCTACCCGCCGACCAACGCGCCGACGGTGGCGGATGGGTTACGCACCTTCCTGGGTGACGTGAATTTCCCCATCATTCGCCAGCACGTCAGCGATATCGTCACCGTCAGTGAAGCTGGCATCATCGCTGCTATGCGACTGATCTGGGAGCGGATGAAACTCATCATCGAGCCTTCATCCGCAGTGCCGGTTGCGGCGTTATTTGAGCATCCCGATATCTTTCAGGGGCAACGTGTGGGCATCATTCTTTCGGGAGGAAATGCCAGTCTCGATACGCGGTTATGGTAGCGAGAACTCTTCACTGCCAGTAACGCACATCTGCAACAAGTCGGCGACTAGAGACGGGTGATAGGAATGAGTCGCCCTGTACCGAAGGCTTTCTCGCTCACTTTGAGAATCACCCCCATGTGCCAGCGCTTATGCTCTGACCGGCGCAGGGCGCTGTTGCTGCGATTCTCACGCACCAGTTGCTCCAGCAAGGGGGCGATTTTCGGGTAATCAAAGGGGTCTACCTGATCCGGCTTGAGTTCCGCCGAGGGAGGGCGTTCCAGGATAAAAGCCGGAATTGGGGCGCCACGGTTCTGCTGAATCCATGCTGCCAGTGCGAAAACCTCCGGTTTGGTGAGGTCGCCCAACGGAGAAAGTGTGCCCGCGAGGTCGGCATAGAGCGTGCCGTACCCCAGCGCCAGCTCCGTCTTGTTGCTCGTGTTAAGCAAAATTCCCCCATAACGGTTGATATACGCCATAAGGATGAGCATTCGCAGACGCGCCTGGGCATTCTCAGCCCCCACCCCATCGCCAAGCCAGCTTCCCAGAGTCGCCTCCACCGCCGCGTGCAGGGGTTCCAGGTCCACCAATTCAAAGCCAATGCCGAGCGCTGCTGCCAGTTCGCGTGCGCACTCCGTGGAACGCGAGTCGGTATAACGCGAAGGAATCGCCAACGCAGTCACATTTGCAGCACCCACCGCCTCAGCAGCGAGCACTGCCACCACGGCGGAATCCACCCCACCTGAAAGCCCCAGAGTTACGCGCCCCAGACGGTTCTTGGCAACAAAATCGCGGATTCCCAAGACCAAAGCCTGGAACAGGGTCGCCTCTGGGACAACCACAGAAGGCAGTGCAAGCGGAGCGCCGGCAAGATCCACCACCTGCACCGCCGGTTCGAAACCCGACAACTGCGCCAGGAACCTCCCGTCACCATCCAGCACAAAGCTGCGTCCATCAAAGATGAGCTCGTCATTCGCGCCCACCAGGTTGACATAAACCAGCGGGCAACACGGACGTCGGGCATGATAAAGACGCTGCGCCAGGATGTCCTTTCGGAAGGGGGAGGCAGCAATGCAAATGAGCAAGTCAGCGCCGGCTGCAAGGAGGTCCGCGGATGGGTGAAGCGGATAACCCTCGTCCCAAAGGTCCTCGCACACAAGGAAGCCGACCTTCCGTCCGCCAAGGACAAGCGGAGGCAACGCCGGTCCAGGCGTGAACCAACGCGACTCGTAGAAGACATCATAG
>JAKJAC010000060.1:0-266 GCA_022707705.1 Chloroflexota bacterium
TTCCATCGGATGCGAAGATAGCGCCGGCGCGCCATCCCCGGTAATTTGAGACAATGAACAGCGTGTCTGCCTCCATTTCGATAGCGAGCACGCCTGCCTGCTTGAGTTTTGCAGTCAGCCCCTCATCAAAGGGCGCATAGAAAGCGTCACTCGACCAGCCCAATCCCACATGCGTGGGGATTCCCAGCGCCTCAGCTGTTTCAACCAGAGCGGTGAGCATCTGGAAACTGGGCGCGGCAGGGAAAGCGGGTGGCAGGTAGCGGTCG
>JAKJAC010000060.1:276-18082 GCA_022707705.1 Chloroflexota bacterium
CCGGGCATGACGCCCTCCTGGAGTGTGCCGCAGCTGCCCACGCGGATGAAGGTGTCGGCGCCCATGTGTGCCAGTTCTTCAATCCCCATGGCGACCTGTGGACCGCCCATACCGGTGGAACACACGGTCATCGGGATGCCGGCCACGGCGCCGGAGTAGACCCAATAACCACGGCTGTTGCTGATCAATCGCGTGTTCTCAAAGCGTTCGGCAATCTTCTTCGCCCGGTCGTGCGCACCAGGCACGAACACGTAACGTGCGATATCTTCTGCATTGCATTGAATGTGAAATTCCATCATCTGCTCCTGCAAAAAGTGATTGGTCAGTTAATGCCTGACGAGGGGTTGAGTACAACGGGTTGAGTACAACGGGTTGAGTACAACCGTTCGAAGTTGCAGCTCAGAAATCATCCGCTGCCTCATGGTTTCTACGCCTCGTGGGCGGCGCGCTCCAGTGCTGCTTTCTTCGCTTGCTGCTTGCGCAGGGTGAAGACAGTTAAAGCCAGCAAAGTTGCCAGATAGGGCAACATGCTGATGAAATACACCGGCATAATGCGCTCACCCTGGAGGCGCCAACCGATGGTCTCGACAATGCCAAAGAGCAGGCTGGAAAAGAAGACGCCTACCGGCTCACCTCCTCCGAAGGTATTGACTGCCATGCCGATGAAGCCACGCCCGGCGGCCATTTGTTCGGTGAACATTTGCAGATGCCCGAGCGAGAGATACACACCGGCGAGTGAGGCGAAAACACCGCTTGCCATCACTGCGCCAAAGCGGACCCGTTGGACATTGATACCGAGCGTCTCAGCGGCTTGTGGGTTCTCTCCCACTGCCCGAAGGTGTAGTCCCCACGGCGTGCGATAGAGGAAGATGTAGGTTAGCGCCACCAGAATCCATGCCAGGTAGACGATGAAGGTATAGCCGCTGAGCAATGGTCCCAAGACAGGGATGTCTTTGAGAATGGGAATTTCGATGGGGGGCAGTCCCGCGATGTTGGGGTCCGAGAAGGCGCCAGCGACGCCGAAAACTTCCCGCGTGAGGAAAATGGTCGCCGAGTTGGCGAAGATGTTGATCGCGATACCCATGATGATGATGTGCGCCCGGAATTTGAGCGAGAAGAGTGCAAAAAGCCCGCCCACGACAAGCCCACTCAACATGGCAGCGAGCAAACCCATCCATGCACTGCGGAAAAAGTAGCTTCCTGCAACCCCAAACCATGCGCCGAACAGAATCATACCCTCTCCGGCGATGTTGAGTATTCCGGCGCGCGAGGTGATTAGCGCGCAAAGTCCGGCAAGCACCACCGGCGTTGCCAGACGGAGCATACCCTGGAGATTAGCGATGTTGAATACATAGCGCTGCAGAATATCGAGTAATCCACTGAAATCCATGGTTCTTCTCCTTGTTTGGGCGGGCGCGTGCGCCTTGCCCGCTCAGACCTCAAGATCCTCGGTCGTGCGACGCACAGCCCGCGCGCCCCGTACCCATTTAATCCGCCGGACAAAAGCCCACATGCCTTCGGCTGCCATAAAGAAGATGATTAATCCGACGACGATATCAATGAGCTGGCGCGGTATGCCCGCTGACCACTCCAGACCTAACGCACCTGCTTCCATACCTCCGTAGAACAGCGCCGCAATGGTAGAACCAATGACGTTCTGCCCTCCGAGCAGCGCTGCCAGGTTACCCCGAAAGCCGAAGCCTGCGGCAAAGAGGTCTTTATATTCGCGCCAGACTCCCAGAATCTCCACTACACCTCCAAGCCCGGCAATGCCGCCGCTGACGAGCATTCCACCAATGAAGGTACGATCAAGGCTGATGCCGCCAAATTCGGAGAAGGGGAAAGAGAGTCCCACCATGCGCCACTCGTAACCGATGCGTGTGCGTTTGAAGACGATATACATGACTACGACGACCAGAAGCGCGACGAAAATCCCAACATGCGCCTGGGTCCCCTTACCGATTGTCCCGCCGCTGAGCTCCACAAACTGCGCCAGTTGCGCTGTGGGTTGGACTGGCGGGGTCTCGGGGGTGGTGGGGGTATGCCGCAAGGGGTAATTCGTCAGATAGGAAATCAGAAAGGTGGCGATGTAGTTGGTCATGATGGTCGTGATGATCTCGCTGACGCCCAATTTCTGCCGCATGATTGTGGGAAAGAAAGCCCACAGTGCACCACCCAGAAAGCCCGCCGCCAGGGTCAGGGGCAGGTGGATAATCATCGGCAATTTCACGGCGTAGCCGACGAAAGCGCCGCAAATCGCGCCAATGAAGAACTGCCCTTCCACCCCAACGTTGAAGACGCCCGTGCGAAAAGCCAACGTTGAGGCGATTGCGGTGAAGATCAAAGGGGTGGCGCGTTGTAGCGAAATCAACAATCCGCGTTGGCTACCCAATGCGCCTTTGATGAGCAACCAGTAGATTTCGAGTGGGTTTTGCCCTTCGATCAGCATAATGATGGAACCCACCAGCACCGCCGCCAGAATGCTTAGCAAGATGCCAATGGAGCGACCGAAAGCGTTGCGCAAAAGTTGAGTGATAGTTCTTAGTTTTTCTCTCACGGTGCGCCTCCTCAATGGGCAACGAGTTGCCGGGCAACCTCAGGGCTGCCGGCAACCTCAGGGGTGGCTTCGGTGATGCCCGCCATCCACAGACCTAAGCCCTCTTCTGTCGCGCGCGCGCCTTCGATGGTGCCCATAATTTTGCCTTCGTAGAGCACCACGATGCGATCGCTTAGTGACATGATTTCTTCCAGCTCCGCCGAGACTAGCAGAACCGCAGCGCCACGGTCGCGGGCATTCACAATTTGCCGGTGTACGAACTCGATGCTGCCGATATCCAGACCTCGGGTGGGCTGCGCGGCGATGAAGAGATCGGGTTGGGCGCTCAGCTCTCGCGCCAACACCACCTTTTGCAAATTCCCTCCAGAAAGCGCGTATGCCGGCACATCCTTGCTCGGCGTGCGCACATCGAAGGTCTCAATCATCTCTTGGGCGTGCCTGGCAATCACATCGGGTTTCAGCAGTGGTCCCTGGGCTATTGGCGGCTTGAAGTAATTGCTTACAATCAGGTTGTCTTCGATAGAGGCAGGGAGCGCCACGCCGCGCACGTACCGGTCTTCCGGCACGCAGGAAACACCCACCTCACGCCGTTGCCGGACATTGAGCGTTGTAAGGTTCTTCGCTTTGACCTTAATTTCGCCGCCCCATGCCGGGCGCAGTCCCACAATGGCTTCCACCAATTCACGTTGCCCGTTGCCCTCGACCCCGGCGACACCCACAATTTCACCGGCGCGGACGTCGAAGGAAACTCCTCGAACGGCTTTGAGGTTGCGGTCATCGAAGACCTGCAAATCCCGCACTTGCAATACTACATCCTTCGGCTGCGCTGGGGTCTTGGTGACGCGCAGTAATACATCACGCCCTACCATCATCCGTGCCAGTTGCGTAGGATTCGTCTCGCTGGTCTTGGTGACGCCCACAACTTTGCCATCGCGCATCGCGGTCACACGGTCGGAAATCTCCATCACCTCGCGCAGCTTATGGGTGATGAAAATCACGGTTTTTCCATTGGCGACCAGCGAACGGATTACCCCGAAAAGGTCGCGGGTTTCCTTGGGTGTCAGGACGGCAGTAGGTTCATCGAGGATAAGAATATCTGCCTGGCGATATAGCGCTTTGAGAAT
The DNA here is from genome assembly GCA_022707705.1 of Chloroflexota bacterium. Classification (GTDB taxonomy): domain Bacteria; phylum Chloroflexota; class Anaerolineae; order B4-G1; family SLSP01; genus JAAZNO01. The sequence goes on from JAKJAC010000060.1 coordinate 3,958, forward strand.
CTCGACGCGTTGTTGCACGCCCACAGGCAGGTCTTGAATGCGCGCATCTGGGCTGATTTGCAGTCCAAAACGTTGGGAGATTTCCATGACGCTATCGTGGACGGCTTTGCGGTCGGTAAAGACGCCTCGATGTCGTGGTTCGCTACCCAGCGTGATGTTCTCCGCCACGGTGAAGGAGGGGACCAGCTTAAATTTCTGGTGTACCATGCCGATTCCCAACGCAATCGCATCGGCATTCTTGCGGATATGCACTTCATTCCCTCGGATTTTAATGGCGCCAGCTTCTGGATGGTGTAGACCGAACAGGACATTCATCAAGGTGGATTTGCCGGCGCCATTTTCCCCAATAAGTGCGTGAATTTCACCTTCTTCAACACTCAAGTCAACATTGTCATTGGCAACAACGCCTGGAAACACTTTGCGGATACCTAGCATTTCGACAGCTGCAGTCACGCTTCGACCTCCTTGTGGGAATCACACTCACGCTTCGGGCAGATATCTGAGGGTCAGATAGTCTGTTTCGGAAGCCTTTTTGTGTGGGCTTTTCGCGACGCAGTTTGCCGCGTCGCGAAAAGCCACGGTGATTTTCTTCTGTTCTGACAGGTGCACACACAGGTGCGCCCCTACACGGGCGCACACACAGGTGCGCCCCTACTTGCCCATACCGCCGGGCTGCGCAGGTTTGTCGCAGGGGAAGACTTCGACGTAGTCGGTGACACACATTTCACCCGACTTGATCTTCTCGGCTGCGGCTTTGACGGCGGGAATGACTTCGTCTTGCAACATCTTCGCCATATCGTCAGGACCGTTGTTGATGAATTCCTGGTCAATGCTGTAGAGGTAGCACATACCCACAGCCTCTTCCTTCAACCCGTAGACGCGCGTGCCGCCCGTGAGGTTGCCCGCGACCAGCGCCTTGATGGTATCGAAGACCGCGCGGTCCACCATCTTCATCATCGAGGCGATCACGAAACCGGGCTGGATGTAGCACTGATCGGAGTCCACGCCGATGGAGTACAAGCCCTTCTCCGCCGACGCCGCCAGAACGCCTTCACCGCTCTTGCCGGCAGCGGCAAAGATGATGTCTACGCCTTCCTCGTACTGCGTGAGCGCCAGCTCTTTGCCCTTCGTGGGATCGTTGAACGCGCCTACCCAACCGGAGACAACCTCGATATCAGGATTGACGTACTTGGCGCCCTGGATGTAGCCCAATTCGAAGCGACGCAGCAACGGCACATCCATACCGCCGATGTAACCAATCTTGCCGGTCTTTGAGAGCATCGCGGCAGCCATGCCTACGGTGAACGAGCCTTCATCCTCGCGGAACGTCAGCCCGGTGCCATTGGCAAGCTCTTTTCCCTCGGCATCCAGCAGCGTCGAATCTACGATGGCGAAGTGCGCGTTGGGATATTCCTGTGCAATCTCCGAGGTCCAGTCTGCGGACCCATAGCCAACGGTGATGACCAGGTCGTAGCCCTCTTCTGCCATCGCGCGGGCAGCCAGCTGTTGTTCGCCGACATCCTGGTTCTCAATAATCTTGGTCTCGATATTGGGGAATTCCGCCTTAGCCATCTCAATACCGCGTGCGGCAGAATCGAGGAATGAGCGGTCACCCAATTGTGAGATCACCAACGCCACCCGGTACGTCTTGGCGGGAACTTGCTCTGTGGGTTCGGCAGTGCCACCGCAACCAGTCAACAGAGAAAGCACCATTACAGCAGCCAACACTGTCAACAAACTTCGACGAAACATAGGTCTCCTCCTCATTACGGTTACCAACAGCGATCGAATCCATCTGCGAATACCACCAGTCTGTATCAAAGCTCATTTTGGGAAAGATTTCATTCAGCCTCCTTGGGATATCTTAGTTGGGGGGGGGATATTCCCAAGACCTCATGGGTCGGGGGAATATCCTTTTTAAGGGCTTCTTGAGTCGCGCTGCCCAGCTGTAAGGGGCGATGGGCTTGCAGATGTTGCGCCATCACCGCACGCGCGCGCAGTTCGTCTCCGGCTTGAATTGCTTCCACGAGGCGCTGGTGGTCATCCCCGGCGGAGGTTCGGATGGAGAACCTCATGCGGTTTTCCAGGACATACTCACGCAGCGATTCGCGGATGACACTGAGCAGGTAGATGAGCAGGCGATTGCCGCTCATGGCGGCAATCGTGTTGTGCAGCAGCATATCGGCATCGAAGCGCGCTTCAACACTCGCATTGGGATTCCGATAAGCTGCCACCGCCTCGCGGAGTGTGGCAATGGTTGCCGGGGTGCTGCGTTGTGCTGCCAATCCTGCGGCCTGGATCTCCAGTGGGTCGCGTACTTCAAGAAGTTCAACGATATCACGTTTGCTCAGCAGTTGCGACCATTCCAGCTGCCCCGCGAGGAAGCCCACCAGATGGTCGCCCACGTAAGTACCATCTCCAGGACGAGTTTCCAACAAGCCCATAAGACTGAGAGAGCGCAGCGCCTCACGGATAGAAGAGCGACTGACCCGCAGTTGATCCATCAGGTCGCGTTCGGAGGGGAGTTTATCGCCTGGCTTAAGCATGCCAGTGTTGATCATCTCCAGCACTTTTTTGGCGATCTCTTCGCTGACAGTAATACGTTCGACCGGATCAAAGGTGACGTTCATAGCGCCTCGTTTGGATAGGGTGGGCGGTATGCTGGTTTGCTGGTCAGACCATTACTCTTCATTATAGGGGGAATTCGAGGCGCTGTCAATGCTCAAATCCCCTGAATTCTTTGCAAGGATTTTGTGCGCGGCGTTGTCGTGCGTATGCACTTGACCCTGCAGCCCCTGCAATCCACAATCCTCTCCGGTTATGGCTTCTGCACGTCCAACAGTTCCAGGATGCGTTTGCGATAAGTCTGATCCCGGTTAGGAAGCTCCGGTTCCAGCTGTGCACCCTCTTCCCAGAAATGGCGCGCTCCGCGTCCTAGCGCTCGCCCCTGGGCGGTGTGCATATCCAGGGCGTAATCTGGAATAGCAGGCAGTAATCCCTCCTCTTCGACCTGATGCTTGAGCCAGTTGATCATCTCATCGCTGCCGCGGTCTTTGGGCGCAGCGCAGAGCGTGCGCACGGCATGGATGATGAAGAGCAGCGATTCGCCGCCGCGATGCCCAAAGCGCTGAGTCATTTGGTAGAGAGTGTTAATCAGAACCGGCGCCTGCGGGTCACCCCAACCGATATCTTCTACAGAGATGACCAGCAACCGGTACCAGAGATAGTCTTCCAATTCTGGGCTGGTCGTTGCCATTTCGTAAGCCAATAAGGCGGCGTTTTCTGTGTGTCCGCGCCGGATCTCTTTTTGCAGCGCGGAAATCACTTGGTCTGCCGCTAAGTCGTGGCGAGTTTTTACTTGTGTCCAGGGATCGTGTTGTGCTACCATGGTGACCTCCTCAACTGTTATGGGATTTTTCCACTGAAACCTGTTGTAGATATTCCCGTACAATGTTCGTAAACATGACGACTGTGCGCGGCAGGCTTGCCAGCTCGACCCACTCGTCGGGCGCGTGCGCATTATCGCCAGTAGGACCGAAACCGCAAAGGGTGGGAATGCCGGCTTCGATAAGCATGTAGCCCTCGTTTGCCGGTCCCGCTCCTGCAATAGCCCAGGCGGTACCTGTCATCTCTGTTGTAGCGCGTTGCGCTAACATCACCAGAGGATGATTCATGGGAATAGCTGCGCCTGGCAACTGGTTTTTCACCTCCAGGCTGACGCGCAACCCTGGGCGGCGTGCGGTCTCCTCGACAACGATGCGCTTGATGGCGGCAAGCACATCTTCTGGGCTTTGTCCTGGCATGAGTCGAATATCCACGAGCGCTTCGGCGTGGGCAGGGACCATGCTCTCAAATTCTCCACCGCTGATGCGCGTGCCCGGAGTGAGGGTACAACGTAGCCCCTCGAAACCCCGAGGTGCGGAGGCGGGAAGATCGAGGGTTTCAAGTCGCAACAGAATTGCTGCAAGCCCTGTGACGGCGTTGATGCCGCCCAGACCGTGGCTCCAGGCGGCGCTACCGGAGTGAATTGTCTGCCCCTCTGCTCGCAGAATCACCCGCAGCAACCCGCGATGCCCGATACAGACGATGTCGCTGGAATAGGCGTAGATGGCGCCGCGCGACCCTGCCAGCAAGCCCTCATCCAGGAGAGCGCGCACGCCCAGCGGACTGCTCGCGCCGGATTCTTCATCCACGACGCCCGCAACCGTTACATGAAACATAGCAGGCTCCAGCAAGCCTTCATCGCGCAAGAGCGCCAGCGCATACAAGCCGCAGACCAGCCCTGCCTTGTTATCGGCGGCGCCACGTCCATAGAGCCGTCCATCGCGGACTGCGGCTTCGAATGGTGGCGTGGTCCACGCATCCGGATTTCCCTCCGCGACGGTATCCGTATGGGCGATGAAGGCGAAGCCCGCAGGACCCTGTCCCCAGGTCACGAGCACATTGGGTCGTGCAGGATCGCGCGCCATCAGTTGCGCCCTGAAGCCAAGCCTTGCGGCTTCTGCGGCGACAGAGTGGGCGACTCCTGCCTCCGTCTCGCGCCCATTGACCGAGGGTGTGCGTACCAGCTGTTGCAGGAAGGCGGTCATCTCGGGGAGACGCACCTCTGCTGCCCGAAGGAGATGATTGCTCATATCAGCGCTGCCTGCAGCAGCTCCCATACACGTTCCGTGTTCATTTCCAGCGCCAGCTCGACGTTGGGCTGTTTACCGGACATGCCATACCAATCCACACAGGTTTGCCCCCGCGTGAGCGCGCCAGAAAGCTCCACCGCTACATGATGCGTTGCCTTCCGGCGCACAATCTCCGGTTCGAGCGCCGCCGCCATTGCCAGTAAATCCGGCTCTAGCATGGTGGGACGCCCGAAAAGGTGCTCCAGGAAAGTCAGGGCGCCCTGGCTGATACGGCGCAGAAATTCGGCGCGTGGGGAGTCATGCGCCAGCAGCGCTTTCACCTGTGCCTCGGAGAAGGGATGTTCCACCGTGGTCTCCCACGAGACGAGGGTGAGCGGGGTCCAATCGCGCAAGATGATGGCGGCAGCTTCCGGGTCGGCGTGGAAGTTGAATTCAGCGGTGAGAGTAGTGTTGCCCATGCTACGAATCGCGCCACCCATCACCACCAAACGCCGGTATTTCCGGGGAAGCGTGGGATCGAGCCGCAGTGCCAGGGCGAGATTGGTGAGTGGTCCGAGCGCGACGAGGGTTAACGCGCCCGGTTCGGCGTTTGCCAGGCGTATCAGCGCGTGGACAGCGTGTTCTGCCTCCACCTTGCGCGGCGAGGGAGGATAGGCGCTATCCCCTAGACCATCGGCACCGTGAAAGCCCTCTGCGCCACCGCTTTCGGCGACCAAAGCCTGCTCACAGCCTGCGTAGATGGGCGCATTGATGCCCATCACATCGAGGATGGTGCAGGCGTTGGCGGTGGTGCGCTCCAGCGACACATTGCCTTTTACTGTAGTGACTGCTTCGATGCGCGCGTCCGGATAGGCAGCAGCTGCCATAATGGCGTGGGCATCATCCACGCCGGGATCGGTGTCAACAACCAGTCGAATCATAGGTCCTCCCTTAGTCAATCATAAGCCAACCGTCAGGAGTCAAGAGCTGGGTTCAAGCTACAGACGCTGCGCGACGTGAGGTGGAGTCTTACATTCTCGTTCCCTCACATCCTCGTTCCTTCATCCTCCCAATCTCTGACCCTCTTTCCTTCGTGCTTTTAATCGGACAAAGGCGGCATTGAGACGGGAACGGCTCTCGGCGTAGTCGAGTGTGAGCCAGGCGCCATCGCGCAGTAACCATGCACCATCCACCATCACGTCGCGGACGTGCATTCCACTGACGCTGTAAACCAGCGCCGTTTCCACGGCAGTCCCGGATAGATCGGCATCCGGCGCCCAACCGATGTCGTCGAGGCTCAGGGTGATGAGGTCGGCTTTTTTCCCTACTTCCAGTGAGCCGGTTTCGTTTTCCAATCCCAAGGCGCGGGCGCCACCCAGGGTTGCCATCCGTAAAATATCGCGTGCGGGCACAGCTGCGGGGCATTTCTCACGTAGGGACATGAGCTTGGCAGTGGTCTGCATCTCGTTGAACATATCGTAGGAGTTGTTGTTGGCGACATTATCCGTGCCGAGCGCGATGTTGATGCCTGCGCGGCGCATGGCATCGAGTGCGGCAATCTCTGCGCCGCTGCGCATACACGCGGAGGCGGCAATCACTGCAGTGAAAGGATAGCGTGCCAGGGTGGGGAAATCCTCTGACGGGATAGTGATACTGTGTGCCGCCAACAGGCGTCGCTTGAGGATGCCCAACCGTTCCATCTGCTGCACGGCGCCGCAGCCGAAATGCTCGCGGCAGTGGCGTTCCTCCTCGCCGCTCGTCGCCAGGTGGAAGTGCAGCCCTGTCTCAAAACGGTCTGCCAGCGCCAGTTCCAGCTCGATTGCCTTCGGGCTGTTATCCACGAAGAAGGCATGCGGGCCTACCCAGCCCTTGAGGCGCGGGTGTCCCTGAATGGATTCGAGGAAAGTAGCTGCTGCACCCAGCTCGCGTTCTCTGGCGGCGGCGTCGCCCATCTCAACGATGCCGTAAGCCAGTGCTGCACGCAAACCGCTCTGCTCCACCACGGGTGTGATGTGGTCCATGTAGAAGTATTGGTCGGCAAAGCAGGTAGTGCCAGTGCGGATCATCTCCGCGCAGGAGACGGCAACCGCGTCTGCGATCATATCCGCTTCGAGCACGGCTTCCCAGGAGCGGATGCCCTCATACCAGCCCTCGAAGGTGAAGAGCGAATACGGTTCCGCCAGCCCCCGGAAGAGGACCATCGGTGTGTGCGTATGCGCATTGATCAGTCCCGGCATAAGCAGGCGGTTTTTGAGCGTGATCTCGGCATCGAAGTGCCGCCCGGCAAGCGCCGCCTGCGGTCCCACCTCGCGGATGCGGTCACCCTCCAGCACCAGATAGCCGGGAGCATAGCGTGTGTCTTGAGTATCAAGGGTCAGAATCGTATCGGCGCATAGCAATGTGGTTGGCATTCAAAGCTCCCCTAAAATGACGCGGTAAGGCTAATCTATTGCTACAACTCTCAGATCGGTCCCTATCAGTCTTTGCATTTCCTGTGCATATCTCTGGCATTCACTGAAGCTGAGATTTGTTCCACTGAGCGCGAGTTGTTGCCGTGGACTTACTGCTAGACGAATTTGGAAGAGGTCTTTGTAACGCATGGTATAGCGTTTCATCTGCAAGGTGGTGATTGCTGAGGCTAAGAATTCAGTTTCCTGCCTGCCAAGGTGAGAGTCGAAGATGCCGCCGCGTTGATAAGAGACTAAACCGGTCCGTTTATTGATGACACACAGGAGCTCCCGCGGCTGAAAGAGACTGTAGATGAACATAATGACCAATAGTAGCAGCAACCAACCCGCAACCGACGTCCGAGTCGCGAATGCAGCAATGCACCCGAGCGTCGCTATTACCAGACCTACCAGTCCGGGCATGAAATCGGGATGACATTGAATGCGGATGATGTCATCACCTTCAAGGGTGATTAGAACCTTATCAGGCATGTTTCAAGAAATATCCTTTGCGATGTTGCGTTGGTCGGGAAGTGTTCAACGTGTTGCCTGAAGTTTCTGCAATCCTCTGTTCTTCCTGATATTCTTCCCTTTACGCTGCATACTCCCGCAGGGAGCTCATGGGCTTGCCCACCATGCGGAAGGCGCGGTGTTCGGCTTCCCAGCGGATGCGCTCGATATCCAGGGTGAGGAATTCGCCTTTGCGGTAGAGCAGCTGCCCATCGCACCACACATAGGCTACATCGCCCGGGTGTGCGGTGTAGACAATACCTGCTGCCAGGTCGTGCCGGGGAATCCAGTGCGGGGCGGTCGTATCCAGCAACTGCAAGTCTGCCGGGTGTCCCGGCGCCAGTACACCGCTTTCGGGGAATCCCAGCGCCGCTGCGGAAGTCTGCGCCGTCATGCGGAGCAATTGCATGCGCGGCAAGGCTTCTGGATTGAGCAATGCACCCTTCCAGTGTAGCCCTGTCAGGCGCAGGATTTCCAGCATGTTGAAATCACTGTTCGAGGCGGGCCCATCGGTTGCTAACCCCACCCGCATTCCCCGCGCGAGCATTTCCGGCAGCGGGGGCATCTCCATACCGAGCTTCTGGTAGGTCTTGGGGGCGTGGGCGATAAAAGCGCCCTTTGCCGCGAGCAGATTCATATCCTCAAGGGTGGCGGCGTTACAGTGTGCCAGCAGCGCCGGACGGGGCAGGTCCAGTAAGCCCAGTTTCGCGACGTACTCCGGCGGCGTGAGCCCGTGATGCTCCAGCGAGTTCCGTACCTGCTCGTTCGATTCGCTCAGGTGGAAATGCGCACCCACACCCAGGCGCTCTGCCTCCTCAGCAAAACGCCGCAGTACAGGTGCGGGCGTCATATAGGGGGAGTGCGGTCCCATGACCGTGTGGATGCGCCCGCTGGCGGCGCCATCCCATGCTTTGACAAAGGCAACGGTCTCCTCGAAGGAGACCCCGCCGACCTCCTTATCATCGCCGATACCGAAGTGACACCAGGCGAGCAGCGCCTTCATGCCGCTTTCCTCAACCACCGCTGCGACTTTGTCCATCCAGAAGTAATGGTCGCCGAAGCCGACTGTGCCGCTGCGAATCATTTCTGCGGCGGCGAGGGCGGCACCCCAGGTCACGTCGTCGGCTTCGAGCGCCGATTCCGCGACCCAGATTTTCTCGTTGAGCCAGCGGTCGAAGGGCAAATCTTCTGCCCATCCGCGTTCTAGTGTCATGGGTGCATGGCAGTGCGCGTTGAAGAACGCGGGCAACGCGACCATCTCGCGCCCGTCAATCACCTCATCGGCTTTGAAATCCGGCGGCGCCTCCCCCACGGCGACGATGGCGCGATTCTCCAGCGCGATATCCACCCCCGCCAGGATGCGATCTTCCTCATCCAGCGTTAATACCGACGTGTCCTTGATTAACGTTCGCATGGGTTTCTCCTCTGTCGCTCAAGCCAATTAGCAGTGCAAATTCCCCAACTCCTGGCTTTATTCGACCACGAGCGTATAACTGTGGTTGCCTACTTGCCCGGAGACATTTGTGCCGAAGCACATCGCCCCCACACTGAATTGGAAGGTTCCCGCGGTTGCTGGAATGCCGCTGATTTCGGCTGTATTGCTGTTCTCGACATACGTGAGCGAGAGACCGGGGGGTAGACTGCCGTCCTCGACCCACATATCGAAAACAGGTGTATCGTTGTTGCTTACCGTGATGAGAACGGTATATGGTTCGCCTGCGCGCGCATTGGATAGACTGCTAGGTGTAAATTGCAGCTCGGAGCTGGTTGGTGGTAAGGGCTGAGATCGGTAAAATGCGAAAGCGCCTAGAACGATGGCTACGATGCAACAAGCAATAATCATTAGTATGATGCCGACTCCCAGCAGAATCCACAAGCGACGGTTTGTCTTCATGTGTGCCTCTCTGTTCGCAGTGTTTTTATGTGCCTCAGAATTCGCGGCGGGAGGTTATCCCATGTTGCTGTGTCTGGTGAAAGTGTAATGCGAAATCACCAAAAGGGCAACCTGCGTGGGTCTGGTCTTGATAGAAATCTCCCCTCTCCAGCGACGGAACCACTAGGGAGGGGAGATCAAAAGGGGTGGGGTAGCCTCAACTCTGTCTTACCGTGGGCTTGTCCCTCGACCTAAGCACATCTCACGCTCAACGCCGTCCCTCAATCGCCTTAAGGAGCACGGTGAAAGCATCTGAGAAGGAGGCAACACCTTCTTCTTCCAACTGTTGAGTGACCTCAGCCATCGAAATCCCCAGCGCTTCAAGGCCTTCCAGCGCTTGCTGTGCTCCATCTACATTTTCTTCCAGACTCGGGCGCACCTGCCCGTGATCGAGGAAAGCTACCACTGTCTGCGGCGGCATCGTGTTGACGGTATGAGGTCCGATGAGCTCTTCGACATAAATCACGTCGCGGTATGCCGGGTTCTTGGTGCTTGTCGAAGCCCATAATGGGCGCTGTAGGCGTGCACCCTGCGCCGCCAGCGCCTGGAAGCGCTCCGCGCCGAAATCCTGTTGAAAGGCAGCGTATGCCAGTTTGGCGTTGGCGATAGCAGCTTTGCCCAGCAACGCTTGTGCCTTCTCTGCCTCCGCGCCGCCAACCGCGATGATCTTTTGCAGACGAGCATCTACATTAGAATCCACTCGCGAGACAAAGAACGAGGCTACCGAAGCGATCGCGGCAACCGGCAAACCCGCTGCCACACGTTTCTCCAGCCCGGTCATATACGCATCCATCACTGCGCGGTAGCGGTCGAGCGCGAAAATCAGCGTCACATTCACATTGATTCCCGCTGCTAGCGCCTCGGTGATAGCAGGCAAGCCTGCTTTTGTTGCCGGAATCTTGATCATCAGGTTCGGGCGGGCGACCCGTTGCCACAGCTCTTTGGCTTGCGCCAGGGTTGCCTCGGCATTGTGCGCCAGATATGGGCTGACCTCCAGGCTGACGTAACCATCGCCCCCGTGACTTTCCTGGTACAGCGGCATGAACAGGTCGGCGGCGTTTTGAATATCTTCAACTGCCAGGCTGAAGAAAATCTCTTCGTTGCTCAAGCCCGCCTCAAACAGCGGCAGCAGGCTGCTATCATAGTCTTGCGATTTGGTGATTGCGTTCATAAAGATGGTCGGGTTGGAGGTCACACCGCGGATCTCCCCACGCCCGATCATTCCCGCCAGCGCCCCATTGCGCAACAGGCTGCGCTGAATGTTATCGTACCAGACGGATTGTCCCGCCTCGAGCAGCTGCAAAGTCGTGTTCGTCATTCCTCCCTCACTTCTGCTGGAGTAGTTCCCGGGCGACCGCTTCGACGTGCGCAACCGAGAAACCTAGATTTTCGAAAACCAGATTGGCTGGCGCCGAGGCGCCGTAGCGGTCCAACCCGATGACACGCCCCGCTGAACCAACCCAGCGATGCCAGCCCTGCGAGACGCCTGCTTCTACGGAGACGCGCAGGGGAATTCCCGGAGGCAGGATAGCGTCTCGGTAGGTGGCATCCTGTTCGGCGAAGAGCTCCCAGCTGGGGAAGGAGACCAGGCGTACGGAGAAACCTTGTTCTACCAGGCGCTTGCCGGTTTCTAAGATCAGGCTCACCTCCGAGCCACTTGCCATGAGAATGAGCTGCGGTTTTCCCTCACCCAGGTCTGCCAGCACATACGCGCCGCGTCGAACGCCTTCTGCCGGTCCGTAGATGGTACGGTCGAGGGTGGGGAGGTTCTGGCGCGTCAGCACCAGCGCCGTCGGGCGATGACGGTTCTCAATTGCGATTTTCCATGCCTCAGCAACCTCATTGGCGTCGGCGGGGCGCAGTGTAATCAGATTGGGGATCACCCGCAGTGCAGCGAGATGCTCAACCGGTTGGTGTGTCGGTCCATCTTCGCCTACTCCGACGCTATCATGGGTGAAGACCCAGATCGAGCCTAGATGAGAGAGTGCTGCCAACCGCACGGGAGGACGCATATAATCGGAGAAAACCATGAAGGTGGCGCCGAAGGGGATCACCCCGCCATGATATGCCATTCCGTTGACTACCGAGCCCATGCCATGCTCGCGCACGCCAAAGTGGATATTGCGCCCCGAATGGTCATCAGCGGCAAAGGCGCCACTGGTGTTCATCCAGGTGTTGGTGGAGGGCGCCAGGTCGGCTGAGCCGCCCATCAGTTCGGGCAAGACGCCCGCCAGGGCGTTGAGCACTTTGCCAGAAGAGGCGCGCGTCGCCATACCTTTCGCATCCGCGGGGAAGGTGGGCAATGCTGCCTCCCAACCCGCGGGCAATGCCCCTGCCAGGCGCCGTTTGAGTTCGGCTGCCGGTTCGGGGTATTCGGCTTCGTAGGCGACAAGTTTCTGCTGCCATTCGGCTTCCAGACGCGCGCCACGAATCTGCGCCTGCCGGAAGAGTGCCAACGCTGCCTCCGGAATGGTGAAGCGCGGTTCCTTGGGCCAGCCCAGGTTTTCCTTTGCGCCATCGAGTTCGACTGGCCCTGGCGGTTCACCATGCGCTTTTGGGGTACCCGCGCGTGTGGGCAAGCCATAGCCGATGATATTGCGGACCATAATCAGTGAGGGGCGCGGATCCTGTTTGGCGGCTTCGATGGCACGATCTATGGCTTCTACATCCAACCCATCTTCGACGCGCTGCACGTGCCAACCGTAGGCTTCGAAGCGCTTGCCGCGATCCTCGGTGAAGGCGATGTCCGTCGAGCCTTCGATGGAAATGCGGTTATCATCGTAGAGGTAGATGAGTTTGCCGAGTTGGAGATGTCCGGCAAGAGAGGCGGCCTCAGCTGCAACGCCTTCCATCAGGTCTCCATCGGTCACGATGGCGTAGATGAAATGGTCAAACAGGGAGTGTCCGGGACGATTGAAAGTTTGCGCCAGCTGCGCTTCGGCAATCGCCATGCCCACGCCGTTGGCGAAGCCCTGTCCCAGAGGACCGGTGGTAGTCTCAACACCGGGCGTCACTCCGTACTCTGGGTGACCGGGGGTCAAGCTGCCCCACTGACGGAAGCGCTTGAGTTCCTCCAGCGGCAGGTCGTAGCCCGTCAGATGGAGCAACGAGTAAAGCAGCATCGAGCCATGCCCACCTGAAAGGATGAAGCGGTCACGGTTAGCCCACTGAGGGTTGGCAGGATTGTGCCGCAGATGGTGCGCCCAAATCGCATAAGCCATCGGCGCTGTCCCCATCGGTAAGCCCGGATGTCCGGAGTTCGCTTGCTGCACGCCATCTGCTGAAAGGAAGCGGATGGTGTTGATACATAGATTTTGAAGCGTTTTTTCTTCTTGCATGAGTACCTCGTTTGTGTTGAATTTGCCCCGGCAAACCTAAGCGTGATGCTTTCGGTAGACGAGAATCTTGCGCACTTCTTCAACCACTGATGGAATGAGCGCTAACCCTACCGCCACCATCCATTCGCGGAAAGTCAAGAATGTGGTGTTGAAGATGGGTTGCAGGAACGGTACGTTGACGACCAGGAGTAGCAACACCACTGAAACGATCACTGCCCCCTGCATGTATGTGTTGCTAAAGAAGCCCAGTTTGTGTAGAGGGGTGCGCTCGGAGCGAACGGTGTTGGCGCGGAAGAGCTCTACCAGCGAGAGTCCCACGAAAGCCATCGTCACGGCGTGCGTCACATCCACCCCGCGCCAATCATGGCGGAGAATGTAGCCCAACGCGTTCTGACCCGCCGGAATGGCTTCATCGAGGTGCCAGTACAGGCCCAGCAGGAACGCACCGAGCACAGCAGCGGTCTGGAAAATCACCCGGCTAATCAGGCTGTTGCGCATCTCGTTGTTGATGATGGATTCTTCTTTGGGCCTCGGCGGCACCAACATGACATCGGGATCGCCCTTCTCCATTGCCAGCGCCAGTGCCGGTGCGCCATCTGTCAGCAAGTTGAGCCACAGCAGCTGGATAACGGTGAGCGGCATTGGCAGCCCCGCTATTGTTGCCAGGAAGATGATCATAATCTCCGCAATGTTACAGGAGATCAAGAAAAAGACGAACTTGCGGATGTTGGAGTAGATGACACGCCCTTGCTCTACTGCAGCGACGATGCTTGCGTAGTTATCATCTGTGAGCACCATATCCGCAGTTCCCTTGGCAACATCGGTGCCGGTGATGCCCATCGCCACGCCAATATCAGCCTTTTTGAGTGCGGGGGCGTCGTTGACGCCATCGCCCGTCATCGCAGCGATGTGCCCGTTGTTCTGGAAGGCGGTGACGATGCGCAATTTGTGCTCCGGCGAGACGCGGGCGAAGATGGAGACATCCTTGACGGCTTCTTCCAACGCGGAATCTGTCATCTGCTCCAGTTCTACGCCGGTGATGACATGAGAATCTTGTTTGGCAATACCTAATTCACTGGCGATGTAGCGTGCGGTGAGGGGATGGTCACCCGTGATCATGACTGGGCGGATGCCCGCGGTGCGGCAGGTGTGTACTGCATCTTTTACTTCGGGGCGGGCTGGATCAATCATGCCCACCAGACCGACGAAAATCAGGTCTTTCTCCAGGTCTGCGGCAGTAGGTTCTTCGGGAACCTCGTTGAGATTGCTGTATGCAAACCCTAA